>NZ_DASSES010000061.1:0-3975 GCF_035695185.1 Frateuria sp.
GGGCAGGCCGCGCCACGCGTAGTCGACCTTCTGACCCAGCTCGATCTTGCCGATGTCGGCCATGACCGGCGCACCGGCGGCCTTGGCGCGGGCGCTGGGCTCCCAGGACTTGATGAAGGGCACGGCTGCCGCGACGACTCCCACTCCGCCGACCACCGAGGTGGTCGCGAGCAGGAAACGGCGGCGGCCATGATCGACGACTTCGTTCGCCATCAGGCTCTCCGGTACATGCAATGCCATTGAGATGCGAGCCCCGTTTGGGAGCCTGCAAAAATCGCGTTAGTGTAGCGTCAGGGCCTGGCCCGTACAATCAATCACACAAGGGCGAGGCGGCCCGTGCCGACCCGCCCCACGCGCCCCAGGCCCGGCCCACCCAAACCCTTGTAGCCATGAAGAACGCCGCCGGCGCGCTCGCCTTTATCGCCCGCTTCGTCATCCTGGGACTGGCGCTCGCCTTCGTGGTCGGGCTGCTCTGGCCCGGCAGCGGCGACCGCCTGCGCGCACGCTTCGGCCTGCGCCATGCCCCGCAGGCCCCGTCCTCGGCGCAGCCTGCCGTGGCGACGCAGGCCCCGGCGCCGGCACTGGGGAGCGGCCCGGTGTCCTACGCCGACGCCGTGGCGAAGGCGGCGCCCGCGGTGGTCAACATCTACGCCAACAAGATGGTGACCGCGCGCGCGGTGCAGATGTACGAGGACCCGGTGCTGCAGCGGCTGTTCGGCGGCCTGCCCACCGGCCCCGCCTACAAGCGCCCGCAGCAGGTGCTGGGCTCGGGCGTGATCGTCAGCGACAAGGGCTACGTGCTGACCAACAACCACGTGATCGCCAACGCCGACGACATCCAGGTACTGCTCTACGACGGCCGCATCGCCAAGGCCACGCTGGTCGGCGCGGACGAGGAGACGGACCTTGCGGTGCTCAAGGTCGACGCCGGGAACCTCCCGGTGATCCGGATCGCCGATGGCCAGTCGCTGCGTGCGGGCGACGTCGTGCTCGCGATCGGCAACCCGCTGGGCCTCAACCAGACGGTGACCATGGGCATCGTCAGCGCGGTCGGGCGGCAGCTCTCCAGCTCGAGCGCCGAGGACTTCATCCAGACCGACGCGGCGATCAACCTGGGCAACTCCGGCGGCGCGCTGGTCAACGCCAGGGGCGAACTGGTCGGCATCAACACCTTGCTGATCGGCCGGCAGGCCAATGCCGAGGGCATCGGCTTCGCCATCCCCGTGGGCAACGCCAAGAACGTGCTCGACCAGATCATCGCCACCGGGCACGTGGTGCGCGGCTGGCTTGGCGCCGACTACGCCTTCGTGCCGGTGGCCGCGGACAGCGGCCTGCCCGCGGCAGCGCGCGGGGCGCAGGTGACCGATGTCTATCCCGGCGGGCCCGCGGCCCAGGCCGGCATCCAGCCGCACGACATCCTGCTGCGCATCGGTACCGACAACATCCTCGATCCGGCGGACCTGCGCCGGCACGAGGCTGCACTCAAGCCCGGCACCAAGGTGGAAGTGTCCGGCCTGCGCAACGGCGTGCCGTTCCATACCGAGATCACCTTGGCCCGGCGCCCGCCCTTGCAGGCGCGCGCCACGCTGGATGGCTGAGCGCCAGGGGGTGCCCCTGCCATGGGCATGGCCCGAATCCCGCCGCACCAGGCACCCGCTCCGCCGGGGAGTCGGCCTTGGGCGATTCCCGCCCGTTTGCGAGGCCACCGGCATAGCCCGCGCATGCCCCCGGTTGCACAGGAGGCATGCGCGAGAGCCTGCCTACGCCCTCAGTCGATCGGTGTCTTGTAGTTGCCGTGGCTGTCGATCGGGCAGGCGCATTCGTTGCCGACCTGCTTCGGGTCGAACCGGTAACCCGGGATCCGGCTGGTGAGATAGGCGGCGGTCGCCTTGTAGGCGTTCAACCAGTACGGCGGCTTCGGCGCGCCGAAGGTGTTTCCGCCGGGCGTGGTAAGAACCTGCCACAGCGTCGGCTGGGCCGGCGAAGGCGTGATGTAGAAGCCCGGGACGACCGTATCGTTGAAGGTGGCGTACTTGTCCACGCCGACCAGGTTCCAGGCGTCCTGCGAGGCGTTCTTCCAGAAGCCCGGCGAGCACCATGCGCCCGGCGTCTTCATCGGCTGGCAACCGTGGCTGACCACCAGTTGCACGTTGCCCTTGACCACGCCCTCGTAGGTGGCGGTCACCGGCAGGCCAACCAGGTTGCGGTAGCGGTAATACCTGCTTGCGTACTTGAAGGTGCCGCCGACCTTGATCATCTGCACGGTACGATCCGGCAGGGTCAGCGTGGCCGACACCGCGCCATTGGCGGTGAGCACCCAGACCAGGTAACCATCGCCGGTCCGATAGGGTTGTCCTGGCCCATGCCAGTTGGCGAACAGGCCGGTGCCGCCATCGTCGGCGTCGTTCTGCCCGGTCAGGCCGCAGCGTTCGTCCTGCAGGTTGTGCGTATTGCCGTCGAAGTCGAAGCCCTGGCCGGTATAGGTGACGACGGTGGCCGCCCAGGCTGGTGCCGCACCGACCAGTGTCAGCACGACGGCAAGCAGGGGCAGGCCGAGCAGGCGCGTGATCTTCATGAGCGTGTACTCCCGGGGAGACCGCCGCAGCGGGGGAGTGCGCAGCATGCGGCGCATGTCGCGGCGGATGAATACTCCGATTGGAGTAGGCCCACGCGACCGGAGACGGACGGGGCTGCTGCCTTTCGGGATCACTGCCTGCCGGATTGAGCCGGCCTTGCGGCAGGCCGCGTTATACGTTCCGCTCACGGTGGCCTGCCAATGCTCCGAAAAAAGCGCGGAAGCGCGGGAGGGCCGCATGATCAGCATCGTGCTAGGTGGTCCGGACCACGCCACCCGTCGTGCGCTGGTCGCCGGGTTCGCGCGCTTCCCGGAGCTGCGGGTCCTTGGCGACAGCGATGCGCCCGGGCACCTGTCCATGCTGGTCGCTGCGCACCGGCCGTCGGTGGCGGTACTGGACGCCTGCTGGGTGCAGGCCGGGCCGCTCGGCCACCTGCTGGCCCGGCATGTCCCGCCGCGGGTAATGCTCTATGCCGACACCCTGGCCCGGCCGGAGATCCTTGCCGGCGTGGAGCTGGGCGTGCATGGCTGCCTGCCCCGCGATGCGCCGCCTGCGGCCTGGCGCCGGGCCATCCAGGCCATCCATGGCGGCGACTCCTGGATCCCGCGTGCCCTGATGGCCGCCGCGCTGGCCGATCTGCGACGCATGGTGCGGTCGGACCGGTCGCCGGCGCCCGGCATCGGGCCGCTTACCGATCGCCAGCGGGAAATCGTGCGCTGGGTCATCCAGGGCTTGAGCAACAAGGAAATCGGCCGGCGCATGGGAATCAGCCCGACCACGGTCAAGACGCACCTGCACAACATCTTCGAGCGCGCCGGCATCAGCGGGCGACAGCAACTGACGGTGCACGCCCTGGGGCATGCCACCCCGGCCCGTGCCGCGGCGCACGGGGCCGGAGTGAACTGACGTCCTTGCGCAGCCTGCGTGGAAGGCCACCTCGCTCCCTGGAGCCAAAGGGCCTGCCGCGCCCCGCCGGCCGCTGACGGTCTCAGTACTGCGGCCGGTACCAGGCCAGGACGTCCCTTGCCTGCCGGATGTCCAGCGGCGGGCACTGGCCCAGTTCCCCGCCGGAAAGCACCGACTGCGCCCGCATCCGGATGCGCGTTTCCTCCGGATCCACGGGCGCCGACAGCCGGCCCCATTTCGGTTGGTAGTGCGCGGTGGCTTCTTGGAGTGCGTTCATGCGTGATTCCTCCTTGCAACAGGTGGCTTGCCAGCAGCGAACGGATACCGAACGCCCCCCGGCCCGCAACGTCGAGCCCGCTTCGGAGCGGCCAGTATCGACGCCCCACGTGAAGTGCCTGCCAAGTTCGCGTGGTCTCCGCGTGCGGGGCGCCGCCCTCCTCCTCCGGCCGCCGCCACCGGGCGCGCCGCAAACGAAAACGGGCGCGGTGGAGGC
>NZ_DASSES010000062.1:0-29049 GCF_035695185.1 Frateuria sp.
TCAGCTGCTTGAACCAGCGCAGGTCGTCCGGCAGGTGCCAGGGCAGTTGCCCCTTTCGGCCGATGGCGAAGTTCTCATCCAGTGCGGCGATCAACGAAATGGACATCGGTGCTCCAGGGGCGTGTGGATGGTGCGACCGGCACATGCGGCCGCTGGGGCCGCCCGCCATGCTCGGGGCCATTGTAGCCATTCACGGAGACCCGGCGATGCCATTCACCCTTGCCCTGTTTGCCACGGTGGCACTGGCGGGCGCACCGGCAGCCCACCCGTCCCGGCCAACCCAGGTCATCCCGACCCACTTCCAGGCCGGGCATTTCTTTGCGACGCCGGAAACCGCCGACGGGCAGGCCTTGCGGCTGGTGGTCGACACCGGCGGAGGCGGAGCCGCTGGCCTGTACTGGCTGACCGGCGCCAGCGCGGAACGGCTGCACCTGAAGGAGACGACGTGCGCGCTGGGCGAGGAACGCCTTTCCGTGGCGAAGCTGCCCGCATTCAAGCCAGGGCGAGGCCTGCCCCCGCCGGCCTCGCCCTGCGGCCGGGTGCTGCTGGTCAACCCGCAGACCAAGCCGAACGCCATCAACGGCGACGGGCAACTTGGCGCCGGCTACTTGCAGGGGCACGTGTGGACCTTCGATTACCCCGCGCAGCGCCTCTCGCTCGAGGGCAGCGACTGGCGCCCCGATCCGGCCGCCCATGCCACACCTCTCGGCTTCCCCCGTGATGCCGGCGGCCATCCTGAAAGCGGCTTTGCGCGCATTACGATCCGGGTCGATGGCCAGCCGGTCGACATGCTGCTCGACACCGGCGCCACCGCCCATCCGACCGCCGCCGGCAGGAAGGAAAGTGCCACGCCGACGGTGGACGGCTACGGTGTGACCAGCTTCATCGCCACGAGCATGGTCGACCGCTGGCACAGCGCCCACCCGGACTGGCGCGTGGTGGAAAGGGGCGATGACCTGCGGCCGTCCCGCCCGAGCCGCATCATCGAGGTCCCTGAAATCGAGGTGGCCGGCTGGAGGGTGGGGCCGGTCTGGTTTACCGAGCAACCCGACCGGGCCTACCACGAATACATGGCCAGCATGATGGACAAACCGGTCGAGGGAGCCCTGGGCGCCAACGTGTTCCGGCACTTCGCCATGACGATCGACTACCCCGCCGCCATGGCATGGTTCCGATGCGAAGTGGCCTGCGAGGCGGCGCCGTGACGGTCGAGGAAGCCTCGACGAATCGACTCACCCGCCGGAGGTGTCCGGTGCCGCCGGGGTCGCATCCGGTTCGTCGTCGTAGATCGCGACGTGCGGCACGCCGTCGCCGCCGATCCAGCCGCGGTACATCCCGTCGGTATTGAAGGGCATGGCGATGTCGCCCTTCGCGTCCAGCGCGATGGCACCACCGTTGCCGCCCAGCCCGGGAATCTCCTGGTTGATCACCTCGGCCGCGGCGCGCTCCAGCGGCACGCGCATCAGCGATACACGCATGCAGATCGCGTGCGCCGCCACCGTCCGGATGTAGAACTCGCCCCAGCCGGTGCCCGAGACCGCGCAGTCGGCATCGGCGTAGGTACCGGCGCCGATGATCGGAGAGTCGCCCACCCTGCCCCATCGCTTGTCGGTCATGCCGCCGGTGGAGGTGCCGGCGGCCAGGCGGCCCTGCGCATCCAGCGCGACGGCGCCAACCGTGCCGAAGTGCCGGGCCGTTTCCAGGTCCGAATGCGGCGTGCCATCGCGATCCTCCTTGAGCGCCCTCTGCAACTGTTGCCAGCGCTGCTCGGTACGGAAGTAGGAGGGATCGACCAGCGGGATGCCCGCCTCCCGGGCAAACGCCTCGGCACCGTCGCCGACCAGCATCACGTGCGGCGATTTCTCGAGCACCGCGCGCGCCAGCAGGATCGGGTTCTTCACCCGGTGCACGCCGGCGACCGAGCCGGCACGCAGTGTATGGCCGTCCATGATCGCCGCGTCCAGCTCGTTGCGCCCGTCATGGGTGAATACCGAGCCCTTGCCGGCATTGAAGTTGGGATCGTCCTCCAGCACGGTCAGCGCGGCGGTAACGCCGTCCAGGGCCGGCTTGCCCGCCTTGAGCCGGGCGTAGCCGCTCTCGAGCGCACGGGCGAGTGCCGCGCGGACATCCTTTTCCCTGGCCGGATCCATGCCGCGCCTGATCACCCCCGAGCCCCCGTGAATGACCAGCACGGGCGTGGTGGCAGCATGACTCATGGCAGCGATCCCCAGGGCAGTCAGGGCGGCGAACATGCGCAGCGGCTTCACTTGGACGTCTCCCGGCAAGTGGCGACGGGAGTATATCCAGCCATCCGGTTTTCCCAGCGGGCACGGCGGCAGTTCCTTCGCCGGCCCGTCGTCGCGGCGAGCGGCGAGCGCCGTGCCGCACGTTCCCGCGGCCCGACGCGACACAGCTTGCGACCTTGGTACGACGCGGCCGGCGCGTGTTCCATCGTATCCTTGGCAGCTGACTCTCCATCCGGAAGGCACTGCTATGGACAAGGTGTATGCAAGCGCGAAGGCGGCCCTCGACGGCCTGCTGTTCGACGACATGACGATCGCCGCCGGCGGTTTCGGCCTGTGTGGCATCCCCGAGAACCTGATCGGTGCGCTGCTGGAAGCCGGCACCAAGGGGCTGACCATCGTCGGCAACAACGCCGGCGTGGACGACTTCGGCATGGGACCGCTGCTCAAGACCCACCAGGTCAAGCGCGTGTATGCCTCCTACGTCGGCGAGAACAAGGAATTCGAGCGCCAGGTGCTGTCGGGCGAGCTGGAGCTGCATCTCACCCCGCAGGGCACGCTGGCCGAGAAGCTGCGCGCCGGCGGCGCCGGCATCCCCGGTTTCTATACGCGCACCGCGTTCGGCACCAAGCTCGCCGAGGGCAAGGAGACCAAGGTCTTCGACGGCAAGGAGTACGTGCTGGAGGAAGCCATCCACGCCGACGTCTCGATCGTCAAGGCGTGGAAGGGCGACCGCCTGGGCAACCTGGTGTTCCGCGAGACCGCGCGCAACTTCAATCCGATGATCGCCACCTGCGGCAAGGTCTGCGTGGCCGAGGTCGAACACCTGGTCGAGGTCGGCGAGCTCGACCCCAACAACATCCATGTGCCGGGTATCTACGTCGACCGCATCGTCGAGGGCGCGAAGTACGAGAAGCGCATCGAGTTCCGCACCGTCGCCGGTGCCAATACCGGCAAGGAAAACCCGACCCGCGCCGCGATGGCCCGGCGCGCCGCGAAGGAGCTGCGCGACGGCTTCTACGTGAACCTCGGCATCGGCATCCCGACGCTGGTGGCGAACTACATTCCCGAGGGCATGGATGTGATCCTGCAGTCGGAGAACGGCCTGCTCGGCATCGGCCCGTTCCCCACCGACGACAAGGTCGACCCCGACCTGATCAATGCAGGCAAGCAGACCATCACCACCCTTCCCGGCTCGAGCTTCTTTTCCAGCGCCGATTCCTTCGCGATGATCCGCGGTGGGCACATCGACCTGTCGATCCTTGGCGGCCTGGAGGTCTCCTGCACCGGCGACCTGGCCAACTGGATGGTGCCGGGCAAGATGGTCAAGGGCCCGGGTGGTGCGATGGACCTGGTCAGCGGCGTCAAGCGCGTGGTCGTGCTGATGGAGCACACGGCGAAGGACGGCTCGCCGAAGATCAAGCCGCAGTGCGATCTGCCGCTCACCGGCAAGGAAGTGGTCGACCTCATCATTACCGACCTGGCCGTGTTCGAGGTCGAGAAGGGCAAGGGCCTGACGCTGATCGAGCTCAACGAAGGGGTAACCCTGGATGAGGTCGAGGCCAAGACCGGTTGCCGGTTTGCCGTGTCGCCCTCGCTCGGGGGCTGACTTTCCCGTCGAGTGCACCACCCTCGCGCGACCGCGAGGCTGCCGGTCGCGCACGGTTGCGTCCTGCTCAGGCCGGCAGGGTTTCCGGGAAGTGGATGCTGGCGATGTGTTCGCTGCCGTCGCGGGTCTGCAGTTCCAGTGGCCAGTGGAAGCGCTCGCTGATCCGCTGGGCAATCGCCAGCTCGAAGCCGTGCCGGTCGATCGCCGGCGCATCCTCCACGCGGTTGGACACCGCCACCGCCCCCGGCAGCACGGTGATGAGGATCGTGCCGTGATCGGCCTGCTGGCTGGCGTTGCGGATCAGCTGCCAGCACAACACCATGAACACCCGTGGCGAGGCGCGCAGGGCGAAGCGCGCCGGCTCCTCCAGCTGGAGGTCCACCGCACGGCCTTCGAGCATCTGCTTGAGGTCGTCCATGCCACGGTGCAGCACGTCGTTGACGACGAACTCCTCCTCGCCCGCGCCCACGTCCGACTCGCGGGCCAGGATCAGCAGCGCCTCGATCAACGCCTCCATCTCGCGCGTGGCGCGCTGGATACGCTTGACCGAGCGCACGCCGAACTTGCTGAGTTCGGCCTCGTCCGAAAGCATGTCGGCCGACATCTTGATAACGGTGAGCGGACTGCGCAGTTCGTGGCTGGCGTCGCGGGTGAAGTTGCGCTCGCGCAGGTTGTAGCCGGCGATGCGCGTGGCAAAGCCGTGCAGGCCGCGCGCCAGCGTCACCACGTCGGCATCGGCCCGGTCGGACAGCCGCGTGGGCGCCAGCGCGTCAAGGTCGGGCTCGTCCTCCCATGCATCGACCACGCGCGCGAGCCGGCCGACCGGGCGCCAGGCGCGGCGCGCGGC
Organism: Frateuria sp.; assembly: GCF_035695185.1. GTDB lineage: Bacteria > Pseudomonadota > Gammaproteobacteria > Xanthomonadales > Rhodanobacteraceae > Frateuria_A. The sequence continues at coordinate 4,700 of NZ_DASSES010000062.1, forward strand.
CAGCCAGGCCAGGGCACTGATGATGGCGAGCAGCACCAGCACCGCGGCCGGTGGCGCGACATCGAAAAGCCCCAGCGCGACGCAGACGATCACTCCGAGCAGTTGCAGGCCGAAGATGAGCGCCAGCCGACGATGGAACGCGCCGGCCCGCCTCCTTCCTTCGCCCTGTTCCTGTAGCAATCCCCTGTCCATGCCTGATGTTGCGACGCTCACCCCGCTCAGGCGGTGGCCGTCGCCACTTCCGTCTCCAGGTCGGCCAGGCGGTATCCGGCCGAATGGATCGTGTGCAGCAACGGTCGGTCGAACGGCTTGTCGATGACGCGGCGCAGGTTGTACAGGTGCGAGCGCAGGGTGTCCGAATCGGGCAGCGTGTCGCCCCAGATCTCCCGCTCGATGTCGCGCCGGCTTACCACGCGTGGTGACTCGCGCATCAGGATGGCGAGCAGCTTCAGGCCGATCGGCGAGACGGTCAGTTCCTGCCCGCCCCGGGTCAGACGCAGCGTGGCGGTGTCCAGCGTCATGTCGCCCACGGTAAGCACCTCGGAGGACACCTGGCGACGATCGCGACGGATCAGCGCACGCAGGCGCGCTTCCAGCTCGCGCACCTCGAACGGCTTGACCAGGTAATCGTCGGCGCCGGCCTCCAGGCCGATCAGTTTGTCTTCCAGCGTGTCGCGCGCGGTGAGCATCAGGACCGGGGTGGACTTCTTGGCGTCCTTGCGCAGCTTGCGGCAGACGTCCAGGCCGTCCATGCCGGGCAGCATGAGGTCCAGCACGATGACGTCGTAGCTGTTCGACACGGCCAGGTGCAGGCCGCTGACGCCGTCGGCCGCATAGTCCACCGAATAACCCCGGCGCTCCAGGAATTCCCCAACCATTTCAGCAATTTGGCGGTTGTCCTCTACCAGCAGGATCAAGCCGGCCTGTTCGTCGCGTAGGCTCATGGTCCCTCCGTTGCTTGTTTTCACAAATGTGAAGAGCTAACGATTCGGCGGGTGACAGCAGCGTGAAAGTTTTAAGCCTTGATTCAGAACGGTTTCTGGCGCCCAGTCCGCTCGTGCGCGGAAGTGTCCTTCAACGCAGCAACGGTGCCAGCTGCGCCCACACCGTTTCAAGGACGACCGGCTCGCCCGCCGCCGTGGGATGCAAACCATCGTCCTGCATCAGCGACGGGTCAAGGGCCACGTTTTCGAGCAGGAAGGGCACCAGCGCCGTGTGTCTGCGGCGCGCGAGGTCGGCGTATACGGCACGCAGGCCGTCCCGGTAGCGCGGGCCGTAGTTCACCGGCAGCTCGATTCCCAGCAGCAGCACCCTGGCATGCGCCTCCCGGGCCATGTCGATCATCGCGCCGAGGTTGTCCTCCAGCGCGTCCAGGGGCAGGCCACGCAGGCCATCGTTGGCGCCAAGCTCCAGCACCAGCACGGCGGGTCTGTAACTTGCCAGTAGCCTGGGCAGGTGGTGGCGCCCGCTCAGGGTGGTCTCGCCGCTGATGCTGGCATTGACCACGCGCCAGGGCGGCTCCATCTTGCCCAGGCGTACTTCCAGCAGATGCACCCAGCCCTGGTTCGTGGCGATGTTGTGCGCAGCCGACAACGAATCGCCCAGCACCAGCACCGTCTTCGGCGCGGCCGCCAGCGCGGCGCCGCTCCAGCCCATCCACAGCACCGCCAGCCATCCGAGGAATCGACGCATGAGCGAACCTTCCCAACCGCTTCTGGAGGCCGGCGATGTTAGCAAGACGGTGCGCGGCCCCGAGGGAAGGCTGGACATCCTGGCCGGCGTGAGCCTCGCGGTGCACGCCGGGGAAAGTTTCGCGATCGTCGGCGCCTCCGGTTCCGGCAAGACCACGTTGCTTGGCCTGCTGGCCGGGCTGGACGTACCCAGCGCCGGGACGATCCGACTCCACGGCCATCCGCTGCAGGCGATGGACGAGGAGGCCCGCGCGGACCTGCGCCGGCGGCTGGTCGGCTTCGTCTTCCAGTCCTTCCATCTGCTTCCGGCGCTCACCGCCGAGGAGAACGTCATGCTGCCGCTGGAGCTGGAGGGGCGCGACGACGCACGCGAGCGCGCGCACGAGGCACTCGACGCGGTCGGCCTGCACGCACGCCGTCGCCACTACCCGGCCCAGCTTTCCGGTGGCGAGCAGCAGCGCGTCGCGATCGCGCGGGCCTTCGTACATGGCCCGCGCGTGCTGTTCGCTGACGAGCCCACGGGCAACCTCGACCAGCGCACCGGCCGGCATGTCGCCGACCTCTTGTTCGCGCTCAACCGCGACCATCGCACCACGCTGATCCTGGTGACTCACGACGCGCAGCTGGCCGCACGCTGCGCGCGCGGCGTGGAGCTGGTGGAGGGCCGCGTCGCCGCGCCGGCCGCCACCCGATGACGTGCAGCGACGCCTTGAGGGAAGCCCCGGGCACCACCGCCATCTTTGGCGCGAGGCAGGCACCGGTCGCGCCGGGGGGCGCTCCTGCGTGGCCCGCCGCATGAAGCTGCTCCGTCTTGCCCTGCGAACCCTGCGCCGCGAATGGCACCTCGCCGAGCTGCGCACGCTGGCCGCCTCGCTGATGCTGGCCGTGGTGGCCCTGGGCGTGGTGACCACGCTGGCCAGCCGGGTCGAAGGTGGCCTGCTCGCCAGCGCCGCGGAGCTGATCGGCGGCGATGCCGGCCTTTCCGCGCCACAGGCGTTGCCTACGGCGTACACCGATGAGGCGCGCCAGCGCGGCTTGGCGGTGACGCGCAATGCCGGCTTTCCCAGCGTGGCCTTCGTCGGCGAGCGCAGCCAGTTGCTGGACGTGGACGCCGTCGACGGCAGCTGGCCGCTGCGCGGGACGCTGCAACTTGCCCGACACGGTCGTACGGAGGCCGGCCACGGTCCGCCTCCGGGGCAGGTCTACCTCGATCATCGTGCGCTGGTCGCACTCGAGGTGGCCGTGGGTGGCCGCGTCCAGTTGGGGGGCCTGGACTTCCAGGTCGCCGCTGAACTGGTGAGCGAACCGGATGGTGGCGAGCTGGTTGCGCTGGCCCCGCGTGCGCTGATGAACCTGGCCGACGCGCAGCGTGCGGGCCTGCTCGCCGTGGGCAGCCGCGCACGCCATCGGCTGCTGGTGGCCGGGGCTCCTGCGGCGGTGAGCAACTGGCTTGCCTGGGTCAAGGCGCGCCGCCTGCCGCAGGGAGCCGACCTGATCACGCCCGAGCAGACCCAGGAGCGCATGCGCAGCGCGTTCGACCGCGCCGGCGCGTTCCTGCGCCTGACCGCATTGCTGTCGGCGCTGCTGGCCGGCGTGGCGATCGCATTGGCGGCGCAGCGCTACGCCCGGCGCAAGACCCCGGAGGTCGCCCTGCTGCGCGCGCTGGGCACCGCCCGCGCCCGCGTGCTCGGCCTGCTGCTTGGCGTTCTGGGTGCGCTGGCGCTACCTGCGGCGCTGCTCGGCGTGCTGCTGGCCTGGGGCCTGGCCGAGGGCGCCTGGGGCCTGGCCGGTGCGTCGCTGGTGCACGTGCCGACCACCCAGCCCCTGCTGCCGGCGCTGGGTGCCGCTGCGATGGGCCTGGCGGTGCTCGCGGGCTTCGCGCTGCCGCCGCTCGCCCGGCTGGCGGAGGTGCCGCCGGTAGCCGTGTTCCGCGCCAGCGTGACGCGTCGCGTGCGCCGCGTGGATGCGCTCTACCTCGTGCCGGCGCTGGTCGCGCTGGCGCTGATCTGGAGCCAGAGCGGCTCGGCCAGGCTCGCCGGCATCCTGGCCGCCAGCCTGCTCGGCGTGGCGGTGCTCGCCGCCTTGCTCGCGCTGGTGTTGCTGTGGTTCGCGCGGCGCATCGCGCCGGGCGCGCACCCGGCGCTGCGGCTGGGCCTGGCCGCGCTGGCGCGGCGGCGCGGCCTGAGCACGGTGCAAGCCACCGCGCTAAGCCTGGGTCTGGTCGCATTGCTGCTGCTCGCGGTGGTCGCGCCGGCCCTGCTGGAAGGCTGGCGCCGCGAGCTGCCGCCGGACACGCCCAACTGGTTCGTGCTCAACCTGCAGGATGACCAGCGCGGGGATTTCACCAAGCGCCTGGAACAGCTCGGCGCGCAGGAACTCAACATGCTGCCGCTGGCCGTCGGCAAACTCACCGCGATCAACGGCAAGCCAGTCGACGGGCTGCATTTCGCCGATCCGCGCGCCAGGGAATGGGTCGATCGCCAATTGCGCCTGTCATGGACCGGCACGCTGCCACCGTCCAACCGGGTGATCGCCGGGCGCTGGGCGGGCGCCAACCCGCCCCGTGCCGAAGTGTCGGTGGACACGATGTGGCGCGACATGTTCGCGCTGAAACCGGGCGACCGCATGCGCTTCGACGTCGGCGAAGGCACGCTCGAGGCCACCGTCGGCAGCGTGCGCCAGGTCGACTGGAGTTCGTTCCGGGTGAACTTCTTCCTGCTGCTGGACCCGGCGCATGCGAGTGACCTGCCGCATACCTGGCTGGCCAGTTTCTACCTGCCGCGCGGGCATGCCCGCGCGCTGGCGCGGCTGTCACGCGACTACAGCAACCTCAGCCTGGTCGACGTGGACGCGCTGCTCGATCGCGTGCGCGACATCGTCGGGCAGGTCGGTGGCGCGGTGCGCTGGGTGCTCGGGTTCAGCCTGCTGGCCGGCGCGCTGGTGCTGGCTGCGGCGCTCGCTACCAGCGCAGCCGAGCGCCGGCACGAGGCCGCGCTGCTGCGCACGCTGGGCGCCCGGCGCGGCCAGCTGCGGCTGGCGGCCGCCTGCGAGTTCGCCATGCTCGGCCTGATCGCCGGCCTCACCGCGGCCCTGGGCGCCGCCGGCGCCGGCTGGTGGCTGGGGCGGGCGGTGTTCCGGCTGGACGGCTTCGTGCCGCCGCTGTGGCCATTGCTTGGCGCTGCGCTGCTGGCCGCCATGGTGATCATGCTGCTCGGTCTGGCGGGCACCCGCCGGGTCACCCGTACCTCGCCGATGCGGCTGCTGCGGGAGGAATGAAGCCCGTGGCGCTAGCAACGACCTGCTCGTTCATACTGGGCAGGCTCGCCACGCCCAGCACAGCGGACCGCCAAGGAAACCCATGTACACGCTCTACTACGCCCCCGGCACCGCCAGCATGGTGGTGCACCTGGCCCTGCTGGAAGCCGGCGCGCCACACGTGCTCAAGCTGGTCGACCTGGACGCCCGGGCGCAGCGGGATCCCGCCTATCTCGAGCTCAACCCGCGCGGCGTAGTGCCCACGCTGGTCGTCGATGGGCAACCGCTGAGCGAATCGGCCGCGCTGCTGATGCTCCTGGCCGAGCGGCACCCGGACTCGCCGCTGGCCCCGCCGCCGGGCACGCCGGAGCGGGCGGCCTGGTACCAGTGGATCGTCTACCTGAGCAACACGCTGATGTCCGCCTATCGCTTCTGGTTCTATCCACAGGAGCTGGACGACACGCCGGCCGTTCGCGCCGCGCTGCAGCGGCGGATCGAGAGCGTGTGGGACCTGCTCGACGCCCATGTCGCGTTGCAGGGCCCGTATCTGCTGGGCGCACGCTTCTCCGGCGCCGACCTGCTGCTCACCATGCTGATGCGGTGGTCGCGCAACATGCCGCGGCCCGCGACGGAGTGGCCTGCGCTCCGGCGGCTGGCCGACCTGGTGCGCGCACGGCCGAGCTGGCGGCGGCTGTACGAGGTCGAAGGCCTGCGCGAGTGGTAGGCCGCCCGCGCCGGCACCCATGACGATGCGCCGCTGGCTGGAACGGCTGAAGGCCGAGTGGCTGTTGCTCGCCTTCGCCCTGCTCACGCTGGTGCTGGCGTTTGCCGACCCGCAGCCTGCCGCGGCCTGGAAACGCTGGCTGCAGGGGCCGACCCTCGCCGGCCTGGCGGGGCTGCTGATTGCCATCCAGGGCATCCGCGACAGTGCGCTGGTGCAGCACGCCGCCGCGCTGCTCGCGGCGCGCGCACACTCGCTGCGCAGCCTGGGCCTGTTGCTGGTCACCGCGACCGCGCTGTTGTCCATGGTCCTCACCAACGACGTCAGCCTGTTCGTGCTGGTGCCGCTCACGGTGGCCATCGGCGGCCTGTCCAACCTGCCGGTGCTGCGCATGGTGGTACTGGAAGCGCTGGCGGTGAACGCGGGCTCGACGCTGAGCCCGATCGGCAACCCGCAGAACCTGCTGCTGTGGCAGCACGGGCAGCTGACGTTTCCGGACTTCGCCGTCGCCATGCTGCCGGCGTCGGCGGTGATGTTCGCACTGGTGTGGGCGCTGACCTGGCGCTGGCTGCCGCGTGAGCGTGTCGCGCTGGCCCCGCGGGCGCTGGACGGCCAGCCGGTAGCCCGTGGCCTGGCCGCGCTGTCGACCGTGGCGCTGGTGGCCATGGTGGTGCTGATGGAATACGGCCATGCGGTCTTCGGTGCCGGCGTGCTGGTGCTGGTGTACGCACTCGTCGCGCGGCGCAGCCTGGCGCGGGTGGACTGGCTGCTCCTGCTCACCTTTGCCGCGATCTTCCTCGGGCTCGGCCACCTGGCGGAACTGCCGCCGGTGGATGCGGCACTCGACCGGCTGGACTTCAGCCAGCCGCTCACGCTCTACCTGGCCGGCATCCTTGCATCACAGCTGATCAGCAACGTGCCGGCCACCGTGCTGCTGCTGGAGCGCGCGCACGATCCGATCGCGCTGGCGGTGGCGGTGAACGTGGGTGGCTTCGGGCTGGCGATCGGCTCGCTGGCGAACCTCATCGCCCTGCGGCTGGCTCGCCAGCCGCAGGGACTGCGCGCGTTGCATCGGGTGTCGGTGCCCTTCCTGCTGGTGTGCGCACCGCTGGTGTACCTGGCGTGGCGGTGGCTGGGGTAGCGGTCGCACGGCGCGAGCCTTCCCTGCAGGGCGCACCCGTGCGCGACCATGCGGCATGGCGGTCGCGCACGGCGGAGCGATGATTCTCAATCGTCGTCGCGCGGCACGTCCACCTTGCCCTTGACGCTGCTGTGGCTCACGTCGCCGCTGCCCTTGGCGCCGAGACTGAAGTCGCCGTCCACGCCATCGACGTCCAGGTCACCCGAGCCGAGCGTTTCGGCGTGCACGCTCCCGCGCACGTCGCGCAGGGTCAGGTCGCCCGAACCGATGCTGCCCACGCGTGCGTCGCCCCGGACCCCGCTGGCGGTGAAATCGCCCGAGCCGACCGACCCCACCTCGAGGCTGCCCACGTCGTGCGCCTCGACGTCGCCCGAGCCCACGCTGGTGACGAAGTGCCCCGCCACGTTGCGCACATGCAGGTCGCCCGAACCCACGTGGCTCTGCAGCTGACCGACGCCACTGACGTCGGCATCGCCAGAGCCCACGTCGACCGTCAGCGGCAGATTGGCCGGAAGCTCCACGTTGACGTCGAGGTCGGACTCGCCGCCGCCGAACAGGTGGAAGGCACCGTGGCCATCGCCCAGCTCGAGGATCAGCTGGTCACCCTCGCGGCGCTGGGTGACGACCAGCTGTTCGAGCCGCTCGCGATCGGACGCGCAGGCCCGGCCGTGTACGTCGAGCTTGCCGGCACCGGCCCGGCCGGTCACGTGCAGGTCGAAGCTGCGCACTTCGATCTGTACGCCGCGCACGCCGGCCAGGTCCACGCTCATATTGCGCGGGGCCTCGAAGGGGCAGCGATCGGCCGCCTGGCCGGCGAGCGGCGCGAGCAGGAACAGGGAAGCGAGGATGAGGCGCATGGAAGACTCCGCTTGGCTGAATGGACACCCCTTGGATGCACGCGGGGCCCGCAGGGTTGCAGTCAACGCGCCCGTCCGGGTCGCGTTTTCCGGAACACCATCCGAACGGAGCTCCATGCATGGCATCCCGTACCCTGCTCGCCCCTGCCCTCGCCCTGCTGCTGGCCAGCCCACTGGCCATGTCCCAGGACGCGCCGCCCACGCCGCCGGCGCATACCCTGCCCGCGCCGCGGCACGGACCGATGCGTGAACACCTGCGCCACATGCGCATGGAACGCGGCCACGCCATGGGCGCGATGGCCGATCTGCACGCGCTGGAGCGGCTATACCGGCAGGCCGGCCGCGAGAAGGAACTGACCGGCGTCTACAACGAGGTGCTCGCCAAGTCGCAGGACCCGCGCCTGCGCACCTACGCCTACCACCGGCTGGCCCGCCTGCAGGCACGGCCGGCCAATGTCGACCAGGCGATCGCCACGCTGCGCAGGAGCCTGTCCGAGAACCTGGCCAACGAGGCGAAGATGCGCGCCGACCGCGAGCGCATGCGTGCGCAGTGGCAGCAGGCGCAGACGCCGGCGACACGCTGACCGCTGAACGGTGCTGCGCAAGGTGGGCCTCGGCCCACCCTGCATCATTCCGCCTGCTTGGCCTGGTGCCAGAGCGCTTCCTGCTCCGCCAGGCTCCGCTCGGCGAGCGGACGACCTTCCGCCGCGGCGAGTTCCTCCATGTGGCGGAAGCGCCGCTCGAACTTGGCATTGGCGCGGCGCAGGGCGCGCGAGAAATCGACGCCCGCATGGCGGGCCAGATTGGCCGTCACGAACAGGACGTCGCCCAGTTCGTCCTCCAGCCGCCCGGCCTCCGCACCGCTGGCGAATTCGGCGCGGACCTCGTCCACTTCCTCGGCCAGCTTGTCGAGCATCGGCCCGGGCTCGCGCCACTCGAAACCCACACTGGCCGCACGCTGCTGCAGCCTGGTCGCGCGCTTCCACTCCGGCAGTCCGCGCGAGATACCGGCCAGCGCGCTGGCATCGTGCGTCTCGCCCCGGGCAGCGCGTTCGGCCGCCTTGATGGCCTCCCAGCCGCGGGTCTGCGCCGGCACGTCCTCGAAGTGCTCGTCACCGAACACGTGCGGGTGACGCCGGCGCATCTTGTCGGCGATCGCGTGGGCGACGTCGCCAAAATCGAACGCCCCCCGCTCCTGGGCCATCTGTGCGTGGAACACCACCTGCAGCAGCAGGTCACCCAATTCATCGCGCAGATCGTCCAGGTCGCCGCGGTCGATGGCATCGGCGACTTCGTACGCCTCCTCGATGGTGTAGGGGGCGATCGAGGCGAAGTCCTGTTGCAGGTCCCACGGGCAGCCCCGCTCGGGATCGCGCAGGCGGACCATGATCCCGAGCAGGTCGTCGAGCGTGTAACGGTCGGCCATCCGTCAGGCCGGCCTCGCCTTGCCCAGCCGCGCCTTCCATTCCACGCTCCGGTCGCCCACGGCCAGGAATTCCGGGTTGAGCACCGATTCCTTGGTGTTGTAGCGCAGCGGCTCGCCGGACAGGTCCAGCACCGCGCCGCCGGCCTGCTCCAGCACGCACTGGGCAGCCGCGGTGTCCCACTCGCTGGTCGGGCCCAGACGCAGGTAGAGATCGGCCACCGCGCGGGCGATCAGGCAGAACTTCAGCGAGGAGCCCATCGGGAAGGGCTGGTACGGCGTGCCCAGCAGCGCGTCGAGGAACGCGTGCGTATCGTTGCCGTGCGAGCGGCTGCCGGCCACCACCGCGGGCGCGGCCAGCGCCCGCACGCCGATCGACTGCCACTGACCGGTGGCGTGCTGCTGCAGCCACGCACCCTGGCCGTCGGCTGCGGCATACAGCTCGCCGGTGACCGGCGCCAGTACCACGCCGAGGACCGGGCGGTGATCCTCGATCAGCGCGATGTTGACGGTGAACTCGCCGTTGCGCTTGACGAACTCGCGGGTGCCGTCGAGCGGATCGACCAGCCAGTAGCGCGACCAGGACCGGCGCTGTTCCCACGGCGCGGCGCGCGCCTCTTCCGACAACACCGGCACGTCCGGCGCGATGCGCGCCAGGCCGGCGGCGATCACGCGCTGCGCGGCGAGGTCCGCGGCGGTGAGCGGCGAGGCGTCGTCCTTGTGTTCGACGGCGAACTCGTCGCGGTAGATCGCCAGGATCGCGTTGCCCGCTTCGCGTGCGATCGCGCTCACCTCGGCCAGCAGGCCGGATTCGGGTGCGACAAAGCTCATGGCTGGAACCGTCCGGCCAGGTACTCGCGCGCCATGAACAGGGCCGCGATCGAGCGGCCTTCGGTCACGTCGTCACGGACGATCAGGGTGTGCAGTTCGGAAAGCTTCCATGGGACCACGTCCAACTCCTCGGGTTCGTCGCCGGGCAGGCGTTCGGGATAGAGATCCTGCGCCAGCACCACGTGCGCCATGTGCGTCATGTAGCCGGGCGACAGCGACAGGTTGTGCAGGATCTTCAGGTGGTTCGCGCCGTAGCCGATCTCCTCCTTCAGCTCGCGGTTGGCACCCTGTTCGGCGGTCTCGTCCTGATCGAGCCGGCCCTTCGGCAGCGAGAGCTCGTAGCGGCCCACGCCGGCACCGTACTCGCGGACCAGCAGCACGGTGTCGTCGTCCAGCATCGGCACGATGATGACCGCTCCCAGGCCACTGGCGCGCAGGCGCTCGTAGGTGCGCCGTTCGCCGTTGGAGAATTCCAGGTCCAGCTGCTCGACGCGCAGGAAGCGGCTGTCGACGCATTCGCGGGTGGCATGGATGATCGGTGGTTTGCGCATCAGGACATTCTAGCCCGCGGTTTCATGATGCAGGCGTGCAAGCGCCTGGGCGTGGATCTCCGGCACGCCGGCCAGCACGCTGGTGGTTTCCAGGCCCGGAGCCTGGCCATCCAGGTCGGTGAACACGCCGCCGGCCTCGCGCACGATCACCGCCAGCGCAGCGACGTCGAGGATGTTCACGTCCGACTCGACGACCAGGTCGAGACCACCGCGCGCGAGCAGGTGGTAATGGCAGAAGTCGCCGTAGCCGCGGATGCGGTTGCTGTCGCGAATCAGGGCGCCGAGCGCGTCCCAGCGCGCATCGGCGGTAAGCGTCCGCACGTTGCCGATGGAGAGCGCCGCCTGCGCCATGGCGGTGGTACGCGCCACCTGCACGCGTTCGCCGTCGAGCCAGGCACCGGCACCGGCACGTGCCCACATGGTCTCGCCGTAGACCGGCGCACTGGAGACGCCCAGCACCAGTTCGCCCCGGTCCATCAGCGCGATCTGGGTGGAAAAGAACGGCGTGTGGCGCACGAAGCTCTTGGTGCCATCGAGGGGATCGACCAGCCAGAGCAGGCCGTCGCGGCCGCCCTCCAGGCCGTATTCCTCGCCATGGATCGCCGCCTGTGGCAGCGCCCTGGCCAGCACCGCGCGGATCGCCTGCTCGGCTTCGCGGTCGGCCACGGTGACGGGCGTGGCGTCGGCCTTCCATTCGACCGCCACGCCGCGGTGCCAGTAGTGCCGAATGATGTCCGCGGCGGCCGCGGCGGCTTCGCGGGCGGCGGACAGGGCGTGCTCGGCGTCGTAGCTCATCGGGCGGTTTCCGGCATGCTGGCGGCCAGGCCGCCGCGGCGATGGAGATGAACCGAGCCGTCCGCCTCCGGACGGCCCAGGCGCGCCAGCCAGCGGCGCAATGCCGGATCGGTGGTGCGCGGTTGCAGCAGGAGGTCCAGGCGCCAGCCAAGGGGGCTGGCCTGCCACTGGCCATCCACCTGCAGCGGCCCCCTGCCCAGATCGTGCGGGCGGCCGGCGAGTACGCCGTTGGCCCCATCCAGGTTCGTGCCCAGATCGCCCAGTGCCACGCTCAGGGTGCGCGTCTTCATGACCGCGTCGCGCCACTGTATCCGGCCTTCCGCTTCGATCGGCCAGCTCCCCTGCAGCACGACCCGCTGCAACTCTGCCGTCAACGTGCCCTGCGGGGCACCAAGCGAGGAATCCAGTCGGGGCGCCCACCCGGCCAGGTTGGTACGCAGCCAGACCTCACTCCAGACCGGCCGCCCCTGCGCGTCACGTTGCAGGTGGCCTCGGGCATCCACCCGGGGCCCGGCCAGGTCCAGCCGCAGATCCAGGCGTCCCCAAAGCGCGCTGCGCGACAGTTGCCAGCGCAACCGCCCCAGCGGCCGGCCGTCCAGGCCGCGCAGCCGATCCGCCGTGCCATTCCAGACGAGTCCGTGCACGTCCTCCAGCGTCATGCCGTGCAGGCGCGGTTGCACGAGTGGCGCCACCCAGCGGGCGGGCAGGAACAGCACCAGTATCACCAACAGCAACGCGATGGCGACGAGCAGCCAGGCGGCGCGCGAGAGTTTCACGTCGGTCCTCGAGCTTGAGCGGCCATGCCGCAACGCCGATCATAGCCGGATGGACACCCCCTTCCCCGATGCGCCGGCCACTGCCGGCAACACCGCGCTGGCCGCGCGCGACCTGAAGCACGTATGGCATCCCTGCACGCAGATGCATGATCACGAGAGCATCCCGATGGTGCCCATCGTGCGCGGCGAAGGCGCCTGGCTGGTCGATGCGGACGGGCGCCGTTACCTGGACGGCATCAGTTCCTGGTGGACCAATCTGTTCGGCCATGCGAACCCGCGCCTGGCCGCGGCGCTTGCCGACCAGTCGCAGCGGCTCGAGCACGTGATCTTCGCCGGCTTCACGCACGAGCCGGCCATCGCGCTGGCCGAGGAACTGGTCCGCATCACGCCGCCGGGGCTCGACCGGGTGTTCTATGCCGACAACGGTTCGGCGGCCATCGAAGTGGCGCTCAAGATGAGCTTCCACTACTGGCTCAACCAGGGCCACGGCGAGAAGACGCGTTTCATCGCGCTGACCGGCAGTTACCACGGCGAGACGCTGGGTGCGCTCTCGGTCAGCGACGTGGCGCTTTACCGCAAGACCTATGCGCCGCTGCTGCTGACGCCGATCCTGGCGCCTTCGCCGGATGCCTACGAGGGAGAGCCGGGCGAGACGCCGGCGCAGGTCGCCGCGCGCCGGCTGGAGGAACTGCGTGCGCTGCTGGAACGCCATGCCCACGAGACCTGCGCGGTGATCGTCGAGCCGCTGGTGCAGTGCGCCGGCGGCATGCGCATGTACCACCCCGACTACCTGACCGGCCTGCGCCGCCTGTGTGACGCGTTCGACGTGCACTTCATCGCCGACGAGATCGCCGTGGGCTTCGGGCGCACCGGCACGCTGTTCGCCTGCGATCAGGCCTGTGGCGAGCCTGGCCGTGGGACGGGGGTGGCACCGGACTTCATGTGCCTTTCCAAGGGCCTGACCGGCGGTACGCTGCCGCTATCGGCGGTGCTCACGACCGACGCGGTGTACGCGGCGTTCTACGCCGAATACAGCGCCGGAAAGGCATTCCTGCACTCGCACAGCTACACCGGCAATCCGCTGGCCTGCCGCGTCGCGCTGGAGACGCTGGCGATCTTCCGCGACGAGCCGGTGCTGGAGCGCAACCGCGTCCTGGCTGCGCACCTGGCGCGACGGCTGGCGCCTTTGCGTGACCATCCGCACGTGGCCGACGTTCGACAGACCGGCATGATCGCCGCGATCGAACTGGTCGCCGACAAACGCACCCGCATGCCCTGGCCGGCCACCGAGCGGCGAGGCCTGCGCGTCTACCTGCACGGGCTTGCCAACAGCGCGTTGCTGCGGCCGCTGGGCAACGTGGTCTATTTCATGCCGCCTTACGTGGTCACCACCGGCGAGATCGACCACCTGGTCGACGTTGCCGTTGCCGGGATCGAGCGCGCGGTGGCCTGAATGGACCGGTTGCAGGAGCCCGCCCGCAGGCGCCACCTTTTTCGGGCTCGGGCCAGGGGCCCTATCCGAGCTCCACTCTGAACGCCGCCAGGACCTTCATGCGCACCATCCGTATCCACGTCGACGGCGCTCTCGCGCCCGACCTCGAACTCAGCCTGCCGCCGCAGGCCGGCGACCACGTGGCGCGCGTGCTGCGCCTGGGCGAAGGCGCTGCACTGGTACTGTTCAACGGTGACGGCAGCGACTATGCGGCGGTCCTCACCCACGTGGGCAAGCGCGAAGTGCGCGCGCGGGTCGTGGGAAAGCAGGCGGTCGCCAACGAGTCACCCCTGCCGCTCACGCTCGCCCAGGGCGTCGCCCGCGGCGAGAAAATGGACCTGATCGTGCAGAAGGCGACCGAATTGGGCGTGGCGCGCATCGTGCCACTGCTCACCGAGCGCTCGGAGGTCCGGCTGGATCCGGCACGGGCGGAAAAGCGCCTGGCGCATTGGCGTGCCGTCGCGGCCAGCGCCTGCGAACAGAGTGGCCGCGCGCGGCTGCCGTCGATCCTGCCCGCGCAGTCGCTGGACGCCTGGCTGGGTTCCCTGCCACACGACGATGCCTTGCGCCTGGCGCTCCTGCCCGAAGGCAGCCGGTCGCTTCGTGATCTCGCGTTTGGACCGGCCGGGGGCCTGCTGGTGGTGGGACCGGAAGGCGGCCTCGGCGAACGCGACGTCAGCTGCCTCGAGGCAGCCGGCTTCGCCGGCCTGCGGCTCGGCCCCCGCGTCCTGCGCACCGAGACGGCCGGGCTTGCCGCCCTCGCGGCGCTGCAGGCGCTGCATGGAGATATCTAGGGGGGACACCACCCCTCAGGCACACCGAGGGCTCGACAGGCTTGCCCCCGGGCGGTGGGCGGGTACCGCGCACGGGAATGATCAGGACGCCGACCGCTGTGCGGCCATCGGGGGTGTTCGACCGGGACGGGGCTCGAGACGGAGGCTCGGGCCACGCCTTTACCTGCGCCAGGCGTGCACGGTTACGCGCGCGACGCCACCGGCCTTCAGGCGGCCCCGGCTTGCTCGTCCAGGCTCAGCAACGCGGACAGCTCCGCTTCAATGCCTTCCAGGTCCGGAATGACCGCGATGTCATCGCGCACCAGCACCTGCGCCTTGACGCCCGGAGGCAGGGACGCCCCGTCGTGCGTCGGAATGATCAGCTCGGCGTTGAGCGTGGTCAGCCGCGGGAAGCCCTGCGTCACCACCGCCACGAAGGGTAGCCTGGCATTGTTGCCCAGCGCCTTGAGCACGGCCACGCGGACCGCCAGGTCGGCATCGCCCTCGGGGGCGCCGGCGAGTTTGGTGAAGGAGACCAGCGGCACACGCCAGCCACGCCAGGCGATACGACCCAGCAGCCATTCGGGAGCACCCTCGACCGGCTCGGGCGTCGGCAGGGTGATCACTTCGGCCACGGTCGCGTTGGGCAGCAGCAGGCGCAGTTGACCTACCGGCACCAGGACGCAACGGATTTCGCGCGGCAGGGTTTGTTCGCTCATGGCTGGCCTTCCATATGGTGCTCGGCCAGGCGCGCCGCCAGTTCACGGGGCGTGCCGGCCTGATGGGACAGGTTCTCGGCCAGCACGCCGCTGACCATGTCGGAGACGTGCGCACTGCCGCTGGCCTCGACCCAGACCTGGCCGCCGCGGTCGCGAACCGCCTGGCAACCGGCGACGGCATCGGTGGAGCGGCCGGCGAACACGATCGCCACCACGTCGCGGCCGAAGGCCTCGGCAGCCTGGCTGAAGCTGGCGTCGATCGACGGTGCGTGCGTCGCGCGCGCGTCGACCGGCTGCAGCTCGATCGAGCCGTCGCGACGCACGGTGACCTGCCGATCCGACGGCACCACGACGACCTCGCCCGCGCCCACCCGCAAGCCGGGCTCGGCCAGGCGGACCGGCAGGGCACATTGCGACGCGAAATGCTCGACCAGACCGTCGGCCGGGCGACCGGCCAGGTGCTGGGTATGCAGGATCGTGGCGCGCAGCCCCGGAGGCAGCGCGGCCAGGAATTCACCGACCGACCCCGTGCTCTCGGTCGTGGCGCCAAGCACTACCAGCATCGGCAGCCAGTTGGCCGGCGCCTCGAGGATCATTTCGTGGGCCGGGGCGAAACCCTGCGGGGCGATCGCCTCCTCGAGGGAGACCAGCTCCAGGCTCAGGCCCGGGACGACGGGCGAGACGTCGCCGTCGGCTTCGGGGGCAAGGTAATCGGCAGCACTGACCTTCTCGATGCCGAAGTCGTTGGTGGTGTCCTCGACCGGAGCGGCCGCCGGGGCGAGGTAATCGGCAGCGCTGACCTTCTCGATACCGAAGGCGGCCGGGGCGGCGGCGGGTTCATCATCGTCCAGCAGTGACCAACTGTCGGAAGCGCGGGCCGGTGCCACCGGCGCCTCGCTCGCGTGGGTCGCCGCAGGGACCGTTTCGTTCCCGATGGGCGCCAGTTCGAGGTGGTCGAGCTGGAACGAAGCGCCCGGCTCCACGGAGGCGGCTCCCGCCCCGGGCGCACTGGTACCGGCCTGGTCGATCCCGGCCAGCTCGAGCCCGGCTGGTATCGCGGGTTCGTCAACCGTCGCGAGTGACGGGGCCGGCGGCGTCGACGGGTCGATCAAGCCGGCGACCGTATCGGCATGGACGCCGGATCCGAAGCTGCCGTCATGCAGCGAAACGCCCTCGCCCGCTGCATAGTTCAGGCCGTTCCCGAAATCGTTGGTCTCCTCGGCAGGTGCATCGGAAGCAAGCAAGGCTTCCAGCTCGGCCGCGAGGGTTTCGGAAACAGCAGCCTGGCGCGCTTCCTCGTCGACCTGTGGCGCCTCCTCGGCACTGCCGATGCCGGCGTCGGCCAGTGCAGGCTCGGTCGCCCGTGCCGCCGCGACCAGGCCGTCGGCCGTCGCCTCGGCTGGCGCAGGCGGTCGCGGGGGATCAGCGTCGCCGATCGCCAGTACCTTCATCGCCAGGTGGCGCGCCCAGCGCGCCCGGTCCCAACCCTCCAGGCGGCGGCTGGCCTGGGCATCGTTGAAGACCACGCGCGGCCGATCGCCCTCCAGGGCTTCATCCAGGTGGTCGACGGCGCTGTCGTCCTCGTCGTCGAGGTTGACAACCAGCACGTCGGCATCGACCGACGAGAGCAGGTCGCGGCTCAAGCCCTTCAGCGGACCTTCGTGGACGATCCGCGCACCGCGCTCCTGCAAGGCACTGCGCAACTGCTCACCCAGGCCTGCGTCGTCGAACAGCAGCGCGACCGCCGGTACCGCCTCAGCCATGGACCGCCTCCATCGCCATCGCGCGCTGCTCCAGCACTTCGGCGATCTGGGCCAGCAGTTCCGCTTCCTGGTAGGGCTTGCCGAGGTAGCGGTCGACGCCGATGTCGAAGGCACGCTGACGGTGTTTGTCACCGGTACGCGAGGTGATCATGATGATCGGCACGTCGCGCAGACGGGGGTCCGCCTTCATCTGCGTGGCGAGCTCGTAACCGTCCATGCGCGGCATCTCGATGTCCAGCAGCATCATGTCCGGCACGCGGTCGTGCAGCTTCTCCAGCGCGTCGACGCCATCCTTCGCGGTGAACACCTCGTAGTCGTGGCGTTCCAGCACGCGGCCGGTGACCTTGCGCATGGTGATCGAATCGTCGACCACCATGACCAGCGGCTTGGCGCGCTGCTCCTCGATCAGCGGCGAGGCGATGGCGCTCAGGCCGTCGGCGAGGCGCTGCTCGCGGCGTGCGATGCCGTGACGGACCAGCGGCGGGAGGTCGAGAATGATCAGCACCGAGCCGTCGCCCATGATGGTGGCGCCGAGCACGCCCGGCACCGAACTCACCTGCGGGCCTACCGACTTGACCACGATCTCGCGCGAGCCGATCACCGCGTCGATGCGGATCGCCGCACGCAGGTCGCCGGCACGGGTGAGCAGCAGGGGCAGCTGCTCTTCCTCGATCACCGGGTTGGGCTGCAGGCCCAGCAGGTCGGCCAGGTCGTGGATGCCGTAGGCGTCGCCGCTGTAGTCGAAGGTCGGGCGTTCCTCGCCCAGTCGCGCGGCGAGGTCATCCGGGCTGATACGCGCCACGCCCTGCACCGAGGTCATCGGAATGGCGAAGGTCGCCTCGCCGATGCGCACCACGATTGCCTGGGTCACCGCCAGGGTGAACGGCAGGCGCAGGACGAAGGTGGTGCCCTGTCCCTGCTGCGATTCGATCGCGAGCGAACCGCCAAGCTGCTTGATCTCGTTCGCCACCACGTCCATGCCGACGCCGCGACCGGCGAGCTGCGTGACGTGGCTGGCGGTGGAGAAGCCGGTCTGCGTGATCAGGCCGAGCAGCTGGTCCTCGCTGGGGCGCGAGTCCGGACGCAGCAGGCCACGCTCGATTGCGCGGGCGCGGATCGCCTCACGATCCAGGCCACGCCCATCGTCGCTCACACGCACCACGACCTCGGTCGCTTCGCGGGCGACCCGGATACGCACTGCGCCCTCGGTCGGCTTGCCTGCCTTGCGACGGTCCGCCGGCGACTCGATGCCGTGCGCGATGGCGTTGCGCAGCATGTGTTCGAACGGCGCCTTGATGCGATCGAGCAGGTTACGGTCCATTTCGCCATGGGCGCCCTCGACGTACAGCTGGGCGCTCTTGCCTTGTTCCTGCGCGGCCTGGCGCAGCGTGCGGCGCAGGTTCGGCACCATCGTGTCGAACGGCAGCATGCGGGTGCGCAACAGGCCGTCCTGCAGCTCGGCGCTGACGCGCGACTGCTGGATCAGCAGGGTTTCGGACTGGCGGGTGAGCTCGTCCAGCATGTTCTGGATCGAGACAAGGTCGGACACCGACTCGGCCAGCGCACGCGAGTACTGCTGCAACTGCGAGAAGCGGTCGAGCTCGAGAGGGTCGAACACGCCGATGCCTGCCTCGCGGTGCTCGCGCTGGAAGCGCGCGATGATCTGCGCTTCGGTTTCGATTTCCAGCATGCGCAACTGACTGCGAAGACGCTGCACCGTCTGGTCGAGTTCGACCAGGTTGAAACGGTAGCCGGCGACCTGCTGCTCCAGGCGCGAGCGGTAGATCGCCACCTCGCCGGCGTGGTTGACCAGGTTATCGAGCAGTTCGGCGCGGACGCGGATCTGTTCCTGCGTGGAGCGGACTTCCTCTTCCTCGCGCTCGGGCAGCAGTTCCGGCAGCAATTCCGGCAGTGGTGCGGCCGGCACCCGGGCCGATGGCGGAGCGGCCGAGGCGGGCTGGTGGCCTTCGTCGGCCAGCGCTTCCTCGCCGGCCATGGCCAGCAGGCGGTCGATCAAGGCCTGCGGATACTCGATCGGCTGCCCCTGGGAGACGCGCTTTACCAGCGAATGCAGGGTGTCGAAGCCGGCCTCGAGCGCACCGATCAGCTGCGCGGTGTCGCGCTCGCCGACCGGCTTTTCCAGCAGGGTCTCGATGGCATGGGTCAGGTCGCCTACCGGCACCAGGCCGGCGATGCGCGCGCCGCCCTTGAGCGTGTGCAGGTCGCGCTGGACGCCGACGGCATGCGCGGTCTCGCCCGGCTCGGCGCGCCACTGGGCGAGCAGGCCGTCGGCGTGATCGAGCAGTTCGTGCGCTTCCTCGGTGAAGATCTCCAGCAGATCCGGATCGATCTGGCCGCTCCAGGGCTGCGCGGGCGCAGGGTCGGTGGCAACCGGCGCGACGGCCTCGGTCGCAGCCTCGTCGGCCACCGGGGTCGGCTCCACCGAGGCTTCGGCGTCCATGGTCTCGGCGACCGGGGCTTCTAGCGGATCGGCGCCCTGGTCCGGGAGCCCACTCACCGCCTCCGCCGATGGCGCCAGGTCGCTCTCGCTCGTGCCTTCCGGTACCGCGGGGGCCTCCGCTTCCAGGGCCTGGAACGGAGCGTCCGGCTGCCCGGGTAGCGGCGTGGCGCTGTCCAGTTCGCCTTCCAGCTCCGGTTCGCCGGCCTGCTCGTCGGACGGTTCCGTCGCACCCTCCATCGCGGCGCCCTCGGATGCCTGGGCGGCACGAGGTAGCTCTTCGGTGGGCTCGTTCAGCAAGCTGTCCAGCAGGGCCGTCAGGCTTTCCTCGTCGTCCACCTGACCAGCGTCTGCTGCCGGGGCCACGGACTCGCTGGCCTCGGAGGATTCCAGATCGAACGCGTCGAGTGCCGCCAGCAGCTCGCCGGCATAGGCGTCGTGCTCGTCATGTTCCTCGGTCCCGGTGGGGATCGCCACCGCGTCCGGCTCGCCGAGCGCGTCATCCAGGCCGGCATCGAGCGCCGCGGCAACGGCGTCGTCCGGGAGGTCGGTGGGCAGCTCTTCCGCGTGCGGGTCGAACAGCACATGGGCGACCTTGGGTTCGGGCTGGCTGTCGCGCAGCTCGGTCAAGCGGGCCGTGAGCGCGTCCACCGACGGCAGCTGCGGTTCGGACGCATCGAACTGCGCCATCACGTGGTCGACCACGTCGGCCGATTGCGCAAGCAACCGGGTGCCTTCCTCGGACAGCGGTTGGCTGGCCGCGCGCAGTCGCTTGAGCAGGCTTTCCAGCGGTGAAAGCAGCTGGGTCAGCAGCGGAATGTCCACCATCGCGATGGCGCCGTGCAGGGTGTGCACCGCGCGCAGCAGGGCATCGTCGATGCGCAGCTCGCCGTCGGCCCGGGCCAGTGCGCCGCGGATCGCCTGCAGGTACTGCGCCACTTCGCTGCGCAGGATTTCCAGCAGCACCGGATCGACCGGCGGCATCACCGGTAGTTCGATCGATTCGGCCGTTTCGTGCCTCGCTTCTGCGGCCGCGGTCTGGTCCGTGTGGGCGGCCACCGGCACGGCCTCGACGGCGGCATCCAGGCGCGGCACGCGGCGGCGCACGACCCGGCGGACGGTCTCCGTGGCGGTGGAGGCGTGGTCGTTGACCAGAGCCATTTCACCGGCGGCCAGACGATCTGCTGTCGCCATGATCGCCGCCAGCGGTGCAGTCGGAGCGCCTTCGCCCCTGAGGGCGGCGAGCAGTTGCGGAAGTGCATCGATAGCGGCGCGAACGAGCGCCTGCACGCCGTCGTGCGGCTGGATGGTGGCATCCAGCACGCGGTTGAGCATGTTTTCCACCTTCCAGGCGAATTCGCCGAGCACGCTGGCACCGACCAGGCGGCCGGATCCCTTGAGCGTGTGGAAGGAGCGGCGGATCGGGGTGATCGCGGCCAGTTGCGCCGGATCGGCCAGCCATGCCTGCTGTGCATTGCGGAGGTTGTCGATTTCCTCCTGCATTTCCTCCAGGAAGATCTCGCGGATGTCGTCGTCGATACCCTCGGTTCCCAGCTGGAAACCGGCGTTGCCGGCCAGGGCATCGGCAACCGGTACTTCCTCGACAACTTCTTCCTCGACCTCGATCCAGTCGTCGCCGTCATTGGCTTCCGGGGACACGGCGAGCGGCTCGGTCTGCGCCAGGCGCAGGCCGGCCAGCTCGTGCGCCACGGGCTGCAGCGGTGCGCTGCTGCCTACCACCAGATCGTCCAGGCCGGCACCGTCGACCAGGCTGACCGGCTCGGACAGCGACGGTTCGGCCGGCTCCTCGGCGGCGACCGGCACCGGGATTTCATAGGCCTCGGCCGCCCGGGCGGCCGGCAGCGGCCAGTAGCCGAGCGCGCCCAGGCTATGCTCCGCCACGTCCAGGATATGTTCCAGCCCGCCGCGGTGCTCGCGGGCAGCCTCGAGGTAGTACTCCAGTGCGGCCAGCGCATCGGCCAGGTGGTCCATCTGCGCGCTGCCCGGCACCCGCCGGTCGACGAGCATCTCGTTGCCGATGAACCGGCCGATGCCTTCGGCCAGCTCGGACGGACGCGGCGCGGAAAGCATGCGCATCGCGCCGGCCACTTCGTCCATCAGCGCCGGGGTACCGTGCAGCTGGGTGTGGTCCCAGCCGGCCTCGACGAAGGCGACGATGGCGTCCTTGACCTTGGCAGCGTTGGCGATCGCCTCCTGCATGAGCGATGCGAGGATGCTGCGTGCCTCGCTGCGCGGCAGCGCGGGCACGGCGTCGCCCTCGACCGGCAGGGCGTCGTCAGCCGGGCCGTCCTCCGCACCGAGGCTTTCGATGTGGTCATCGAGCGAGGATTCGACATAGAGAAGCGCGCCTGCGACGTCCAGCAGTACACCTTCTTCAGGCGCACGCACCTTGTGCGCGATCTCTTCCAGGACACGGCGCTGTTCGTTGACCACGCGGCGCGGCACGGCCAGCGCCAGCATGCCCAGCGTGTCGCCCACGCGCTCGAGCACCTCGCCCTGCGCGGCCAGCTGCGCGGGATCGCCATCGCTCTGGCGCAGGAAAAGGTCGAGGGCTTCCTTCACCCGCAGCAGGTCTTCCTTGAGCGCCTTGGAGACCGAGTCGAGCAGCGCGCGGTTGTGGCCCGCCATCGAGCCACGCGCGTGTTCCAGCTCGGCGGCGTCGGGCAGCAGGCTGTCCAGCCGGTAGGTCTGCTTCAGCAGCGCCATCTGCGGGCTGGCCTGGCGGGCCTGCGCCACGATGTAGAGCAGCTTGCTGGCGAGTTCGTCGGCATCGCCGCCACGCAGGCTGGCCTCGCCCTGCTCGACCAGCTGGCGGATGTTGCGGTCGACCTTGCCGATCAGCTGGCGGATCTCGGCCGCATGGCTCTTGAGCATGCCTTGCTCCAGACCCTCCAGCACACCGGCAGCGATCCACCACAGGCGGCGACCGGGCACGGTCCAGCAGCGCCCGGCGATGCCCATCAGCGTCTCGCGCATGCCGATCAGCTGCTGCGGCGCGTTCTGCCCCCGGAACCAGGCGAGCAGTTGCTGCTGGAAGCGCAGGCGCAGCGTGGTGATCGCGCTGCGCTGGGCAGCGACGTCGACCTCGCCCTGGGCGCCCGGCGCCTGCACCGGCAGCGCCTGCTCCAGGTTCGGACTGAACAGCGCAGCCTCGGACAAGGCCTGCTGGTCGCGGCTGGCGCGCAGGTCGTTGAGCAGCGGCAGCAGCACGACCGGCACGTCGCGGTGGCCGCCGGAGAGGCGCTCGAGATAATCGGGCAACTGCATCAGGCCGCGCATCAGGGCGCCGAAAGCGTCCTCGCGCTGGCGGATGTGGTCCTCCAGCAGGCAGATGGCGAGGGTTTCCATCTCCTCTGCAACCATCGCCGCGCCATAGAGCTCGACCATGCGCAGGGTGCCCTGGACCTGGTGCAGGTGGTCCACGCAGGTGCGCATGACCTCGCGCTTGCCGGGGTTCTCTACGTAGGACTCCAGCGCCTCGCGGGCCTGCGCCAGGGTCTCGTCGAGTTCCGGCTTGACCC
This sequence comes from Frateuria sp., assembly GCF_035695185.1. GTDB lineage: Bacteria > Pseudomonadota > Gammaproteobacteria > Xanthomonadales > Rhodanobacteraceae > Frateuria_A. The sequence goes on from NZ_DASSES010000062.1 coordinate 27,488, forward strand.
ACTGCAGGGTGGTGAAATCGATGTGGTCTTGAAGTCTCATGCGCCCCTCTTGAGCGGCTGCGCGCTACACGCGCATCGCGCAACCGTTCGAGGTTGCCCTCTGTCGGTAAACGTTGATCAACCCGGCAGCTTGAAGTGCGCCACCGAGCGCCGCAGGTCGCTCGCCAGCTGCGCCAGGTAACCGATCGAGTCGGCCGTCTGGCTCGCGCCCTGCGAGGTCTGCGAAGTGATTTCCTGGATCGCGTTCATCGACTGCGAAATGTCGGTCGCCGCCGCGGACTGCTGGCGCGCCGCGGTGGAGATGTTCTGAATCAGCGCCGACAGGTCGTGCGAGACGCGCTCGATGTCGCCCAGTGCGCTGCCGGCGTCCTCGGCCAGGCGCGCACCGGCGACCACCTCGGAAGTGGTCTGCTCCATCGAGCTGACCGCTTCGTTGGTATCGGACTGAATGGTCTGCACCAGCGTCTCGATTCGCTTGGTCGCGCTGGCGGAGCGTTCCGCCAGACGCTGCACTTCGTCCGCCACCACCGCGAAACCGCGGCCCGCCTCACCGGCCGAGGCCGCCTGGATGGCCGCGTTCAACGCCAGAATGTTGGTCTGCTCGGCGATGTCGTTGATCAGTTCCACGATCGAGCCGATTTCCTGCGACGACTCGCCGAGGCGCTTGATGCGCTTGGAGGTCTCCTGGATCTGCTCGCGGATCGAGTCCATGCCGCTGATCGTCTGCCGCACGATCGCCGCACCATTGGAGGCGATTTTCACCGAGCGCTGCGCCACCTCGGCGCTGTCGGCGGAGTTCTTCGACACCTGGTCAATGGACACGGCCATTTCGTTGATCTTTGCGGAAGCCGAGGTGATCTGCTGCGCCTGATGCTGCGCGGCTTCGGCCAGATGCATGGCGGTGGCCTGGGTTTCCTGCGCGGCCGCCGATACCTGCACGGCGGTCTCGTTGATGGTCGTCACCAGGGATCGCAACGCTTCCACCGCGAAGTTCACCGAGTCCGCGATCGCGCCGGTAATGTCCTCGGTCACGGTCGCCTTGACGGTGAGGTCGCCTTCCGCGAGCGATCCCATTTCGTCCAGCAGCCGCATGATGGCTTGCTGGTTGCGTTCGTTGAGGCTGCGGCTCTCGACCGAGCGGCGGCGCTCGCTGTAGACGAAGTTGATCGCCAGCAGTACCGCGAAGAAAACGGCCAGCACCGCGCACAGCGCACCGATGGCGACGTTCGGGAACGCCCAGAAATACACCGGCGCGGAGCGGATCTTGCCGAGCGTGTCGGCCACGCTCTTGGCTTTCGCCAGCACGTCGCCGGAATCGAGGGAGGCCTGGTTGGAGGCGTCCTTGACCGCGACGATGGTCGGCGCGGCGGCGATCAGCTTGTGCACCGGGGCATCCAGTTGCGACCAGGTCTTCTGCACGTCGGCGAGGATCTGCTTGCCTTCCGGCGGAGCGCTCGCCGAAAGCTGGTTCAGCACGCCGGCATAGGTCGCGGAGTCGCGCGCCAGTCCGTCGGCGGCAGCGGCGGAGTTGTCGCCGCCCTGCAACACGTCGCTGACGCGGC
>NZ_DASSES010000063.1:0-44925 GCF_035695185.1 Frateuria sp.
ATCGGTCCATCCAACCGCGCGAGGTCCGAAGATCCCCCGCTTTCTCCCGTAGGACGTATGCGGTATTAGCGTAAGTTTCCCTACGTTATCCCCCACGTCTGGGCAGGTCCCGATGCATTACTCACCCGTCCGCCACTCGCCGGCATCCCGAAGGACCCGCTGCCGTTCGACTTGCATGTGTTAAGCATGCCGCCAGCGTTCAATCTGAGCCAGGATCAAACTCTTCACTTAAGTTTTCGACAGTCCGAAGACCGTCTATCTTTCTGAAGCGTTGTCCTAACCGTAAAACGTCAAGCTTTTGAATTGACTCTTAGGTTAGACGCTTGCATTTGTGGACAGTCATCCATCCACCGCAAGGCGCCCACACAAGTCACCTGCGCACACTGTCAAAGATCAATCACTTGCGAACTTTTCTTCAGTTCGCCCCGAGACATTTCGTCCCGGGTGAGCCGCCCATTCTACATTTGTTTCCTGGTCCGTCAACACCCTGTGAGAAGAAATTTCGTCGCAGGAGGTGAGGGGAAAACTCTTCGCGAGGGCGGCCTCGTCGAAGGGGCGAGAATCATAGCGCCGCCGGAGGGTCCTGTGAAGGGGGCGTAGAGCTTTTTTTGCTGCCGTTGGGGTCCGGTTCAACCACTACACTCGAGAACCCGCCTCACGATGGATCCGAGCGATGAAACGACTCCCCCTGGTGTTCCTGCTGCTCACCGCCGCCGGTTGTGCGACCGCTGTACCAAAGGTGCCGGCCCGCGGGGTGGAACTGCACGGGCAGCATTTCACGACGGAGCTTGCAACCGACGACGCGAGCCGTGAGCACGGTCTGATGATGCGCACGCAGCTGCCGGCGGATCACAGCATGCTGTTCGTCTTCCCTGACACGCAGCCGCGCTGGTTCTGGATGAAGAACACGCTGATCCCGCTGGATATCCTCTACTTCGGCGCCGACCGCAGGCTGGTATCGATGCAGTTGGATGTGCCACCGTGCAAGGCCGATCCCTGCCCGGTCTACCCGAGCGACGCCCCGGCACGCTACGTGCTGGAGCTGCCTGCAGGGACGGCCCGCCGCATCGGCGTGGAGACCGGAGACGAGCTGACCGTTGATGGCAGCATCGGCGCAGTGCACTGACCGGCGCCCCGCTGGCAGGGCAACCCCGCCTGGTAGGGAACCAGTCGCGACGGGTCGATCCGCTCCAGCATGTCCCAGTCGTCCTCCAAGGGAATGAACTGTTTCATGAGTGCCTCCGCTGTCGATAGGGAGACAGGAAAACAGACGGCCCGGTCCGCACGATGACGGAACCGGGCCGTTCGATGACGGACGCGGGGCGCGCTTCAGTCGGTTTCGACCATCTCGAAGTCGTCCTTGGTCGCGCCGCAGTCAGGGCAGGTCCAGGTGTCGGGCACGTCTTCCCAGCGCGTGCCGGGCTCGATGCCCTCCTCGGGCAGGCCTAGCGCCTCGTCATAGATGAAGCCGCACACCACACACATCCATTTGCGGTTCGCGGCGGGTCGGGCGTCGGTACTCATCGGATCATGTCTTCGTCTGCAGTGAATGATCCATTCTCGCAACTCGCCCGCCGGAGCGAAAGCGCGACGGTCAGATACAAGGAACCCCATGCCCCACTTTCCCTCGCGTGGCTTGTACGCCATAACCGACGGACCACGCAGCGACCTGCTCGACGTGGCACGGAACGCGCTGCTCGGCGGCGCAGCGCTGCTCCAGTACCGCGACCCGACCGATGACCACGCACGCCGCCACGCCGAGGCCCAGGCGCTCAAGCGGCTGTGCCAGGAACACAGTGTGCCGCTGCTGATCAACGGCGACGCGGCGCTGGCGGAAGCGGTGGGCGCCGCCGGCGTGCACGTTGGGGAGACGGGCGAGGACCTGGCGAGTGCGCGCACCCGGCTCGGTGCGCAGGCGATCATCGGCGTGTCCTGCCTCGACTCGCTCGAACGCGCGAAGGCCATGGTCGCGGCCGGTGCCGACTACGTTTCGTTTGGCGCCTTCTACCCGTCATCGACGTTGCCCCATGCGCGCCTGGCGCCGCCGGATCTGCTGAGTCAGAGCGCCGCACTGGGTGTTCCGCGGGTGGCGATCGGCGGCATCACGCCGGAAAATGGCGCAGTCCTGGTCGAGGCGGGCGCCGACTATGTGGCCGCCATCTCTGCCGTGTTCGGCGTCGCCGACGTGCGCACGGCCGCGCGTCGCCTGGCCGACCTCTACCGTTCCCCCTCCAGCGAGCCCCATCCATGACCACCAACCATGAACTCTTCCAGCGTGCGCAGCGGCTGATGCCCGGCGGCGTCAATTCGCCGGTGCGCGCCTTCAAGTCGGTCGGCGGCGAACCGTTCTTCACGGCACGTGCCAGCGGCGCCTATCTGTGGGACGTGGAGGGCACGCGCTACATCGATTACGTGGGCTCGTGGGGTCCGATGATCGTCGGTCACAACCACCCGCATGTGCGCGAGGCGGTGGAGCGTGCCGTGCAGGATGGCCTGTCGTTCGGTACGCCCTCGCCGGCTGAAGTGACCATGGCCGAGACGATCACGCGCCTGGTGCCTTCGGTGCAGATGGTGCGCATGGTCAATTCCGGCACCGAGGCGACAATGTCGGCGATCCGGCTGGCGCGTGGCACGACCGGGCGCAGCAAGATCGTGAAGTTCGAGGGCTGCTATCACGGCCATGGCGACAGCTTCCTGGTCAAGGCGGGCTCCGGCGCCCTGACCTTCGGCGTACCCACCTCGCCGGGCGTGCCCAAGGCAGCCGCCGACCTGACCCTCACCCTGCCCTACAACGACCTGGCGGCCGCGGAGGCGTTGTTCGCCGAACAGGGCGCGGACATCGCCGGCCTGATCATCGAGCCGGTTGCCGGCAACATGAACTGCATCCCGCCCAAGGATGGCTATCTGGCGGGCCTGCGCGAACTGTGCACGCGCCACGGCGCGCTGCTGATCTTCGACGAAGTGATGACCGGCTTCCGCGTGGCGCTCGGCGGCGCACAGGCGCACTACGGGGTGACGCCCGACCTGACGACCTTCGGCAAAGTGATCGGCGGCGGCATGCCGGTGGGTGCCTACGGCGGGCGGCGGGACCTTATGGAGCAGGTGGCGCCGGCCGGTCCGGTCTACCAGGCCGGCACGCTTTCGGGAAATCCGGTGGCAATGGCAGCCGGCCTGGCGATGCTCGAGCTGGTCCAGGCACCTGGCTTCCATGAGGCGCTCGCTGCACGCACTCGACTGCTGTGCGATGGCCTGCAGGCGGTGGCCGACGCCGCAGGCGTGCCGTTCAGCACCAACCGTGTGGGCGGCATGTTCGGGCTCTTCTTCACCGGGGAAACGGTGACGAGCTATGGACAGGCCACGGCGGCCGACACCGCGCTCTTCAATCGTTTTTTCCATGGCATGTTGAAGCGCGGCGTTTACCTGGCACCGAGCGCGTTCGAGGCGGGCTTCCTGTCCAGCGCGCATGGCGAACAGGACATCGCCGAGACGCTGGAAGCCGCTCGTGGTGCGCTGCGCGAGGCCACCGGGCACGCATGAACTGTCGATCGTCTGCCGTGCCCGGTTGACTCTCGACGGCGCTTCCGCCGACCGGCCGGTGGCACGCGGGTCGGCGATCACGCCGCATCCCCCGGGCCGGGCGCCAGTGCCGGCGGCCAAACCGATCGTCGGGTCACCACGCCCGGGCATGGCCGGCGCCTGCGATCCCGCCGCCAAGGCAAACGGGTCCCGGCCGCGCGGCTGCCGCCCAGGCGCCGGCGGCCGGTCTCGACCGAAGTCCTGCTACCAGCTGCCCGTGTTGGGCATCGACACCCACGGCTCCTGCGCTGGCAGGTGTCCGTCCTGCAGCAACTCGATCGAAATCAGGTCGGGCGAGCGCACGAACGCCATGTGGCCGTCGCGCGGGGGACGGTGGATCGTGTAGCCCATGTCCTTCAGGCGCTGACAGGTGGCGTAGATGTCTTCCACGCGGAACGCCAGGTGCCCGAAGTTGCGCGCCGAGCCATAGTCTTCCTCCGATCCCCAGTTCCAGGTGAGCTCGATCTCCGCCTCGGGGCTGTCCGGCGCGGCCAGGAACACCAGCGTGTACTTGCCTTCGGGAACCTCCTTGCGGCGCACCTCCCGCAAGCCCAGGCCTTCGCAGTAGAAGCGAAGCGAGGCGTCGAGGTCGCGCACGCGGACCATGGTGTGGAGGTATTTCATGGCGATTCTCCGGCAGGGACGGCGAGGAAAGCGATGAGCGCCGTGCGCAGTCGCCGCAGGCCCTCGGCGATTTCCTCATCGGTGACCGTCAGGGGCGGCAGCAGGCGCAACACGTCCGGCCCCGCCTGAAGCAGCAGCACGCCGTGTTCGGCGGCGGCGTCGAGAATGGTGCCGGCCTTGCCGCGATGCGGTCCGGCAAGCGCCGCACCCAGCATCAATCCGCGCCCGCGCACCTCCTCGAACAGGCCCAGGTCGGCGTCCAGGGCCGCAAGGCCGGCGCGCAGTTCGTTGGCCTGGCGCTCCACGTTGAGGAGCACCGCGGGCGAGCCGAGCTTGGCCAGCGCCACGCGCGCCACTGCCGCGGCCAGCGGGTTGCCGCCGAAGGTGGAGCCGTGCGCGCCGACCTGCATCACCCCGCCCACCGCCGGGCCGGCCAACATGGCACCGATCGGGAAGCCGGCGCCGAGCGCCTTGGCCAGCGTCACGATGTCCGGCACGACGCCATCCTGCACGTGGGCGAACAAGGTGCCGGTGCGGCCCATCCCGCACTGGATCTCGTCGAGCACCAGCAACGCGCCATGCCGGTCGCACAGTTCGCGCGCCCGCCTGAGGAAGCCGGGCGCCGCCGGGCGCACACCGCCCTCGCCCTGCACGGGCTCCACCATCACGGCGGCCACATCGTCGTGCGCGAAGGCTGCCTCGAGTGCGCCGACGTCGTTGAATGCGATGTAGCGGAAGCCTCCGGGCAGCGGCTCGTAGCCTTCCTGGTACTTGGGCTGCGCGGTGGCCGTGACGGTAGCCAGCGTGCGGCCGTGGAAGGAGCCCTGGAAGGTGACGATGGTGCGTCGCCCGGCATCACGGCCCTGCGCGGCCGCCCAGCGGCGCACCAGCTTGATTGCCGCCTCGTTCGCCTCGGCCCCCGAGTTGCACAGGAACACGCGCTCGGCAAAGCCGGAAGCCTCGACCAGATCCTGCGCGAGCTTCAGCGGCGGCTCGGTGTAGAACACGTTGCTGCTGTGCCACAGCTTGTGCGCCTGTGCGGTCAGCGCGGCGAGCAGGTCGGGATCCTGGTGGCCCAGGCTGTTGACGGCAATGCCCGCGCCGAAGTCGACGTAGTCACGTCCCTGCGTATCCCACAGCCGCGCGCCGCGGCCATGGTCGAGCACCAGCTCGCGCGGACGGTAGACCGGCAGCCAGTAGCGCCGTGCCAGGTCGATCAGGGAAGCGTCTTGCGTGGACATGGCCTCTCCGGCGGCGCGGGCGCCGTCGCGACTTGCGGGGAAAGCGACCGGGGCGTCGCCCCGCACATGCTAGCACCGCCCTCCTCCGGCGACCCGACGCCTGGGCTGTAACAGCCGCACAAGGTGTATCGCTCCTGTTACACCGCGTGCCGGCCTCGCTGCCATGCGGGCTGGACCGCCCAACCACCCCCGCTGAGGTTCCCGCTGTAACACCGGGCGCATCACCGCTCCCCGGCATGCACGCTGGAGAACCGCGCCACGGCGCGATTTTGCCTTGCCCCGGGGGCTTGGCACGGCGCTTGCCACCAAGGCTCTCACCGAAGGAACGAGCCGTGCCATGGATTCCGCAGTCAGCCCTGCCTCCCGTCTTCTCGCGCTAGCGCCACTCGCGGCCATGCTCGCGTTGCCCGGCCTGCCGTCCATCGGTCATGCGGCGGATGCGCACCGGGCGGTCGACGCCAGGCCGGGCGACATCGTGCTGTTGCGCAACGTCTCGACGCGGCCGGCAGCCCGGCCGGCGCCGCCGGGGATGGCCCTGATGGTCTCGCCCTCACCGCAGCCCGAGGTGGCCGACGCGCTGGGCAGCGGCGAGCTTTCCGACGAGGACATCGCCCAGCTCGGCGCCGCGCCCTCGCCAGCGGCACAAATGCAGTCGACCGTGGGCCGCCCGCTCGACGTCATGCTGGTTCGCGGCAGCGGCGGCACTACGGCGGCAGGCAACGGCGTAAGTAACACGATCGCGACCCCGATGGGTACGGTCGGCGGCGCGACCCGCGGCATCGGCGACCAGGTGCAAGGCGCGCTGGCGCAACTGCCGTTCGGCAACGGGCACTGACCGATGCGCCGCCCGATCATTCTCTCCATGCTCGCCGGGCTGGCCATGCTCAGCACCGGCGTCAGCGCCGGCGACGATGACTACGCCGCCATGCTCGGCTACCTCACCAGCAGCCACCTGGATGGCCATGTCCTGCAGGGCGCCGACGGCAGCATCGTGGTGAACATGGCGGCGGGCGATCTCAACAGCCAGGCCAACCTGCGCGCCTTCGCCAGCGGCCCGGAGGCGCAAGCGTCGATCGACGCGCGCCAGCGGCAGCTCGGCAACCAGGCCAATGCGCCGCTCGTGGCCCAGGCCTCCATCGGGGGCCAGGTCCTTGCCGGCGCGCATGGACTCGTCTCCATCAACCAGGCCAGCGGCACTGCGAATACGCAACTCAATGCGGTCGCTGCGGCGCTGGCCAGCCAGGGCATACGCGAGACGACGGACGGCTCCCTGTCCGCCGCCGTCTCAGCGTCGGCAGAAGTGCAGCCGGGAGCGGAATCCGGTGCACCGGGCGAAGGCACGCGGAGCGTGTCGGTCGCCGCGGGCGCCATGCAGGGGTTCAGCGGCGTGCTGCAGCTCAACCAGACCGCGGGATCGAGTAACGCCACGGGCAACGTCCTGTCGCTGTCCGTGTCGGAACTACCGCGGTGACCCCATAAGAACCGGAGTGAGGACACCATGAACGCATCCATGAAGAAGACCCTGATCGCCCTGGCGGTCGCCACGATGTTCGGCAGCTCGATGGCCTATGCCCACGACCACGGCCATGATCACGACCGGCCGAGGATCGACTCGGCGGCGACTGCCTCGGTCGACAACGACCAGTCCGTCTCGTTCAACCTGACCAGCAACGACAAGCTGAGCAACACCAGCAGCATCAAGGACCACACCGCCGGCCAGGCGTCGGGCAACATCGGCATGAACGTCGCCTCGGGCAGCAACAACGCCCAGGACAACGCCGCCGCGCTCGCCGCCACGGACGCCAGCTTCGCCTTCGGCGTGGCCGATTCGGACGTGGATGTCGAGCAGGGTGGCTGGGGCAACGTGACCATCAACAAGGGCGTGACCAACGCGGCCGACGTCACCGACAACGCCTTCCGCTATGCCTCGGGCAACATCGGCGTGAACGTCGCCTCGGGCAGCAACAACGAGCAGAAGAACGCGCTGGCCGCCTCGGTTGCCACCACCCGCTTCGCGCATGCCAACGTCGATGTGGACCAGAACTCCTCGCACAACGCGGTGAGCAACGCCGGCTTCGTCCAGAAGTACTACGACACCACCACCGTGCACATGAGCGGCACGGTAAGTGGCTTGTCGCTCGGCCTGGGCCTGGGTGGCTATCAGGGCGAAACCAGCAGCACCTCGCACGGTGGCGAGATCGGCCTGTGGACCGTCGGGCCGTTCCCGGCCGGCTTCTATGGCGGCCTCACGGCCAGCGAGTCGCAGGGCCAGGAAGAGGGCCAGCTGGGCTTCGTCGAGGTCTCGCAGAGCGACCTGCTGGCGGACCTGTGCGGCACCGTGCAGACCGCGCGCTGGGTGGTGGTCGATGCCACCAACGACGCCAGCCTGTCGGGCTACGCGTTCCAGCACGCCACCGGCAACATCGGCGTGAACGTGGCCTCCGGCACCGGCAACCTGCAGGCCAATACCCTGTCGATGGCCGTGTCCCAGCCCACCCCGTAACACCTTCGGCCAGGGATGGCCAACGAGGGCGGTACCCGGCTGCAAGGCCGGGTTCCTATGGAACCCCCCGGCCCGACCCCTGCGGGCCGGGGGGCATTCCTCCAACTGGGGACACCCATGCGACTGATGACCCGGACAATCCTGCTCTCCTGCCTCGCGCTCGGCATGCTGGCTACCGCGCGCGCCGGCGAGGTGCGCTTCGGTGGCGTCCTGCCCAACGGCGGGCTCTACGTGCACCCGGTCGAGAGCATGCAGGAAGCGCGCTTCCGCAACCTGGTCCGGCAGCAAACCGACTACAGCTGCGGCGCTGCCGCGCTGGCCACCATCCTGCGTTATGCGTACCACCTGGACGTGGATGAGGCGGTGGTGATCCAGGGCATGCTTGGCGTGTCCGACGGGAACCTGGTCAAGCAACGTGGATTTTCGTTGCTGGACATCAAGCACTACGTCGAGGCGCTGGGGATGCGCGGCCGCGGCTACCGCGTCGACGTCTCGCGCCTGCGCAGCCTGCGCGTGCCCGGCCTGGTACTGATGGACGTGCACGGCTTCCGCCATTTCGTGGTGCTCAAGCAGGTCCATGAAGACACCGTGGAACTGGCGGACCCGATGCTGGGCAACCGCAGCCTGCGGCTTTCCGAATTCCTCCAGGCGTGGCCATCCCGCGCCGTGTTTGTCGTCATCGGCAACGATTTCGACCGCCGCACCGTGCTCCTGCAGCGCGAAGGCAAGGCCAGTGCCCGTGCCCTGTACGCCCGGCAGGGACCCATCACCGACGCCGAATTGCTCGATTTCGGCTTCAGCAACGCCGACCTGTTCTGAGGGACCGCGCCATGTTTCGCCGCTCCTGCCCCCTCCTCGCCTCCGCACTCCTGCTGGCCCCCGCGCTCGGTGCCTACGCGGCCGACCGCGCACCCGGCGCGGGCCTGCACGAGCTGGCCGATCCCGAACTCAACGTCATGCGAGGCCGCTACACGGTCGACAGCAACACCGTCGCCTGGTTCGGGGTCAGCATGATCTCGACCTGGCAGACCGCCAGCGGCCAGCTCCTGCAGGGGACGCTCGCCTTCGGCATGGACTTCGACCATGGCCGCGGGCAGCCCAAGCTGACCTTCACGCCCAGCGTGACCCTCACCAGGGCGGACGCCCCGGTGCCGATGCCCGCCACCGGCACCCGCAGCGTCGACGGCAGCGGCCTGGCCAACGTCGGCGGCCTGCTGCAGAGCGTGCAGGTGGCAGGCGACGGCAACCTCGCCAGCAACGTCACCCGGCTGACCGTCCGCGATGGCCACGCACCGGCATCGACCGGCGCGGCCCCGGAATCCGGCAGCGCCAGCGTGAGCGATGGCGATGCCAGCGTGTCGGTGGGCTTCGACGGCAAGTCCGCCGGCGTGCAGCTGGCCATCGCGGGCCAGGGTACGGTGCAGCAATGGATCCGCAACGGCAGTCTCGGCCAGAGCGTGCAGCTCACGTCGGACGGCCAGAACGTGAGCAACCGGCTGGAGATCGACCTGGTGCGCCAGGTCACTGCGGCCAACACGCCGCTTGCGCTGAACGTGGCGCAGGCGATCGGCCTCACCCGAGGCATCGCAGGGAACTGAGCGCGCGCCACCGCCCGGCCCGCCCTCGGTTCAGGGGAGCAAACACATGCAAAAGACCTTGTTAGCCACCGCGGTGGCGTGCGGGCTGCTCGTCGGCCTGCCCTTCGAACTCGCCGCCCAGAGCGCGCCCACGGCGCAGGACGAAGCACAGGTACAGACCCTGCTGGCGCAGCTGCAGGCCTTGAAGGCCAGCTACGCGCAACAGGTGCGCCAGCTGAGGGAGCTGGACATGCAGGTGCAGGCACTGCAGGCGAAGCTGGCCGGCAAGACCGCACCGGCCACCTTGCCCGCACCGGGCGGTACGCCGCCACCCGCCCAGGTGGCCCAGTCCACGCCGCCGACCGACGAAGGCAGCCGCGCCGGTAGCACCGAGCAGGCCGAAGCCGCCCGCCAGGAGGCCCCCACGCGCAGCCTCAAGGATGCGTTGCAGCAGGAGCATGCGCTGTTCGACCGCAAGTTCACGCTCGAGAACAGCGTCAGCTACGCGCGCTACGACCGTAGCCAGATCACGCTCAACGGCTTCCTTGCGCTGGACGCGATCTTCCTGGGCAATATCGCGATCGAGGACGTCAAGTCCGATTCGCTGACCTACAACCTGGCCGCACGCTACGGCGTCAGCCCGCGCCTGACATTGAATCTCGACGTGCCCTACCTCTACCGCAAGACGGTCTACCAGAAGGGGGGCGCGGGTGGTTCGGCCGCGGCGATCGCCGAGCAGGACACCAGCGGCGCCGGCCTGGGTGACGTCGGGCTGAGCGCAAACTACAAACTGTTCGACGAGACCGATGCGCGACCCGACACCGTACTCACGCTCGGGATCACCGCACCGACCGGACAGTCGCCCTATGGCATCGACTGGAAGGTGCTGCAGCGCAACGACGACCAGTACATCAGCTTTGCCGTGCCGGAAAAGCAGCCGACCGGCAATGGCGTTTGGCAGGCGAACCTCGGCCTGTCCGCGGTCAAGACCATGGATCCGGCGATCGTCTTCGCCAATGCCGGCTACATCTATTCGAAGTCGCGCGATTTCGGCGACATCAACACCGATCCGGAAACGCGGAACCCCGGTACCGTGAAGCTCGGGAACACCTACTACTTCGGTGCCGGCGTGGCCTTCGCCTTCAACGAGCGCACCAGCCTGAGCCTTTCCTTCAGCGACCGGCTGAGCGCCAAGGCCTCGCTGCGCTACAAGGGCTCGTCCTGGTCCAAGGTGATCGGCTCGGACGCCAATGCCGCGACCTTCAACATGGGCGTGACCCACGCACTGAGCCAGCACACCACGCTGGTCTCGATGCTCGGCATCGGGCTGACCCAGGACGCCCCGGACTTCAGCCTGACCTTCAAGGTCCCCTACATGTTCTAGGCACGCAGGTCAGCGCACGGCCTGGGCCAGCTCGTCCAGCGCCAGGCCGTGCTTCTTGCACAGGCGGTAGACGGTCACCCGCGCGATTCCCAGCCGGCGGGCGCATTCGCTGACGTTGAAACGCGTCTCGCGCAGGCAGGCGACCAGCGCGTCGCGCTCGGCCGAGACGCGCACGCGATCCAGCGCGGCCGGCACGTGGCCTGGCCGCACGGGGAGGTCCAGGTCCTGCGCGCTGATCAAGGAGTCCTCGGCGACCACGGCGGCCCGTTGCACCCGGTTGACCAGCTCGCGCACGTTGCCCGGCCAGCCGAACGCCCGCAAGGCCCGGCGCGCCGCCGCGCTGAAGGCGCGCGCGCGGCACTCATGCTGCTCACGGAACACGTCCAGGAAGTGCTGCGCGAGCAGCTCCACGTCGCCCCCGCGCTCGCGCAATGCGGGCATCTGCACGCGCAGGACGTTGAGCCGGTAGTACAGGTCCTGGCGGAACCGGCCGGCGGCGACGGCCTTTTCCATATCCACGTGCGTGGCGGCCAGCACGCGCACGTCCGCACGCAGGCTCTGGCTGCTGCCGACGCGCACGATCGTGCCCTCCTGCAGGAATCGCAGCAGGCTCGTCTGCGCATCCAGCGGCAGGTCGCCGATCTCGTCCAGGAACACGGTGCCGCCGCTGGCGCTTTCGATGTGACCGATCCGCCGCGTGGTGGCGCCGGTGAACGCGCCACGTTCGTGGCCGAACAGCTCCGACTGCACCAGGTTGCTCGGCAAGGCACCGCAGTTGATCGCCACGAACGGGCGCTCCGCCCGCGGTGACAACTGGTGGATGACGCGCGCGGCCACTTCCTTGCCGGTCCCGGTTTCGCCGGTGATCAGCACCGGCAGGTCCACCGGGGCGTACTTGCGCAGGCTGACCCGCAAGGCCCGCATCGCATCGCTGGAGCCGACCAGGCCGGGCATGTCCGGCTCGCTGCGGGCGGGCACGCCGCCCTGGGCCAGGCGATCGAGCGCCTCGTACAGGCGCGGGAAGTCGATGGGGCTGGTGAACACCGCCATGCAGTCGCGCAGGATGGAGGTCACGCGGGGTTCGTGGGCCGGTGTCTCGGGTGAAACCAGCGCGATCCAGGGCACGCCCGGATGTTCGGCCACCATGACTTCCATCGCCCCCAGCGTGTCCAGGTCGCCCTGGCGCAGGTCGGCCAGCGCGACCACGATGTCGCCGTTGCGGGCACCCACGCCACTGGCCTGCACGTCGGCGACACGCACCGGCCAGCCTGAACGAGCCAGTCCATTGCGCTCCGGGCCGTCGGGCCTTCCGAACCAGACGACGCAGCGCCTGGGTGATGCCAATGCCGCGATCATCGCCACCTCCGCCCCTGAACGGATGTCCTGTGTCGATCCAGTCGATACTGCCGACTGCGATGCCGCCCATCCGGGGCGGCGGACTGTGATGAATATCACAAAACCGGGTGTAAAACCTAACGACACCGGCCGTGAAGGCGAGGTCAACCCAGGAACAGGTCCGGCAGGAGGGCGGCGCCGGGCTGGACCGCGTACCGGTCGAAATCGACCACGCCCAGTTCGCGCAGCACATCCTCGTCCAGGTGGAAATGGCCGCTGTGCTCCCGCGCCGGGCGGCGAAGGATGGCATACGCGGCGTCGGCGACGATTTCCGGCCGGCGACACTGTTCCGGCCGCACCCCCTCGATCATGGCGATGGCTGCCGTGGCGATCACCGTACGCGGCCACAACGCATTGACGGCGATGCCGAGGGGAGCGAACTCCGCGCTCATGCCGAGCACGCACAAGCTCATGCCCATCTTGGCGATCGTGTAGGCGGTGTGCGGGGCGAACCACTTCGGATCCAGGCTGGGCGGCGGCGCCAGCATCAGCACGTGCGGGTTGGCCGCGCGCTTCAGGTGCGGCAGGCAGGCCTGCGTGACCAGGAAGGTGCCGCGCGTGTTGACCTGGTGCATCAGGTCGAAACGCTTCATCGGCGTGCCTTCCACGCCGGCCAGCCAGATCGCGCTGGCGTTGTTGACCAGGATGTCGATGCCACCGAAGCGTTCGGCCGCCTGTGCCACGGCCGCGCTGACCTGGTCTTCCTCGCGGATGTCCACCTTGAGCGCGAGCGCCTTGCCGCCCGCCTCTTCCACCGCCGCCGCGGCCGTGTGGATGGTGCCAGGCAGCTTCGGGTTGGGCACGCCGCTCTTGGCGGCTATCACCACGTTGGCCCCGTCGTGCGCCGCGCGCAGGGCGATGGCCAGGCCGATCCCGCGCGAAGCGCCGGTGATGAACAGGGTCTTGCCGGCCAGCGTGTTTTCCATGGCGGTGCCGTGCGTCAGAGGGGATCGCAGGATAGCGCCGCCGGCGATGCCGGATGACAACCATCACTGGACGCGCGCGCCCTCGGCCACCACAGTGCAGTGGTCATCACCGGAGCCGCCGCCGATGGCTACCCTGTTGCCCTTTCCAGCGCCCGCCGCGATCCCCGCGGCAGCACCCCAGGCGGTCCTGCGCATGCAGGGCCTGCGCAAGTCCTTCGAGCGGCGCCAGGTGCTGTGCGGCATCGACTGGGACGTGCCGGCCGGACGCGTGATCGGGCTGCTGGGCCGCAACGGCGCCGGCAAGACCACGTTGCTGCGGTGCGTGCTGGGGCTGGCACCGATCGACGCCGGCACGGTCGAGCTGTTCGGCGAGCCGATGACCGAACCGGGCGGCGCACGACTGCATCGGGTCGGCTTCGTGCCCCAGAATTTCGAGCTGTTCCCCTGGATGAAGGTGCGCGCCTACCTGGACTTCACCGCTGCCTTCTACCCGGGCTGGAACCACGTACTGGCCACGCGCCTGCTGCAGGAATGGGAGCTCGACCCGAAGCAGAAGATCGGCCGGCTTTCGCAGGGGCAGCGGCAGAAGCTCGCCATCGTGCGCGCGATCGCGCCGGAGCCGGACCTGCTGGTGCTGGACGAGCCGGTGGCAAGCCTCGACCCCCAGGCGCGGCGCGCCTTCATGGCCGAACTGCTCGCGCTGATGCGCGGACCGGGCAAGACGGTGATCTTTTCGACCCACATCACCGCCGACCTGGAGCGAGCCGATGCCGACATCGCGCTGCTGCGCGACGGGCGCATCCAGTTCACCCGTCCGCTGGCCGAGCTCAAGGCGCGGTTGTGCCACGCCGTCCTCAACCGCCCGGCCGGCTGGGCTGCGGCGCCCGCGCTGGCCGGCGTGATCAAGTCACGCATCACCGGCGCGAGCCTGCATCTGCTGCTGGAAGACGTTCCCGCCGAGCGGCTGCACCAGCTTGCCAAGGACGAGGACGCCAGCCTGCGCATCGAGATGCCCACGCTGGAAGACCTCTTCGTCGAACTGGCATGAGGGCGATTGCGCAGCTGTGGCTGTTGCCGTGCCGGCAGATGCCGCTGCTGGGCATCCTCGCCCATCTCTTGTGGATGGCGGCGCTGGCCTGCCTGGTGTGGATGACCCCGCATCCGGCCGACGCGGCGCTGGGTGCCGGCCTGCTGGCCATGGGCAGCTGGTTCTGGCATCTGGGCCTGGCCACCACGCTGCGCGGTGCGTGCCAGCCGGAGACCTTCCTGCTGCCGGCATTCCGCCGTCGCCTGGCGGCTTTCGGCCTGCTCGATGCGCTGGCCTGGGTCGGCCTGCCGGCGATGCTGGCGCTGGCCCGGGGCGTGCCGCACGTCCCGCTGGGCGCCGCGCTGCTGCTGCTTGCCGGCGCGATGGGCTTCGCCATGGGCGTGGAGCGCTGGGTGAGCCTGCTGTTCTGGCCTTTGCTGGTGCTGGCCGGCTGGATGCCGGGCCTGGCCGGCGTGATTGTCCAGGACGCACTGAACTCGCCCCTCACGCTGCCACTGCTGCTGCTCGTGGCGGCGTTGCTGCTGCGCGTCGCACTGCGCCCGATGCTGCAGGTGGCCGACCGGCCGCCGGACGCCTCGCCGCTGGAAGGCATCGCCCTGGGGCGCAACGTCGGCACCGGCACGGCGCCTCGTCGAAGCGCCCTGGGCCAGCGCATCGAGGGCTGGTTCGATGCGATCGCACAGCAGGCGATGGACCGGGCGCTGGCCCGCTACCGGGAGCAGCCGTCCGCCAGTCGACGCCGCACCCTGGTTCGCCGCCTGCTGCTGCCGCATGACAACGCGGCGGCGATCGGGCTCCGCATCGCGATCATGGCGGTGTTCGCCACGCTGTACGTGGTCGTGGCGCTGCATCGCCAGCATTTCAACGCCACCGTGGTGGGCGCCTACGCGGTGCTGATCGCGCTGGCGCGGTTCCCGCAGATCGGTCGCGGCATGCAGCGCATGCGCCCCAACCTGGCCGACCTGTACCTGACGCTGGCTCCAACCACGCGCACGGAGTACCAGCAGACGCTGGCCGACGCCCTGCTGGTCCTGGTGCCGATCGGCACGCTCACCGCCGTTGCCTATACCGCGCTGGGCATCGTGCTGACGCATGCCACGCAGCCGGGGCTGATGCTGCTGGTCACGCTGGTGGTCGCCACCGGCGGCGGCCTGGTGGCGCTGGCGGTCCACCTGGTCGGACCGCAGCACGCGGTCGGCCGGCAACTGGTCAACGCGGCCGTGCTGATGGGCACGATGGCGGTCTACTGGGGCGGCGTCTGGCTGGTCGACACGCTCGGCTACGGGTTCGGCGGCGGCCTGCTCGCACTGGTCACGCTCGGCTTCGGGCTGGGCGCGTGGTTCGCCGCACAGCGCGAGTACCAGCGGCGGGCGCCATGCTTCGAAACACCCCTGGCGTGACACCTCGCTTCCGCGCGAGGGTGCGCCAGCTCAGCCCAGCACGTCCACGAAGCGCCGTGGCGCGTTTTCGAACCCGCCGTTGGACATGAACACCACATGGTCGCCCGGCCGTGCCTGCGCACGCAGGGCATCGACCAGTGCCTCCACCGTCGGCGCCGTCCGCCCACGCCCTTGCAAGGCCTCGGTCACCCGCGCGGCGTCCCACGGCAGTTCGGGGCGGTGCAGGAACACCACCGCGTCCGCGTCGGCCAGCGAGGGCGCCAGCCCGGCCGCATGGGCACCCAGGCGCATGGAATTGGACCGCGGCTCCAGCGCGACCAGGATGCGGGCCTTGCCGACCTTCGCGCGCAGGCCAGCCAGGGTGGTGGCGATCGCGGTCGGGTGATGCGCGAAGTCATCGTAGACGCGCACCCCGCCGGCCTCACCCACCAGCTCCATCCGCCGCTTGACGCTCTGGAAACTGGCGAACGCCGGCAACAGCGCGCGTGGGTCGGCCCCGGCCGCCGTCGCAGCGGCGAAGGCCGCCAGTGCGTTGAGCACGCTGTGGTTGCCCAGCAGCGGCCAGCACACCTCGCCGATCGCGCCGCCGCGGTAGCTCACCTCGAACGCCGAGCCGTCTGCCTCGATCAGCCGCGCCTGCCAGTCGCCCCGGCCGATACCGAAGGTCTCCACGGGGGTCCAGCACCCCATCGCCAGCACCTCGGCCAGCGCGGCGTCGTGCGCGTTCACGATCAGCCGGCCGTTGCCCGGCACGGTGCGCACCAGGTGGTGGAACTGACGCTGGATCGCGGCCAGGTCAGGGAAGATATCCGCGTGGTCGTACTCGAGATTGTTGAGGATGGCGATACGCGGACGGTAGTGCACGAACTTCGAGCGCTTGTCGAAGAACGCGGTGTCGTATTCGTCGGCCTCGATCACGAACGGCGCCGCCTGATCACCCAGCCGTGCGGAGACGCCGAAGTTGCCCGGCACGCCACCGACCAGGAAGCCGGGCGCCATGCCTGCCCGATCCCGGAAGGCATGGTCCAGCAGGTGCGCCAGCAGGCTGGTGGTGGTGGTCTTGCCGTGGGTGCCGGCGACCGCCAGCACCTCGCGCCCGGCCAGCACCGTCTCGCCCAGCCACTGGGGGCCGGACACGTAGCGCAGGCGCGCGTCGAGCATGTGTTCGACCGCCGGGTTGCCACGGCTCATCGCGTTGCCGACCACGACCAGGTCGGGCGCGGGCACCAGATGTTCGGCGGCATAGCCGTCCATCAGGCGGATGCCGAGCGCCTCGAGCTGATGGCTCATCGGCGGGTAGACGGCGGCGTCGGAGCCTTCGACGGTAAGGCCGAGTTCGCGCGCAAGCGCGGCGACGCCGCCCATGAAGGTGCCGCAAATGCCGAGGATGTGCAGGCGCATGTGTTTGAAAAACCCTCCCTCTCGCCGGATGGTGCTCCCCTCTCCCGCCGGGAGAGGGGCTGGGGGTGAGGGTACGGGGCTTGCGGGGTGAACGGGCTTTCGTGGCTCGGAGCATCCTCGCTCCGCCGGCCCCACCCCAACCCTCTCCCCGGCGGGGAGGGGAGTCGAGGCGCGTCAGCCGTTGGCGGCGGCCGACTCGCGCTCCAGCGCGCGCTTGATACGGGCGGTCACTTCATCCAGTTCGCCGACGCCATCGACCACCTGCAGCTTGCCGCGCTTGGCGTAGAAATCGGCCACCGGCGCGGTCTGCTCGGCATAGACGCCCAGGCGCTTGCGCACCGTGTCGGGGTTGTCGTCCGCGCGGTTCTCGGCCTGGAAGCGGATCTGGCAGCGACCCACGATCGCCTCGTTCGGCACCTCGAGCTTGATCACCGCGTCCAGCGGCTGGCCGATGCGGGCCAGCAGATGGTCCAGCGCATCGGCCTGGGCCAGGTTGCGCGGATATCCGTCGAGGATGAAGCCGTTGCGCGCATCGTCCTGCGCCAGGCGTTCCTCGAGCATGCCGAGCAGGATGTCGTCGGAGACCAGCTGGCCGGCGTCCATTACCGCCTTGGCCTTCAGCCCCAGCGGCGTACCTGCGGCCACGGCGGCGCGCAGCATGTCGCCGGTGGAGATGTGCGGTACGTTGAGGTCGGCCTTCAGCCGCGCGGCCTGCGTGCCTTTGCCCGAACCGGGCGCACCGAGTAGGACGAGTCGCATAATGCTCCAGGGCGTGTGGTCCGCACGCACGCTGCGGCGGTTCGTCAGATTTCACCCAAGGGGCGTCAAAGTACCGTCTGGACCCGGTAGCGTCAAACCGAACCGCGCCCAGATGCGCGGCAAGTCGCTGTTTCGCAAGGGTACATGCGTGTGCCTGCCAAGGAGATCGTCATGAGTCCTGCTTCCCGCCCCGGCCGCCTGCTCTACGCCCAGTCGGGCGGGGTCACCGCGGTGATCAACGCCACCGCCGCCGGCGTGATCGAAACCGCGCGCGCGCGCGGGGTGCCGGTGTACGCCGCGCGCAACGGCATCCTGGGCGCGCTGCGCGAGGACCTGATCGACACCACCAAGGAGTCGAAGTCCAGCATCGCCGCGTTGCGGCACACGCCCGGCGGCGCCTTCGGCTCCTGCCGTTACAAGCTCAAATCGCTGGAAGACAACCGCGCCGAATACGAGCGACTGATCGAGGTGCTGCGCGCGCACGACATCCGCTGGTTCCTCTACAACGGTGGCAACGACTCGGCCGATACGGCACTGAAGATCTCGCAGCTGGGCAAGGCGATGGGCTACGACGTCCGTTGCATCGGCGTGCCCAAGACGGTGGACAACGACCTGGCGGTGACCGACTGCTGCCCCGGCTTCGGCTCGGTGGCCAAGTACACCGCCGTGTCGGTGCTCGAGGCCAGCCTGGACGTCGCCTCGATGGCCGACACCTCGACCAAGGTGTTCGTGCTGGAGGTGATGGGCCGCCACGCCGGCTGGATCGCCGCCGCCGCGGGCCTGGCCGGCGAGGGTCCGGATGCGCCGCCGCACGTGATCCTGTTCCCCGAGAACGTGTTCGACGAGGCCGCCTTCCTGGCCAGGGTCAAGGCCACGGTCGAACGGGTCGGCTGGTGCACGGTGGTCGTCTCCGAGGGCGTCCGCGACGCGACCGGCCGCTTTCTGGCCGAGGGCGGCACGCGCGATGCCTTCGGCCATGCGCAACTGGGTGGCGCCGCATCCGTGTTGGCGCAGCGGGTCAAGGACCGCCTCGGCTACAAGGTGCACTGGGCGCTGCCCGATTATCTGCAGCGCTCGGCGCGCCACCTGGCCTCGGCCACCGACGCGCTGCAGGCCTATGCGGTGGGCCGCGCCGCGGTCGAGTTCGCGCTGGCCGGCATGAACGCGGTGATGCCGGTGATCGTGCGCACCTCCGGGTCGCCCTATCGCTGGAAAATCGAGCCGGCGGAGCTGAAGAAAATCGCCAACCGCGAGAAGAAGCTGCCCAGGGGCTTCATCCAGCGCGACGGTTTCGGCATCACCGCCGCCGCGCGCCGTTACCTGTCCCCGCTGATCCGCGGTGAGGCGCCGCCGCCGTACGGGAAGGACGGCCTGCCCGCCTACGCCACCCTGCGCAACCTGCCGGTAGCCAGGCGTTTGCCTGCCTTTCCCTGAGACGACAGGCGCCGGTTTCCTTGCTGAGCATCACGTGAAGGGTGCGTGCAGGCGGCTACCATGTGTTCAGACGCAGCTTCCTACGCTGCCAGCCACCCGGGCCGCTGCGCCCGGTCAAGGGAGAGACACATGAAGATCCTGCTGAGCGCCCTGTTTGCCCTGCCCCTGCTCGTCGGCAGTGGCGCGGCGCTGGCCGACCACGGCCACGGGCACGACCACGGCTACGGGCACGACCGCGGCCATGACAGGCACGACCATGACGAGGGCTGGCACGGGCACCGCCATCACCACTGGGAGCGCGGCCACCGCTACGACGGGCGCGTCGTGGTCATCCACGATTACGAGCGTGTGCGCCTGCGTCCGCCGCCGCGCGGCTACCACTGGGTGCGCGACGACAACAACGACTACGTGCTGGTCGCCATCGCGACCGGGATCATCCTGGACTACGTGCTCAACTGAGCCCACCGTGGTCCTGACGCGGCCGGGGCGCCCTCGCCCCGGCCGCTTGCGTTTCCGCCCCGGCGCTGCGGCGCACAACAATCAATCACACGACCCCTGCCTATACTCGCCGAGGCCGCTGTCGAAGCGGCCTGGGGCGAGCTGCCCGTGAGGCAACCCGCCTGTCGCGGTATCCACTCACCTGGGGAGGCACCGAATGCAGCAGCAGGACGGTATGTGGTTGTGGATCGCGCTGGGGTGCGCGGTTCTCGCGATTCTCTACGGCGTGGTCTCGGTACGCTGGGTTCTCGGTCGCTCGGCCGGCAATGAACGCATGCAGGCGATTGCCGCGGCCATCCAGGAAGGCGCCCGCGCCTACCTCAACCGCCAGTACGGCACCATCGCACTGGCGGGCGTCGTCCTGCTGGTCCTGATCGGCTTCTTCCTGAGCTGGTACACCGCCATCGGCTTCCTGATCGGCGCGGTGCTCTCCGGCGCCACCGGCTACATCGGCATGAATGTCTCGGTACGTGCCAACGTGCGTACCGCCGAGGCCGCGCGCAGCGGCATGCGCGCGGCGATGGACGTGGCGTTCCGCGGCGGCGCGATCACCGGCATGCTGGTGGTCGGCCTGGCGCTGCTGGGGGTGACCGGCTACTGGCTCGTCCTCAATCACCTGCACGTGCCCGATCCGCTGCATCCGCTGGTCGGCCTGGCCTTCGGCAGCTCGCTGATCTCCATCTTCGCGCGCCTGGGCGGCGGGATTTTCACCAAGGGCGCGGACGTGGGCGCAGACCTGGTCGGCAAGGTCGAGGCCGGGATTCCCGAAGACGACCCGCGCAACCCGGCGGTGATCGCCGACAACGTGGGCGACAACGTGGGCGACTGCGCCGGCATGGCCGCGGACCTGTTCGAGACCTACGCGGTGACGGTGATCGCCACCATGCTGCTCGGCGGACTGATGTTCACTGCCGACCCGCACGCGGTGCTGTATCCGCTGGTGCTCGGCGGCGTCTCCATCATCGCCTCGATCATCGCCACCTTCTTCGTCAAGGTGCGCGAGGGCGGCTCGATCATGGGCGCGCTGTACAAGGGCGTGATCGTCTCGGCGGTGCTCTCGGCGGTCGGCTTCTGGTTCGTCACCCGCATGCTGCTGCCGCAGGGGCTGGCAGGCGTGGACGGCGGCATCGCGAGCATGTCGATCTTCTGGTGCGCGCTGATCGGCCTGGTGCTGACCGGACTGATCGTGTGGATCACCGAGTACTACACCGGCACGCAATACAAGCCGGTGCGGCACATCGCGCAGGCGTCGACCACCGGTCACGGCACCAACATCATCGCCGGCCTGGGCGTGTCGATGAAGGCCACCGCCTGGCCGGTGATCGTGGTGTGCCTGGCGATCTGGGGCGCGTTCCACTTGGGCGGCCTGTACGGCATCGCCATTGCGGCGACCTCGATGCTGTCGATGGCCGGCATGATCGTGGCGCTGGATGCCTACGGCCCGATCACCGACAACGCCGGCGGCATCGCCGAAATGGCCGACCTGCCGCCGGAAGTGCGCGGCATCACCGATCCGCTGGATGCCGTGGGCAACACCACCAAGGCGGTGACCAAGGGCTACGCGATCGGCTCGGCTGCGCTGGCCGCACTGGTGCTGTTCGCCGACTACACGCACAACCTGGCGGTCAACAACGCGGGCCAGACGTTTACGTTCGACCTGTCCGACCACATGGTCATCATCGGCCTGCTGATCGGCGGCCTCATCCCCTACCTCTTCAGCGCGATGGCGATGGAAGCGGTCGGCCGTGCCGCCGGCGCGGTGGTCGAAGAGGTGCGCCGCCAGTTCCGCGACATCGCCGGCATCATGGAAGGTACCGGCAAACCGCAGTACGACAAGGCGGTGGACATGCTCACCCGCTCGGCCATCCGCGAGATGATCGTGCCCTCGCTGCTGCCGGTGGTGGTACCGATCGTGATCGGCCTGCTGCTGGGGCCGAAGGCGCTCGGCGGCGTGCTGATCGGCACCATCGTCACCGGCCTGTTCGTGGCGATTTCCATGACCACCGGCGGCGGCGCCTGGGACAACGCCAAGAAGTACATCGAGGACGGCAACTACGGCGGCAAGGGCTCGGAGGCGCACAAGGCGGCAGTTACCGGCGATACGGTGGGCGATCCGTACAAGGACACGGCCGGGCCGGCCGTCAATCCGCTGATCAAGATCATCAATATCGTCGCTCTTTTGTTGATCCCGTTGTTGTAACCGTGAGAAGCAGACGGTTGCTGCAGACCCCGGAAGGCGAACCCGCATGGCGCGTTCGCCCCCTCTCCCCGCCGGGGAGAGGGTGGGGGTGAGGGGCCGCTCTTGCGATGGACCACCTACCGAAGGCCCTTGCGGGCCTTCGCTTTTTGTAGAGCGCACGAACGGAGCTCCCCGCGAGCCCCGGCCCCTCCCCAGGGCCGACTTCCCCCACAGGCGCCACGTCGCTCACCGCCACACTCATCCGTTCCACAAGGAACCGACATGATCCACACCGCACGCTGGCTCACCCTCGCGCTGGGCCTCACACTGGCAGGCATGACGCACGCAAAGACTTCCGCGCCCGATGGCGCCCACGCCGCCGATCCGTACCTCTGGCTCGAGGACATCGACGGCACGCGCGCGATGGACTGGGTCAAGCAGCAGGACGCGGCCACGATCGACGGTTACGCCCGGTCGCCCGAATTCGAGCGCCTCGACGCACGCCTGCTCGAGGTGCTCGACTCGGACGCGCGCATCCCCTTCGTCGAAAAGCTCGGCAGTCACTACTACAACTTCTGGCGGGACAAGGCCCACCCGAAAGGCCTGTGGCGGCGCACGTCGCTCACGGAGTACCGCAAGGCCGAGCCGGCCTGGGAGACCGTGCTGGACCTGGACGCACTGGCCGCAGCCGAACACGAGAACTGGGTCTGGCATGGCGCGCAATGCCTCAAGCCGGATTACCGCCGCTGTCTCGTCTCGCTCTCCCGCGGCGGGGCCGACGCCGACGTGGTGCGCGAGTTCGACCTTGCCGGAAAAACCTTCGTCGAGGGCGGCTTCACGCTCCCGGAGGCCAAGAGCCAGGTCGCCTGGGTCGACCAGGACCATATTTTCGTCGGCACCGATTTCGGCCCCGGCTCGATGACCGAGTCGAGCTACCCGCGCATCGCCAAGCTGTGGACCCGCGGCACCCCGCTGGCACAAGCGCGGACGATCTACGAGGGCAAGCCGGAAGACCTCGCCATCAGCGCCTACCGTGACCTGACCCCCGGCTACGAGCGCAGCTTCGTGCAGCGCGCGCTGGCCTTCTACGACAGCGAGAGCTACCTGCTGGGCAAGGACGGCCAGCTCGCCCGCATCGACGTCCCTACCGACGCCGAGACCAGCGTCGAGCGCGAATGGCTGCTGATCGAGCCGCGCAGCGACTGGACCGTCGGCGGGCACACCTACAAGGCCGGCTCGCTGCTGGCCACGGACTTCGACGGCTACATGGCCGGCAAGCGCGACATCACCGTGCTGTTCGAGCCATCCGACACCACCGCTCTGGATGGTTACTCCTGGACGCGCCACCACCTCATTCTCAATGTGATGGACGACGTGGTGAACAAGCTCGAGGTGCTTACCCCGCAGCACGGGGCCTGGAAACGCCGGTCGCTGCGTGGCGCCCCGGCGCTGTCCTCGATCGACGCCGCCGGCATCGACGCGGACGAGGGCGACGCCTATTTCCTCACGGTCACCGGCTTCCTGCAGCCGACGACGCTCTACTACGGCACGATCGGCCAGGGCGATGCCGAGGCGGTCAAGCACAGCCCCGGCTTCTTCGATGCGTCGAAATATCAGGTGAGCCAGCACTTCGTGCAATCGAAGGACGGCACCCGCGTGCCGTATTTCGAGATCGCGCCCAAGGACCTGGCGCTCGATGGCAGCAACCCCACGCTGCAGTACGGCTACGGCGGCTTCGAGATTTCCTTGCAGCCGAGCTACAGCGGCAGCATCGGCCGTGCCTGGCTGGAGCGCGGCGGCGTCTACGTCATCGCCAACATCCGCGGCGGCGGCGAATACGGCCCGCGCTGGCACAAGGCCGCGCTCAAGGCCAAGCGCTTGCGCGCCTACGAGGATTTCGCCGCGGTGTCGGAGGACCTGATCCGGCGCAAGGTCACCTCGCCCCCTCACCTGGCCGCCATGGGCGGCAGCAACGGCGGCCTGCTGATGGGCAACATGCTCACGCTGTACCCGCAGCTCTACGGCGCGATCGTCAGCCAGGTGGCGCTGCTGGACATGAAGCGCTACACGCACCTGTCCGCCGGGGCCTCCTGGATGGCCGAGTACGGCGATCCGGACAAGCCGGCCGAATGGGCCTGGATCCGGACCTTCTCGCCCTACCAGAACGCACAGCCCGGCAGGCCCTACCCGCCGGTGCTGTTCACCACGTCCACCCGCGACGACCGCGTGGGACCGGCGCATGCGCGCAAGATGGCGGCGAAGATGCAGTCGATGGGCTATGCCGCGGACTTCTACGAGAACATCGAAGGCGGTCACGGCGGTGCGGCGGACAACCAGCAGTCGGCCTTCATGCACGCGCTCGAATACACCTGGCTGTGGCAACACGTAAAATGAGGCTTCCGGCAGCCGCCCCACCGCCACCCGCATCCGACGCATGAGAGCTTCGTCCGGCAGCATCAGCCCCCAGTTGCGCGAATGGATCCTGGCCACCGCGCGCGCGGGCCACGGCGTGCCGGAGGTGCTCAAGCTGCTCAAGGACGCCGGCTACCCGCCCGCGCAGGGCCGCAGCGCGGTGGCGGAGGTGCTGAAGATCCCGCTGAGCTCGATCAACGCGAACGCACCGGCCGGCCGGCGTACCCGTGCGCCTACCGCGCCGAAGGTCACCGTCGACGGCCGCGACGTGCGCGTAAGCGCCGGCATGGAGGCGCCGATCGTGCGCGTGCTCGACGGGTTGCTCGATCCGGGCGAGTGCACCGCCTTGATCGACGCCGCACGACCGCGGCTGGATCGCGCCATGACCGTGGCCGAGGACGGCAAGCACCAGGTCGACGAGCGGCGCACCAGCGCCGGGATGTTCTTCAAGCTGGGCGAGACACCGCTGGTGCGCGACATCGAGGCGCGCCTGGCCGGGTTGCTGGACCTGCCGGTCGAGCATGGCGAAGGCCTGCAGGTCCTGCACTACCTGCCCGGCCAGGAATACGAGCCGCACTACGACTGGTTCGATCCGACCCAGCCAGGCTATGCGGCGGTGACCGCCCGTGGCGGCCAGCGCATCGCCAGCGTGGTGATGTACCTCAACACGCCCGAGGAGGGCGGCGGCACCGCGTTCCCGAATGTGGGACTGACGGTCACGGCCCTGGCTGGTTCGGCCGTCTATTTCGCCTACGAGGGCGGCGACACCAGCTCGCTGCACGCGGGCCTGCCGGTGACCCGCGGCGAGAAGTGGATCGCCACCAAGTGGCTGCGCGAGCGTCCACTGCGCTGATTTTCCGCCTCCCACTTACGGTGCGACGCCCCCCCGCCCCGGTGCCTGCGCGCGACGCTCAGGCCGAACGCTTCCGATGAGGCCCGGATAGCCGCCCGCTAAACGCCGCCGGCTCCCTTCGCTGCATTGCAGCAGCGTTTGCCGTATCCTTTCGCGCCTCGCTTTTTCCTCCCCCTTCAAGGATTGCCATGGGTCTGCATCACGTCCCCGCCGGCCGCAACGTGCCGGACGAAATCAACATCGTCATCGAAATCCCCAAGGACGCCGAGCCGGTCAAGTACGAAGTGGAGAAGGAAAGCGGGGCGATCTTCGTCGACCGCATCCTGTCCACGCCGATGCGCTACCCGTGCAACTACGGCTATGTGCCGGGCACGCTGGGCGGCGACGGCGATCCGCTGGACGCGCTGGTGATCCTGCCGCTGCCGTTGATCCCCGGCTCGGTGATCCGCTGCATCCCGGTCGGCATGCTCAAGATGACCGACGAGGCCGGCAGCGACGAGAAGCTGATCGTGATCCCGGCGCCGAAGATCTTCCCGGGCTACGCGCACATCAGCGACATCAAGGGCGTCTCGCCGCACTGGCTCGAGCGCATCGGCCACTTCTTCGAGCACTACAAGGACCTGGAAAAGGGCAAGTGGGTGAAGGTCGACGGCTGGGTCGGCGCCGACGAAGCGAAGGCGGAGATCCAGGCGGGCGTCGAGCGCTACAACGCCGCCAAATAATCGTCCTGCCAGGGCGCGCCGCCTGAAGGCGGCGCGCCTTTTTCATGCCTGCGCATCGGCCGCCCGTTCCCACGGCGGCACCTCGCCCAAGCATTCGGCCAGGAAATCCACGAACGCGCGCACGCGCGGCGGCACCAGCCGGCGCTGGGGCATCACAGCCCAGATGGCACTGTCGGGCAGGGTGTACTCCGGCAGCACCACCTCCAGCCGGCCCTCGCGCAGTTCCTCGTGCACGTGCCAGTGCGAGTGCAGCGCGATGCCCTGCCCGGCCAGGGCCGCGTCGCGAACCAGTTCGCCCAGCGTGGTCTCGAAGCGCCCCTGCACGCGCACGACGTGTTCGTGGCCCTCGGCATCGATCAGCCGCCAGGTGTCCTGCCGCCCGTTGCGGCCGGTCAGCAGGACGCATTCGTGCTGCGCGAGTTCGGCGGGCGTGCGCGGCCGACCGCGCCGCGCCAGGTACGCCGGCGAGGCGCACAGCATGCGGCGGTTGGAGGCGAGCCGGCGTGCGATCAAGCTCGAATCGTCCAGCGCACCAATGCGGATCGCCAGGTCGTAGCCCGCGCCCACCAGGTCCTGCATCTCGTCGCTCAGGTGCGCGAACAGGCGCAATTTCGGATGACGGGCCAGGAACTCCGGCAAGAGCGGGGAGATGTACTGGCGGCCGAACGCGGCCGACAGGGTCATGCGCAGCGTGCCGGACACGCTGCGGGCACTCTGGCGCAGGTCGGTGGTGAGGGCGTCCAGGTCTTCCACCAGCGCGCGCCCCTGCCCGGCCAGCAGCCGCCCTTCCGGCGTGGGGTGCAGGCGTCGCGTGGTCCGCTGCAGCAGGCGCACGCCGAGCCCTCGCTCCAGCCGTTTCAGGCGCTGGCTGGCGACCGCCACCGACAGGTCCAGGCTGCGTGCGGCCGCACTGATCGAGCCCAGATCGAGCACGCGCAGGAACAAGGTCAGGTCGTCCAGCCGGTCCACGATTCTCAACAGATGGTTGAAAGCGATTCGCCATCCTGCGCCTTTCCGGCGAAAGTGCAACCGCCTAGCCTGCGCGCTCCCCACGGAGCCCCGCCCCATGAAACCTCCTTCCCGCAGGCCGACGGCACTGGTCGCGCTGGCCGCCGGCGCCTTCGGCATCGGCACCACCGAATTCGTCATCATGGGCCTGCTGCTGCAGGTCGGCAGCGACCTGCACGTGGGCATCGCCGCGGCCGGCCTGCTGATTTCCGGGTACGCGCTCGGCGTATTCGTCGGCGCGCCACTGCTCACCGCCGCCAGTTCGAAACTGCCGCGCAAGACCGTGCTGCTGGGGCTGATGGCGATCTTCACGCTGGGCAATCTTGCCTGTGCGCTGGCGCCCAGTTATGCCGTGCTGATGGCCGCACGGGTGGTCACCTCGCTGGCGCACGGCACCTTCTTCGGCGTCGGCTCGGTAGTGGCCGCCGGCCTGGTCGCACCCGAGCGCCGCGCCTCGGCCATCTCGCTGATGTTCACCGGCCTCACGCTCGCCACCCTGCTGGGCGTGCCGGCCGGCACCTGGCTGGGACATATCGCCGGCTGGCGGGCAACGTTCCGGGCGGTGGCCGGGATCGGCGTACTGGCCTTGCTCGTGATCGGCGCGCTCGTGCCGGCCGACCGCGACCGCCACGCGCCGATCCCGCTGCGCGCGGAGCTGCGCGCCGTGGCGCAGCCGGCGGTGCTGCTCGGCCTGGCCACGACAGTGCTCGGCTTCGCCGGCGTGTTCACCGTTTTCACTTACGTGCAGCCGCTGCTGACCCGCGTGAGCGGTTTCCCCGACGCCACGGTGTCGCCGATCCTGTTGCTGGTGGGCGTGGGCCTGGTGATCGGCAACCTGCTGGGCGGACGGCTGGCCGATCGTCGGCTCGCGCCGGCGCTGGTCGGCAGCCTGCTGGCGCTGGCCGTGGTGCTGGCGCTGACCGGAACGGCGCTGCACGCCCGGCTACCCGCGGTGCTGGCGATGGGGCTGTTCGGCGTCGCCGCCTTTGCCACCGTTGCGCCCCTGCAGCTGTGGGTGCTGCAGAAGGCGGCCGGCGCGCCCAACCTCGCTTCGAGCCTGAACATCGGCGCCTTCAACCTCGGCAATGCGCTCGGCGCCTGGCTCGGCGGTGCCGTGATCGAACATGGCGCAGGCCTTTCCGCGGTGCCGTATGCCGGCGCACTGGTGACTCTCGCGGGCGCCGCGGTGGCACTGGCAGGCCTGCGCGCGGCGCGCCGGTCGCCGGCACGGCTCGTGGCCTGCGAGCGCTGATTTTCCCCACCCCCAAAGGAGTCCTGCGTCATGGAATATCGTTTTCTCGGCTATTCCGGTTTCCAGGTGCCCGCCCTGGGCTTCGGCGCCGGCACCTTCGGCGGCAAGGGTCCGCTGTTCGCCGCCTGGGGCGCCACCGACACCGCCGAAGCACGTCACCTGGTCGATCTCTGCCTGGAAGCCGGGGCCAATCTGTTCGACACCGCGGACGTCTATTCCGACGGCGCATCGGAGGAGATCCTCGGCGCCGCACTGAAAGGCCGGCGCGAGCGCGCCATCGTCTCGACCAAGCTGACGCTGCGGGCGGGCGAGGGGCCCAACGACGTCGGCGCTTCGCGCCATCACCTCATCGGCGGGGTCGAGCGTGCACTGAAGCGGCTGGGCACCGACTACATCGATCTGCTGCAGCTGCATCACTTCGATGCGATGACGCCGGTCGAAAGCGTGATGGCGACGCTGGACGACCTGGTGCGCGCCGGCAAGGTGCGCTACCTCGGCGCCTCCAACTTCTCCGGTTGGCAGCTGATGAAGTCACAGGCCGCCGCCGACCGTCATGGCCGCGCGCGCTTCGTCGCCAACCAGGCCTACTACTCGCTGATCGGGCGCGACTACGAGTGGGAGCTGATGCCGCTGGGTCTGGACCAGGGCCTGGGCGCGGTGGTGTGGAGCCCGCTCGGCTGGGGCCGGCTCACCGGCAGGATCCGTCGTGGCCAGCCGCTGCCGGCCGGCAGTCGCCTGCACGACACCGCGCAGTACGCACCGCCGGTGGAAGAGGAGCGCCTCTATCGCGTCGTCGACGCGCTGGAGGCGGTCGCCGCCGAAACCGGTCACAGCGTGCCGCAGGTGGCGATCCGCTGGCTGCTGCAGCGGCCGACCGTGTCCACCGTGCTGATCGGTGCCCGCAACGAGGCGCAACTCAAGGACAACCTCGGCGCGGTCGGCTGGTCGCTGGACGCGGGGCAGATGGCCCGGCTCGATGCCGCCAGCGCGGTGGTGCCGCCCTATCCCTACTATCCGTACTGGAACGGCATGTTCGCCGAGCGCAACCCGCCGCCGGTGCCGCTCGCCCCCGCCCCCGCAGCAGCCGCATGAAGGCCGTCGCCCTCACCCGCCGCCTGCCGATCGACCATCCGCAGGCCCTGCTCGATCTCGAGCTGCCCACACCCACGCCCGGCGCCCACGACCTGCTGGTGCGCGTGGAGGCGGTCTCGGTCAATCCGGTGGACGCGAAGCTGCGCACCGCCGGACCGCAGCCCGAGGCCGCGCGGCCATCGATCCTGGGCTTCGACGCCGCCGGCGTGGTCGAGGCGGTCGGCGCCAACGTGCGCCAGTTCGCCCCCGGCGACCGCGTGTACTACGCCGGCGACGTCACCCGCCCGGGCAGCAACGCGCAATGGCAGGCAGTCGACGCCCGCATCGCGGCGCCGGCGCCGCGTACGCTCGATGCCGCGCAGGCGGCGGCTCTGCCGCTGGTCTCGCTCACTGCCTGGGAGCTGCTGTTCCAGCGCATGCCGTTCGACAGCGAACAGGGTGGTCGCGGCCGCACACTGCTGGTCATCGCGGGTGCGGGCGGGGTGGGCTCGATGGCCATCCAGCTTGCCCGGCGCGCCGGCTTCCGCGTGATCGCCACGGCCTCCCGGCGCGAGAGCGCAGCGTGGTGCCGGCAGCTCGGCGCAGACGAGGTGGTCGACCATCGGCAACCACTGGCGCCTCAACTGGCTGCGCTGGGCCTTGCGCAGGTGGATGCGGCGATCAACCTGGCCGACACCGACCGCTACTGGGCAGACTTGGGCGAGCTGCTCGCGCCGCAGGGCCATGTGGGGCTGATCGTCGAACCGCGCGGCCCGCTGCCACTGGGCGGCGCCTACAAGAACAAATCGATCGGCATCCACTGGGAGTCGATGTTCACCCGCTCGCGTGCCGGTACCGCGGACCTGGCCGAGCAGGGACGCCTGCTTGCGCGCGTGGCGCAGCTGATCGATGCGGGTGAGCTGCGCGGCATCGCACGCGAGACGCTCTCGCCGATCGACGCGGCCAACCTGCGCGAAGCGCACCGGCGCATCGAGGCCGGCAGCAGCATCGGCAAGCTGGTGCTCGCCGGCTGGTAGTCAGTGCTGCCAGCCGGACCCGGCGTTGGACGACGGCTGCGCGGCCGGCTGTGGCTGGGCCGGCCGTGCCGGTTCGCCCTTCTCGCCCAACTGCGCCAGCAGGCTGGCCATGTCCTCGGCGTGCTCCTCCTCCTGCGCCAGCACCTCTTCCATGATGCGGCGGGTGGTGGGGTCGTCGGCACCGATGTATTCGATGATCGCGCGGTACGTGTCGATCGCGATGCGCTCGGCGATCAGGTCTTCCTTGATCATGTCGACCAGGTCGGCGCCTTCGGCGTAATCCGCGTGCGACCGGCTCAGCAGGCCCTCCGGATTGAAATCGGGTTTGCCGTCGAGCTGGGTGATGCGCTCGGCGATGCGGTCGGCGTGTTCCTGTTCCTGCTGCGCGTGCTCGAGAAACTCCGCCTTGACCGCCTGCGAGTGGATCCCCGAGGCCATGTAGTAGTGATACTTGTAGCGCAAGGTGCAGACGATCTCGGTGGCCAGCGCCTCGTTGAGCAGCTTGATGACGGTGTCGCGATCGGCGCTGTAACCGGCCGTGATCGCCCCCTGGTCGATGTGTTCACGGGCGCGCTTGCGGATCGCTTCGATATCGGTCAGGAACGGCTTGCTCGCCATGTCTGTCCCTCGGATGGTGGGTTCCCGGGGCAGGCTAGTGGCGGCGGCGCGAAACGGTGGTGAAGCAGGGGGTGACGCCCGGTCGGCTACTCATCATGACAGCCGGGGGATCGGCCGCGGCGGCCGACCCTGCGCGCTCAGCGCGGCAGGTAGGCGCGCAGGAACATCTTCACGCCGGCGCGGGCGGTCGCCTCGATCTCGGCGGCGTAGCTGTCCGGGCATTCGCAGCAGCCGAACATCTGCCGCATCATCAGGTTGCCCTTGATCAGGGTGAGGAACTGCACGCAGGCGCGGGGCACGTCGTCGATGTCCAGCTTGCCGGCGTCGACCGCCTGCTGCAGCAGACGTTCCATCAGCCCGTGCGTGCGCGTGGCGCCCTCTTCCCACATCAACCGGCCGTAGCGCGGATTGCCCTGACGGCAGTCCGACAGGATCGCGCGGAAGGTGCCGACCGTCTCGGCGTTGCAGTCCAGCCGCGCATGGGTCAACGCCACGCGCAGCAGCGTGTCGGCGACGTCCTCGCGCGGGTCGAAGTGATAGGTTTCTTCCGGCAGCAGGTCCTGCACGCGGGCGCGGATCACTTCGCGGAAGAGGTTGTCCTTGTCGCCGAAGTGACTGTAGACGGTGAGCTTGGACACGCCCGCCTCGGCGGCCACGGCGTCCATGCTGGTACCGGCGAACGCGTTGCGGATGAACAGCGCCTTGGCCGCTTCCAGGATCGCCGCGCGCTTCTCCATGTCCTTCGGGCGACCGGGGCCGGGAGTCTTGGCGTGGGCGGGACAATTCATGGATGACACCTTGGTCGGGAACGGCTTCACACGGAACGGGAAGATCTTTATTATACGGATCGGTTTACTTATTTCCAGTTCCCTTGGAGGCGGTCATGCCGCCGACCGTTCCGCTGTCCTGCGGGCAGTGTACCGCCACGCAGGCCGCATGCCGGGCGTCCGCGCCCGGGCGAGGAGAGTGCCAGTGTCCGCGGACACCGCGCCAGGCATGACTTCCGTCAATCCGGCGCGGTGACTTCCGGCACTTCGGGCACCCGCCTCGAGGCCGCAGGCTAATCACACTGTCGCGGCGGCCTCCGAACGCTTATCCTTTTGATCTTTTTTGATTCTTGCGGACGTTAGACCATGGCGATGAATTTCGAACAGGCACGGCAGAACATGGTCGAGAGCCAGGTGCGCCCCTGGGATGTGCTCGACGTGCGCGTGCTCGATGCGCTGGCGCAGGTGCGCCGCGAGGATTTCGTGGCGCCGGAGCATCGCCAGCTGGCGTTCGCCGACCTGTGCCTGCCGATCGGCCACGGCCAGGTGATGATGAAGCCGGTGATCGAGGGCCGCGTGCTGCAGGCGCTCGAGCTGAAGCCGGGCGACCGCGTGCTGGAGATCGGCACCGGCTCGGGCTTCCTCACCGCCTGCATCGCCAAGCTGGCCGCGCACGTGACCAGCGTGGAGGTGCACGGAGACCTCACCGCCGCGGCGCAGACGCGCCTCGCCGCCGCCGGCATCGCCAATGCCACCCTGGTGACCGCCGATGCGGTGCAGGACTGGCAGCCGCAGGACAAGTTCGACGCGATCGTGGTGACCGGCGCGGTGTGGCAGGTCCCGCAGCGCTTCCTGGGCTGGCTCAAGCCTGGCGGCCGCCTGCTGGCGATCCGCGGCGAGTCGCCCGTGCAGCAGGCCGTCCTGCTGACCCAGACCGGCGTCGGCGGTTTCCGCGAGGAATTCCTGTTCGAGACCGACCTGCCCTACCTGGCGCATGCCGAGCCGCCCCGACGTTTCGTTTTCTAAACTTCCAATCGATTGCATGAGGCAACCCCCGATGCGCTTGAAGCTGCTGACTCTTGCCCTGGCCCTGTCGGCGATCTCGCTGCCCGGTCACGGCGAGGACCTGATGGACGCCTACCGCCAAGCGCGCGCCAATGACCCTGTGCTGTCGCAGGCCGAGGCACAGCGCCTGTCGGTCGGCGAGACGGTGACGCAGACCCGTGCGCTGCTGCTGCCGCAGCTGTCCGGCCGCGCCACTTTCAGCCAGTCCAGCGGCGCCAATGCGCAGACCGTCACCGAGGGCGGCGCGCCGATCAATGCCGGCCACCTGCGCAGTCGCGACGAGTCGCTGGAACTCAGCCAGACGATCCTGGACCTCAGCAAGATCGCCGACCTGCAGGCGGCCAGGTCGCAATCCGATGCGCAGTCCGCGCAGTACGACGCCGCCCTGCAGGAACTGCTGGTGCGCGTCACCGCGGCCTACTTCGGCGTGCTCACCAGCCAGGACGAACTGGCCTACGCCAAGGCCAACGAGGACGCCTTCCGGCAGTCCTACGAGCAGGCCGAGCAGCGTTTCAACGTCGGCCTGTCGGCGGTCACCGACGTCTACCAGGCCAAGTCGTACTACGAGCTGGCGAAGGCGCAGACGGTCGCCGCCAACAACTCGCTCAACGACGCGCGCGAAGCGCTGGCACAGATCACCGGCAAGCCGGTCGGCGACCTGAAGAAACTGCGTGACGACCTGCCGATGGTGCCGCCCAAGCCGGCCGACCCGAATGCCTGGGTGCAAGAGGCGCTGAAGACCAACCCGAGCGTGATCGCGCAGCAGTACAACGTCGAAGCCGCCTCGCACAGCGTCAACTCGGCGCGCGCGGGCCACCTGCCGACGATCAACGCCTCGGTCAGCCGCGGCACCTCGGCCAACTGGCTGGAGAACATGGGCGGGGCCTTTGCCGACCGCAACGGGCGCTACGGCACCACCGTGGGCATCACGCTGACCGTGCCGATCTTCTCCGGCTTCGCCACGCAGTCGCGCGTGCGCCAGTCGATCTACCAGCGCGATGCCGCCGAGGACTCGCTCGAGGCCCAGCGCCGCCTGGTCACCCGCGACACGCTCAACTTCTACCGCTCGGTGATCGCCGGCATCAGCCAGGTGGAGGCCAACAAGGCCTCGGTCGAATCGGGCCAGAAGGCGCTTGAAGCCACCCGCGCCGGCTTCGACGTAGGCACGCAGACGATGCTCAACGTGCTCAACGCGATCCAGACCCTGACCCAGGCCGAGAGCAGCTACTCGCAGTCGCGCCACACGCTGATCCTCGACCAGCTGCAGCTCAAGCAGGCGGCAGGCACGATCGACGTGAAGGACCTCGAGGCGGTCAACTCGCTGCTCGAGTGACGCTTCATCCATCCCTCCCCGCGATACCGGGGAGGGATGCAGGGTGGCCTGCTATTCCTCCAGCACGCGGTCGATCAGTTCCATCACCCTGCCCACCGCACCGCGCTCGCTGTCGAACACGCGTCGTGCCTGGCGGCCCATCCGCTCGCGCTGGCGCTCGTCGCGCAACAGGTCCAGGACGTCGTGGCCGAGCCGGTCGACGTGCATCACCCGGCTCGCGCCTCCCTCGCGGATCAGCGTGAGCGTGATCTCCTCGAAATTGAACGTGTGCGGCCCGACCAGTACGGGCCGCGCCAGTGCGGCAGGCTCCAGCACGTTGTGCCCGCCGATCGGGACCAGGCTGCCACCGACGAAGGCCAGGTCGGAAGCCGCATAGAACGGCATCAGTTCGCCCATCGCGTCGATCACGAACACCTGGTGTGCGGCGGGCACCTTCTCGACGCTGCGCGTGGCGACGGTGAATCCCAGGCTGCGCGCCGAATGCTCGACGAGCTTGAAGCGCTCGGGATGCCGCGGCGCGATCAGCAGCAGCGCGTCGGGCAGCCGGCGCAGCACGTCCAGATGCGCTTCCAGCACGGCCAGCTCTTCGCCCTCGTGCGTGCTGGCGGCGATCCATACCGGCCGGCGCGGCCCCCATTGCGCACGCAGCGCGAGGCCCTTGTCGACCGCGCCATCCGGCACCGGCATGTCGAATTTCAGGTTGCCGCTGACCACCAGCTGCGAGGGATCGGCCCCCAGCAGCCGGTAGCGCGCCGCGTCGGTGCGCGATTGGGCGGCGATCTGGCGTACGGTGCGCAGCGCCGAACGAACCAGCGAGCGCAATGGCCGATAGCCCCGCATCGAGCGCTCCGACAACCGCGCGTTGACGATCAGCAGCGGAATGCCGCGCCGCCGACAGGCGAAATACAGATTGGGCCAGATCTCCGTTTCGACGATCAGCGCCAGCCGCGGCCGCACCCGCTTGAGGAAGCGGTGCACCGCGAAAGGCAGGTCGTAGGGCAGATAAACGTGGAACACGCTGTCGCCGAACAACTGGTGCACGCGCGCCGAGCCGGTCGGAGTCACCGTGGTGACCACCAGCGGCGCGTTGGGGTAGTCGCGCCTGAGCGCCTTGATCAGCGGCTCGGCCGCGTTGACCTCGCCCACGGACACCGCGTGCACCCACAGGCTGCCGCTGAACTGCGGCTTCTGGAACAGGCCGAAGCGCTCCGGCCAGCGCCGATGGTAGTTGCCGTAGCGGGCGCCACGGATCAGCAGGCGCAGCACGATCAGCGGCGTCGCCAGGTACATCACGAAGGTGTAGAGGTAGCGCAACGGGAGGCCAGGCCAGGAGGACGCCGGGGATTATAGGGCGAGCCCTCTGCGCGCTCTTCCCTTCACCGGGGGAGCGGTTTGCGGGCCCGCGCACGCGGAGGCCGACACTCGCAAGGATCGCCACCGAAGGAGCAGCCCCCGACGCTACAATCCCCCGGATATGCCCGGCATGCCCCGCCCTTCCTTCGCGCCCGCCCTGCTCGCCCCGCGCCACTGGCCCGCCTGGCTGGGCGTGGGAATGATCTGGCTGATCGCCCGACTGCCCTACCGGTGGCTGATGGGATTGGGTCGCCTGCTTGGAGCGCTGATCCGCCGCGTGCCTTCGCGCCGGCGCGTCGTGGCGGAGGCGAACGTCGCGTTGTGCTTTCCCGGCCTGGATGCCGGCGAGCGTGCGGCCCTGGTCGACGCACACCTGACCGACATCGGCCTGATGCTGGTCGAGTTCGCGCTGGGCTGGATGGGCTCCGACCGCGCGATCGAGCGCATCCCCACCTGCATCGAAGGCCTCGAGCATCTGGAGGCGGCGCGCGCGCAAGGCCAGGGCGTGCTGCTCGTGGGTGGCCACTTCTCGCACCTGGAATTGTGTGCGCGGCTGATCTCGCGGCGTATCCCGATCGCCGGCATGTACCGGCGCATGGACTCGGCCGTGTTCGAGTGGACCGTACTGCGCGCGCGGCTGCACTATGCCGCCGCCATGTTCGAGAAGGACGACATCCGCGGCACGGTGAAGTACCTGCGTGGCGGCGGCACGGTGTGGTACGCGCCCGACCAGGACATGCGAAGCAAGGACAGCGTGTTCGTGCCGTTCTTCGGCGTGCCCGCGGCGACCATCACCGCGACCCATCACCTGGCGCGCATGGGCCAGGCGCAGGTCATCCCGTTCTTCCACCAGCGCCAGGCCGGCGGCGGCTACGCGATGCGGCTGGGTGCGCCGCTGCCGATGGGTGGCGACGCGGCGGCCGACACCGCCCTGGTCAACGCCAGCATCGAGCAGATGGTGCGTGCCGCGCCGGCGCAGTACCTGTGGGTGCACAAGCGATTCAAGACCCGCCCGCCCGGCGCGCCGGAGATCTACGGCTGACGCGGTCGGCGCGGCGTGCCTGGCGCGCGGCGCATGCGCGCCTCATGCAGCTTGGCGTACTTGAGGAATGCGTAGAACGCGTGCACCCGGGCAGCGATGAAACCCGCCCAGCCGGCGCGCCAGTGGCCACGCAGCAGGTAGTAGCGCAGGAACGCGATCGTCGGATAGGCCACCAGCCGCCAGCCCAGCCAGGCGCGTTGCCGCCCGGCGTCCTGGTTTGCCTGCAGGGTGGAGTAGCGATTGGCCTTCTCGACGCGGCCGGCGATGTCCGGCTCGCCGAAATGATCCAGCACCACGTCGAGCCTGCCCACCGGGCCGTCCACCTCGACTGCCTCGTGCACGCTGTGACCGCTCATGCGCGCGCGCTCGCGGTCGAACAGGCGCACGTAATGATTCAACCGCGCACGCGGCGATTGCCAGCGCCAGAACACCCATTCGCGCCGCCACAACTGGTAGCCGGCGCAGGCCGGCGCCTCCAGCGCCCGCTGCACGGGAGCGGCGGCGGCCGGCGGCAACGCCTCGTCCGAATCCAGCAACAGCACCCAGCGGTGCCGGGCCAGGTCGATCGCGGCCTGCTTCTGTGCGCTGTAGCCGGCAAACGGCTGGACCTCCACGCGTGCGCCGTGCCGCCGCGCGATCGAAGCCGAGGCATCGGTCGAGCCCGAATCGAGGACCACGATCTCTTCCGCCCAGCCGACCGAGCCCAGGCACGCATCCAGCGTGTCCGCGTTGTTGTAGGTGGTGACCACGACCGACAACGGCTCACGCATGGTCGTCCCCGCCGACATACAGCGCCGCGCACCACAGTCCCAGCAGCCAGGCGAACAGCAGGCCCCACCAGGCCGAGTAGAAGGCCAGGTGCGTGTTGAGCGGGAACAGCATCACCGCCAGCGCCACGCTGGCCGGGAAGGCCCGTGCGCGCGCCGCCGGGCCTTGCCGGCGCCATGCGTGGAGCGCCCAGGCCGTTGCCGCCAGCCAGAGCACCAGGCCGATGGTACCGGTCTCGCTCAGCACTTCCAGCACCAGCTGGTGCGCGTGGCAGGCACCCTCGCCCACGCCGCACGCCTCCTCGACCAGGAAGTGGTCGTTGCCCGGCGCGTAATCGGGGTAGGCATAGCGGAAGCCGCGCACGCCCACGCCATTCCACGGATGGTCGGCGATCATCCGCGCACTGGCGCGCCAGATCGCCGGCCGGCCGGTCAGCGCCTCGTCCAGGCCCTGCGGGTTGTCGGCGAACACGGCCAGGGTCCGCTCCATGCGGTCCTGGAACCGGCTCGAGGTGCGCCAGGCGAGGCCACCGGCCAGCGCCGCCAGCAGTGCGCCCAGAGCGCACCAGAGGGCGAAGCGCCGGACCGAGCCGGCCTCACGCCAGGCGAACGCGAGCGCGACCAGCCCATAGCAGAGCCAGCCGGCACGCGAGCCGGCCAGCAGCACCGGGCCCAGCATCACCAGGAAGCACAGCACCAGGCCCCCGCGCCCCCAGCGCTCGCGCGCCGCCCACAGTGCGAACGGCGCGAGCACCGCCAGGGTGGGACCGAGCTTGAGGTTGTCCGCGCCGAAAATGCCCGAAATGCGCTCGGCCTCGGCATGGCCACCCAGGCTCCAGCCGGTGAGCGCCTGCAGCCAGGCGTCGGCGACCCACACCCCGATCACCACCGCCACCGCGAAGTACATCGCATGCAGTTTTCCTTCGCGGCGGATCGCGAAGCAGGCATACAGGCCCAGCGGCACGTAGCGCAGCAGGCCCGCGGTGGTGCCCCAGCTCTTTCCCGGTACCACCGCGTCGAGGGCCGACAGCAGCGCCGCGCCGATGTAGCAGGCCAGCAGCGCCAGCAGCAGGCGCGCGCCGCCATGCCCGCGCAACGCCCACGGGTGGCGCACGAACAGCAGGATCGTGCCGAGCAGGCACAGCAGCGTTCCCAGCTCTGAACTGCGCCCGAACGGCAGCAGCGCGATCACCAGCCAGAACGGCAGCAGCGGGGAGCGCAGGGCGTTGGCCATCGGACGGGTCGCAGGCATCGGGCGATTGTAAGGGCCGGCACCGCCACGCGGCTGGCCTGCGTGGGAACAGCCAGGGCGCCGGCCACGCGTGGATCGATCGGGTGGCGTGCCGCCCGTTACCGATCCGGGACGCGGTCAGCCCGCCACTTCCCCGTACAGCGCCAGCACCGCTTGCTGCATGTCCGACAGCCGGTAGCTCTGCAGCATCGGGATCGGCGGGGCCACGCGCAACAGTTCGGCAGCGCGCTCGACCAGCTTCTCGCGGTCGCCCAGCGGCACGCGGCCGGCCGGGTAGAGTTCGGCCAGCAGCTCGCCCACGCCGCCATGGGCGTAGCCCAGTACCGGCCGGCACAGCGACAGCGCCTCGACCACGGTGCGCCCGAACGACTCGGGCCGGGTCGACAGCTGCAGGATCAGCGCAGAGACCGCGTAGATGTCGCGCACGTCGTTGCGCGGCGGCGTCAGCACCACCTGGGCCTCCAGGCCGTGCCGGCGCACCAGCTGCCGCAGCTCCTCGACGTAGGCCTCCCGGCCCGGCTCGATCACGCCCAGCAGCAACAGCCGCGCCTCGATGCCGCGACGCTTGAGCTCGGCGGCCAGTTCGATCGCCTCGTGGTGGCCCTTCAGGCGGGTGCCGCGTCCCGGCAGGGTCAGCAGCGGCGCACCGGCCAGTTGCGGGTACTCGGCGAAGAAGGCCTTCTGCCAGGCGTCATCCGGACGGTGTCCGTACGGGAAAGCCTCCGGATCGATCCCCCGCGGGATCACCTTGACGCGTGCCGGGTCCAGCCAGCGGTAGTGGCTGAGCACGTAGTCGCGCATGGTCTGCGACACGGCGATGACGCGTTCCCCGCGCAGCAGGATCGAGCTGTAGCGGCCTGGAGAATTCAGGCCGTGCACGGTGGTGACGAAATGCGGGCGCGGCGTCAGTCCGCGCAGCGCCCACCAACCCAGCCAGGCGGGCAGCCGCGAACGGGCATGCACGACGTCCGGTCCGAGTTCGCGCAAGCGCCGTCGCAGCGCAGCCAGGTGAAACAGCGTGCGTGGCGACTTGGTGCCGATGTCCAGGGTGATGTGCTCGCTGCCCTCGGCCTCCAGCTGCGCCACCAGGCGGCCGCCCGCGGAAATCACGACCGACCGGTGCCCCGCCGCCACCAGCGCACGGCCCACCTCCAGCGTCGAACGCTCCGCCCCGCCCGTATGCAGCGCCGGGATCAGCTGGACGACGACCAGACGCCGGGTGGGGGTGACGACGGCAGACATGAGGGGTTGTTGGGTGGCCTTCATCCGCCGTAGCAAGCAGCGATCGTGCCGAATGCCCCCGTTCAGGAGCCGGCGGGCGCCCGACGGCTAGTCGCGCAGGACGTAATGCGCGCCACAGTAGGGACACACGGACTCCCCGCCGTCCTCGACGATCGGCAGGTAGACCTTCGGATGGGAGTTCCACAGGGACATGGCCGGCATCGGACAGGACAGCGGCAGGTCGTTGCGCGTCACTTCGTAACGATTTTCGGCATTCGCCGGAATCGGCGCGGCCTCGGAAAGGGGGCGCGACATGGCAGGCTCCAGAAGGGCATCTCAAACCCGGCATGGTAGCAGGGCGCACGCCCGGCGAGATGCCCGCGCCCGTCGCGCCCCCGGCAGCGCGGCGCACTGGACTTCGCCGCCCGGTTGCCCTCAACTGTGCATGGCGTCGCCCAAAGGGGTGGGCGACGCCCTGGGGGCGACCGTGGACGGGCAGCGGCCGGCGGATGGCTGCGGGCCTGCCCGAGGGCATCCGTCGCCGAACTCATCCGTCGCAAGGGGAACACCATGGACTTCGGAAAGATCATCGCGCGCGCCAAGGGCATCCTGGCCACGCCCAGGACCGAATGGCCGGTCGCCGCCGCCGAGCCGGCGACCGTCGGTGGCCTGTACACCGGCTACATTCTCTGGATCGCCGCACTACCGGCGATCGCCGGCTTCATCAAGGGCAGCCTGATCGGCACGGGCTTCCTCGGCGTGGTCGTGCGTACGCCGGTCGCCGCGGGCATCGGCGCCATGGTGCTGCACTACCTGCTGACGCTGGTCGTGGCCTACCTCATGGCGTGGATCGTCAACGCGCTGGCCGGCACCTTCAATGGCCAGAAAGACCTGGTGCAGGCGCTCAAGGCGGTGGCCTATTCCTGGACCGCCGCGTGGGTCGCCGGCGTTGCCGTGATCATTCCGTGGATCGGCTGGCTGATCGCCCTGGCCGGCGCGATCTACGGCATCTACCTGCTCTACCTCGGCCTGCCCTTCACCATGAAATGCCCGCCCGAGAAGGCCGGTGGCTACACGGCGCTGGCCGTGATCATCGCCATCGTGCTGAGCTGGATCGTCGGCCTGGTCGTGGCCGGCGTGATCGGCACCGCCGCCTACACCGGCGCGGCCATGTCCGGCACCCACCTGGGCAGCACCGGCGACAACCTCAGGGTCGACCCCGACAGCGCGCTGGGCAGACTGGCCGCCATGGGCGAGCGTGCCGAGCAGGCCAGCAAGGGTGCGGCGGCCGGCAACGGCGGCGAGGTGCAGGCGCTGTCCACCGAGCAGGTCAAGGCGTTCCTTCCCGACACCCTGCTCGGCCTCAAGCGCACCAGCAGCTCGGCCCAGCGCAACAGCGCGATGGGCATGCAGATCACCGAGGCGCGTGCCGAGTACGGCGACGACGGCGGCCGCACGCTCACGCTGGAAGTCACCGACATGGGCTCCGCCAAGGGCCTGATGGCGATGGCCGGGGCGCTGGCGCCGGAGGAAGAACGCAGCACCGACCACGGCTACGAGAAGACCTACACCGCCGATGGCCGCCTCACCCACGAGCAGTGGGACGATCAATCGAAGAGCGGCGAGTACAGCGTGGTGATCGGCGGGCGCTTCACGGTCAATGCGCACGGCGAGGCCGGCAGCATCGACGACCTCAAGCAGGCGGTGGCCAGCGTGGACCTCGACAAGCTCGAGGCGATGCGCGAGGAAGGCGTGGCCAGGCATTGACCGCACCGGCGGCGTCCCTTCCGTGGCCGGCCGAAGCCGGCCCCGGGGATGACGAAGCCCGCGCCATCCGGCGCGGGCGTCGTTCCTTTCCGAGCCGGGGCGGGCGCGACTAACCGCCCACCGAACCCTCGGTGGTGATGTGCAGGCTGATCTCGTCGCTCACGCTGGGCGCGTGCGCCCCGACACCGAAATCCGAACGCTTGAGCGTGCCGGAGGCGTCGAAACCGATCGACGGCTTGCCGGTCATCGGGTGCTTGCCGATCCGGTTCAACGTGGCCTCGAGCACGACCGGTCGGGTCACGCCATGCACGGTGAGATTGCCGGTGATACGGAAGTGATCCTTGCCGAGCACCTCGACCCGGGTGCTCTTGTAGGTCACCAGCGGGTACTTGGCCGCATCGAAGAAATCCGGCTTGGCCAGGTGCTCGTCCAGCGCCGGCACGTGCGTGTCCAGCCCGGCCATCGGCAACGTCACCTCGACGCTGGCCTGTTCGGGATGGTTGGGGTCGAACACCAGCGTGCCCTGTCCCAGGCCAAGTTCCGCGGTCGGGTGGGAGAAACCGAAGTGGCCCCAGCTGAACAGCACCATCGTGTGGTGCGGATCGAGCCGGTAGGT
Source organism: Frateuria sp. (assembly GCF_035695185.1). Lineage (GTDB taxonomy): Bacteria > Pseudomonadota > Gammaproteobacteria > Xanthomonadales > Rhodanobacteraceae > Frateuria_A. The sequence goes on from NZ_DASSES010000063.1 coordinate 42,102, forward strand.
CGCCGGCGCCGCCTGGGCGAGTGCTGCGGTGCCGAGCAGGCCGGCGAAGAGGAGGGCTTTGAACGTGCGCATGACGGCTCCTTGTGGGGTGTCTCAGACGATGCGGCAGGCCTCGTCGAACGCGAAGCGCTCTTCGCGCGGCCGCAACACGGCAGGGTTGCCGTAGCCGATGTTGATGAGGAAATTCGCATGCACCTGGGTGCCGCCGAAGAACGTCTCGTCGACCAGTGCGTTGTCGAAGCCGGACATCGGGCCGCAGTCCAGCCCCAGCGCGCGCGCCGCCATGATCAGGTAGGCGCCCTGCAGGCTGGAGTTGCGGAACGCCGTGGCGTCGATCGTGGCAGGCTTGCCGGCGAACCAGCCGATCGCATCGGGGGATTCCTTGTACAGCCGCGGCAGGTGCTCGTAGAAGGCATGGTCGGCTGCGACGATCACCGTGACCGGCGCGGCCATGGTCTGCGCCAGGTTGCCCCGGTCCAGCGCCGGCTCCAGCTTCGCCTTGGCCTCCGGCGAGCGCACGAACACGAAGCGTGCCGGCGAGGAGTTGGCGCTGGTGGGCGCCAGCTTCGCCAGGTCGTAGATCGCGCGCAGCTGCGCCTCGGTCACCGGCTTGTCCAGCCATGCCTCGGCCGAGCGGCGATAGGTGCGCGCTTCGCGGAACAACTGGTCGAGGGCGGCCTCGGAAAGCACTTCGCTCATGGGTATCCTTTGCGGTCGTGGCGCGCCATCCGGCGCGGGCGATCCGCAAGTGTAAGGCCAAGGGCGTGGATGGTCGGGTGAGGAACGGGGAACCCAGCATGCAGATTTCGCCAACAATCGCCCGGATGGCGCCCGCGTGAGTGCGCTGCGCGACGAGTGCTGGGCGATCACCGACGATGCCGCCGGCAACCGGCGCCAGGCCCTGGCGCTGGCCGAGCGGCTGGGCCTGCCGGTACGCCCGCTGGTGCTGGAGCCACGCGGGCCGTGGGCCTGGCTGGCACCGCGGCTGGCCCTCGGCGGCACGCTGGCCTTGCCGGCGGTCGAGCGCGGGCGCTTCGCGGCGCCGTGGCCGCGCGTGGCGGTCGGTTGCGGGCGCGCCGCGGCGCTGTTCACGCGCATGCTCCGGCCGCTGTCGGGCGGCGCCTGCCGCACCGTGCAGATCCTCGACCCGCGCATGGCGCCGGGGAACTGGGACATCGTGATCGCGCCACAGCACGACGGCCTGACCGGCGCCAACGTGCTCGCGCCACTGGGCTCGCTCAACCCGGTCGACGCGGAGTGGCTGGCCGACGCGCACGACGCCTGGGAGGCACTGGCCGAACTGCCTTCGCCCCGCATCGGCGTGCTGCTCGGCGGCCCGCGGCACGGCATCGCGATGGACCACGCCTGGACGCAGGCCTTCGCCAACGGACTGCGCGCCATGCACGAGCGGCACGGCGGCAGCCTGCTCGTGCTGGCTTCGCGCCGCACGCCGCCGCGACTGGCCGAGACCCTGCGCGAAGCCCTGTGCGACCTTCCCGGCCTGCATTGGCAGGGCCGCGCCGACGGCCCCAACCCCTATCCCGGTGTACTTGCCTGGGCCGACCGCCTGGTGGCCACCCCCGACTCGGTCAACATGCTTTCCGAGGCCTGCGCCGTCGGCTGCGCCGTGCACACCTTCGCCCCGCGGCCGCTGCCGGACAAGCTCGCCCGCTTCCACCGCGCCTTGCGCGAGGCCGGCCTGCTGCACCCCTTGAACGCGGACGCGCCCGAACGCCAGCCACCGCTGCGCGAGACCGAGCGCATCGCGGCGGGCGTGCGGCTGCGGCTCGGTTGGCGCTAGCTGTGATCTCTAAGTAGGTTGTTCACCCGGGGCGATCCCGGGATTCTGGAGGTGCGACCCAACCAGCACACCAGGAGCCCCGGATGAACCTGCATAAACATGCCCGTCTTACGCCTCGAGGTCGAGCCCTGCTCGTGGAGCGGGTGCTTGAGCACGGCCTGCGGGTGGAGGAGGCGGCCCATGCAGCCGGAGTGAGTGTGCGCACGGCGTACAAGTGGCTGGCGCGCTTCCGCGAGGAGGGCGCCGCCGGGCTGCTCGATCGATCCTCGCGGCCGCACCGCTGCCCGCATGCCACGGATGCAGCGGTCGCCAAGCAGGTTATGGAGCACCGTTGCGAGCGCTGGACCTACCGCCAGATCGCCCAGCATCTGGCGATCGCCGTCAGCACGGTCGCTCGCCTGGTCAAACGGGCCGGCCTGCATCGGCTTGCGGAGCTGGAACCGGCCCGCCCGATTCACCGGTACCAATACCCGGCACCGGGCGACCTGCTGCACCTGGATATCAAGAAGCTGGGGCGCTTCTGGCGCCCCGGCCACCGCGTCACCGGCGACCGTCAGCAGACCTCCGACGGAGCCGGCTGGGAGTTTGTGCACGTGGCGATCGATGACGCCTCGCGCGTGGCTTTCGGCACCATCGAGCCCAACGAGCGCGGGCATAGCGCATGCCGCGCCCTGCTCAAGGCGCTGCGTTACTACAGCGCGCTGGGTGTGCGCTTCACCCGCGTCATGACCGACAACGGGGCCTGCTACAAATCCCGGGCCTTCCGGCGCTTGCTGCGCCGCCTTCGGTTGCGCCACCTGCGCACCCGACCCTACACACCGCGCACCAACGGCAAGGCCGAGCGTTTCATCCAGACGGCCTTGCGCGAGTGGGCCTACGCGCGCAGCTATGACCACTCGGCCCAGCGCGCCGCGCACTGGTGGGCTTGGCTGCATCAGTACAACTGGCACCGGCCACACGCCAGCCTGGACTACCGGCCACCTATCACCCGCATCGCCATGAACAACCTGGTGGGTTTACACA
>NZ_DASSES010000064.1:0-3149 GCF_035695185.1 Frateuria sp.
TTAGGTTGGTGGAGCCAGGCGGGATCGAACCGCCGACCTCCTGCATGCCATGCAGGCGCTCTCCCAGCTGAGCTATGGCCCCGCCGCTGGAAGCCCGAAAGAATAGGCAGGGTTCGCGAATCCGTCAAGCTTTTTTTGGAAGATTTTGCGCGCGCCGATCACGCGCTCTCCGGGCCGGATCGACACCTTCGCGTTGTGACGTAAGCTGGATGGCTATACGCGCCGGAGCCCGCATGCACGAGATCGGTTTCATCCGCGACCTCGCCATGGTGATGATCGTGGCAGGTGCCACTACGGTGCTGTTCCAGCGCCTGCGCCAGCCGGTGCTGCTTGGTTACATCCTGGCAGGCGTGCTGATCGGGCCGCACACGCCGGGCGTGCTGGTGGGCGATCCGCGTGCGATCGACGACATCTCCAACCTCGGTGTCGTGCTGCTGATGTTCACGCTGGGGCTGGAGTTCAGCGTGCGCAAGCTGCGCGAGGTCGGCATGGGCGTGCTGATGGTCGCGGTGATCGAGGTCGGCCTGATGCTGTGGATCGGCACGGGCGTGGGCGAGGCGATGGGCTGGAGCCGCATGGACGCGTTGTTCCTCGGCGCGCTGATCTCGCTGTCTTCGACCATGGTCGCCACGCGCACCCTGGCCGAGGGTGGCCTGCGGCACTTGCCGTTCGCGCAGCGGGTGGTCGGCATCCTGGTGGCCGAGGACATGCTGGCGATCGTGATCCTCACGGTGTTGAGCGCGGTGGCGATAGGCGGTGCGATGGAGGCGGGGACTGCCCTGGCCGTGGTCGGGCAGGTGGGGCTTTTCGTGGTCGCCGGGATGATCCTTGGCCTCCTGCTGTTGCCGCGGCTCATCGATTACGTGGCCGGCTTCGGGCGCGACGAGACATTGCTGGTGAGCGCCCTGGGCGTGTGCTTCGGCGCGAGCCTGTTCGCCGCCTCGCTCGGCTTCAGCGTGGCGCTCGGCGCATTCCTCGCGGGTGCGGTGATTGCCGAGGCGCGCAACGCGCATCGCGTGATGCGGCTGGTGGAACCGCTGCGCGACATGTTCGCCGCGCTGTTCTTCGTGGCCATCGGCCTGAAGATCGACCCGGCGCTGTTGTGGCAGTACGCGTTACCGGCGCTGGGCATCGCCGCGGTGGTGATGGTCGGCAAGACCCTGGCGGTCGGCATGGGCATGGTCGCGGTGGGGCAGGATGTGCGCTCCTCGATCCGCACCGGGCTGAGCATGGCGCAGATCGGCGAGTTCTCTTTCGTGATCGCGGCGCTGGGCGCCTCGCTCGGCGTGGTCAGCGATTTCATCTATCCGACCGCGGTGGCCGTATCGGTCGTGTGCATGGCTGCGTCGCCTTATCTGGTGGGGCATGCCAATGGCATCGTCGACGGCATGCGTCGCGTTACCCCGGGCCCCCTGCGGCTGTTGCTGACCAGCTATTCGGGCTGGCTGGGGAGCCTCCGCCCGGTGGAGCAGAACGCGATGATCGCGGCCATGCTGCGCCGGCTGGTCTGGCACATCGGCGTCAACGTAGTGCTGGTGGTGACCTTGTTCGTGATCGGTGCCTACGTCAACGCGCACAACTGGTCCTGGTTCTCGACCTTCGGGGTCGGGCGCGAGGCGCGTCATTCGCTCATCTTCGCCGCGGCGCTGTTCCTTTCCCTGCCGATGCTCATCGCCATCTACCGCAAGGCCGAGGCGCTGGGCATGCTGCTGGCCGAGCTCGGCATCCGGGAACAGTTCGCCGGCGGCTACACGCATGCCATCCGCAGTCTGCTGGCGCGGCTCATCCCACTGGGCACGCTGCTGGCGCTGGGCCTGCTGGTGAGTGTGCTTGGTTCGGCGATCCTGCCGCCCCGCGGCGTGGCGATCGTGCTGCTGGTGGCCGGCGTGCTGCTGTCGGCGGTGCTGTGGCGCGCGCTGGTGAGGATGCACGCCCGGCTGCAGGCGGCGCTGCGCGACACGCTGGAGCGGCCATCGCCTGGCGAGTAGCCTGCCTGGACGGGAACCTTTCCGAACCATGACGGTCGACAGCCGGTGTCGTTGCCAAGACTGCTCGACGCGCCTCACAATGCCCCGCCTGCCTCCATCGGGGAGGCCCGGCGGCATTGCCGGCATTTCCATACACGAGGGAGTTCTTCATGAAGCAATTTCTGCGTCCCACGCTGACGGCGGCCGCCATGGTCGTTGCGCTGGGCATGACCGCGGGGGTCCACGCCCAGGCCGCCAAGTCGGGCGCTACGGTCGACAAGACCAAGGCCAGCTACGTGGTCGGCTGGGACCTGGCCAGCCAGCTGCCGCCGCTCGTGCGTGAGGAGGTCGACCCGGCAACGGTCGCCCGTGCCGTGCAGTCCGCGTTGTCGGGCCAGAAGCCGACGATGAGCGAAGCCGAGGCCAAGAGCGTGCGCGACGCCTTCGTCGCGAAGCTGCAGGCCAAGGCCAAGGCCCAGTACGAGAAGGTCGCTTCCGAGAACAAGAGCAAGGGCGAAGCCTTCCTTGCCAAGAACAAGAGCGCGCCAGGCGTGAAGACCACCGCCTCGGGCCTCCAGTACAAGGTGGTCAGCGAAGGCACCGGTGCACGCCCGGGCCCGAACGACACGGTACAGGTGAACTACGTGGGCACCTTCGTCGGCGGCGAGAAGTTCGACGCCTCGGCCGACCACGGCAAGGGCCCGGCCTCGATTCCGCTGCAGGGCGTGATCCCGGGCTTCCGCGAGGGTCTGGAGATGATGAAGACCGGCGCGCACTACATGCTGTACATCCCGTCGAACCTGGCCTATGGCGCGCAGCCGCAGAACGGCTTCCCGCCGAACGCCACGATCATCTTCGACGTGACCCTGGTGAAGACCGGCCCGACGCCGGCCGGCGGCCAGGAAAACGCTGGCAAGTAAGCCGGGCGCAGTCACCGGACCGAAGGGCGCGGAGCAATCCGCGCCCTTTCTTTTTATGCGGCTGCCGTGGGCGGCGCCTGTTAGAATCCGCGATCGTTTTGCTCCGGAGCGATCCCCCTGATGAAAGTCACCCTGTTCGGCACCGGCTACGTGGGCCTGGTCACCGGGACCTGCCTGGCGGAAATGGGCAACCGCGTGCTGTGCGTGGACGTGGACGCGGCCAAGGTCGCGCGCCTGAAGCACGGTGAGGTGCCGATCTACG
>NZ_DASSES010000065.1:0-20068 GCF_035695185.1 Frateuria sp.
GGGCTGCACGGCGTGGGCCACATTCATTCCTACTACCCTGAACGTGTAGAGGACGTCATCAATAGGTACCTGAAGGCGGTCAATCTGGAGGCCGAACTGCGGCAGTACGCGGTGAATGCGAGGCGAGGCTATGTTCAGTAAGTGGAGGTTCTCGTCCCCGAGGTCTAACAGGTCGGTCGACTCGGACACGTTGCGGCAAGGGGCCGCACGGCGCCATTGGAAATCGTGCACCGTGCGGCCCCTTGCCGCAACGTGCCGGTCACCTTCACGTTAGCGCCCATGACTACTCTCTTTATTTTTATGTGGTCCATCATGGCTTCATATGCAGCCTTGTTCGGGGTCCTGTATGTTTTCGTCGTCCTCCTTCGCATCAGCGATGCTCAGATCAAAGTGCGGAAAGCAGGCATTCTATTCCGACGGCAGCGCTACGTTGAATGCTACTTGGGTCTGTTGAGCAACGACGAAAGGTCGCGGTGGTACAACGTTTTCCTAAAATATTCGTTCGATATTGGGCTAGTCCTGTCTACTTCTTTTTTAATCACCATGATCGCTATGGTGTTTCGTGGGTCGCGCTAACAATTCGTTCAAGGCGGACGACTCCGCCGCCGCTCAATTCCAACGTTAGCTGCCATGAGCATACTTGCTGCCATTCGAGCCTACGTAAAGCAAGCCTTCCGTTGGCAAAAAGGCCGGCAGGGTACCGGGTACGACAAGATGCTTCTGCTGGCGGGCCTTTGGCCGCTTTCCTTTGACAGCTACCTCATTCGTTATCCGGAGGGGTCTGAGGTTCCTCCTCACACTGATCCGGTGCAGCAGGGGCGGCACTATCGGCTGAATCTGGTGCTGAAGTCGCCAAGGTCAGGAGGCGAGTTCGTTTGCTCCAGCCCGATCTTTGCGACTCGCCGGATCAAGCTCTTTCGCCCGGATGCGTGCGAGCACAGCGTTACTCGAGTCGTCGGCGGGAGCCGCTATGTGCTTTCTCTCGGGTGGGTGCTCCGGCAGAATGGCAGCTAACACCTCCATCGAGCGGACGTCTTTGAGCTTGCTGTGCCAGGCCAAAGTGCCGCTCACGTCGAAGGGTTAGGATAAGGTCGCGTGAAGGAACTCGTTCAATCCCTGTCCAGCCTGGGCTTTTCAAAAGCAGGGGACGTGGTTCTAAATACCAAGCGCGGGCCGCACTTTGCGTTGGCCATGGAGCCCGTAGGCCACGGATGGGTCTATATCTGGCTTGAAATGAGCGAGAGCGCGGCCAGGGTCGTTTACATCGGCAAGGCCGGGAAAACGCTCCATGAGCGTTGCCGCCAACATGTCGGCGGCTTCAGAGGCGGCAGTACGACGGGCTCAGCTCATGCGGCGCGTATTTGCGCAGGCATAGCGAGCGGCAAACGTTATGAGCTGTGGTCGAGGCGGGCCGCTGTAGTCATGCTATTCGGCGAGCATGACATTTCATTGGCCGATGTCGAGGAGAAGGCTTTCATTCAAAAGTTTCGTCCTGCCTGGAACAGGTGCTGACAGTCGTTCAAGGCGGATGGCTTCGCCCCCGCTCAACTCCAGCGTCATCCCCAGCAACCAACACTCAAACGGCTCATGCACACTCGTAAAGCGACCTTGCTGATGACCATTGCGCTATGGCTGCTCGCCAGCGGCTGTTATGCAGCAGTGGCTGCGAAGCCGCAGACCAGATGCGGCTGGTTCGACAATTCGACTCCAGGCAACGCGTCGCTCCGGGATCGGGATAGGGAGTGGGCGATTGCCATCCAGGGAAGCTATGAGGCGGCAGGTGATTGGCCTCAGTTCGAAGACTCGCAATGGGTGCCGGTCAACGGGCTGCACGGCTACGGATGTGCCTGCATCAAGGCAGTCGTGGATGCGGACACGGGCCGGGTCGTCAGCATCCTGTCCGCCAGGGCGCGTCCACTTGGTGCATGCCGAAGGGATCGCGCGCTGAAGGAACCCTTGGGCGATCCCTCCAACGGGCAACCTTAGGCGTAATGAAGCGAAACCTGCAGCCACACCGCTGTCGCCGTACTTGCTTCCGTCGCTGGTTTGTAAACCGCGCCAACCCCTCGTCCGCGCGTGCGCAACCGCGCGTCAATTAATTCCAGCGTCTGGGCGGCATAGCATGGACTTCCGGGATATCGAAAAGGCGGCACTACGGCTGAACGAGCTCTACGAAGCGCTCGAGATCAAGAAGTGGGGCCGCATCTGGAGCACAGAAGAACTTGCGCTCGGCTTCGTGGGCGACGTAGGTGACCTGGCAAAGCTCGTCCAGGCGCACGCCGGCATCCGGGACATCGACGATTGCAACGCCAAACTAGGCCACGAGCTGTCGGACTGCTTGTGGTCGATCATCGTCCTGGCGAACAAGTGCGGGATCGACTTGCAGGCGGAGTTTGTCCGGAATACGGAGGGGCTTGTTGCCTATGTGTCTGGCGAACTCGGCAAGCAACCGCCAGCCGCCTGACGGTCAGCGGCTTCGGCAGTGAACCGAGTGCAGTGGCGTCACGCGGTACCAGCGCATGCGGAATGAATCAGGGGCCACGCCTTCGCCCCTGCCACGCATGAGCCAGGTCGGCCGGCACGGATGATCTTCTGGTTCAATGAACGCTTTATCGCCGCTTGGTCAGGGCGCCAACCCGGGAGAAACGCATGACCTACCGGCATGTTGCGACAGCAGTACTCATGGGCGGCCTCCTGGGGGGCGCGCTGGATCTGCTCTTTGCCGTTTCTTTTGCCGGCTACAACGGCGTGCCGGTGGTGCGGGTCTTCCAGACCATCGCCAGCGGGCTGCTGGGCAGCTCCGCGTATGCGGGCGGCAACGCCAGCGCGGCGCTCGGTGTCCTCTGCCACTTCACGCTTGCGGTCGGCTGGGCGGCCGTGTTCGCCGGGCTGGCCGCATGGAAGCCCGCCCTGCTGCGGTCGCGGCTGCTGTGTGCCGTGCTGTTTGGCCTGGGCGTCTTCCTGGCGATGCGCCTGGTTGTGCTGCCGTTGTCGGCCTATCCCCGGCCGGTCACGTTCGCGCCGTTGGCCAGCACCCTCGACCTGCTGTCCCACATGTTCCTGTTTGCCGGGCCCATCGTCGCCTTCACCAGTCGCGCCATCACGGGGCCGGACGGCCGGCTGTCGCCCGGGGCGGCGCGACGCCCTGCGTAGCGGCAGCGGTGGCCTTGCGTGCTCCGCAACGTGCTGCCGCAGGAGGCAGCGCCGTCCACCTGGCTGGGAGGGGAACCATGAGACGCACCTGGACGATCATCGGCGTCGCCGACGTCGCCCGCAGCCTGGGCTGGTATCAGTCGCTGTTCGGGCAGCCCGCCACGGCCCCGGCGCACAGCTACTTCGGACAGGTCCTGGATGAGGACGGGACCGTCCTGCTGTGCCTGCATCAGTGGGGCGCCCATGATCATCCGACGCTGGCCAGTCCCGAACCCGCCACGCCCGGCAACGGGCTCCTGCTGTTCTTCCGCGTGGACGATTTCGGGGCCACCCTGGCCCGGGCGCGGGACCTCGTCCCGGCACTGGAGGAGGAGCCGGGCCTCGGTCCCGGCACGGGCACCATGGAGTTCGCCCTTCGCGACCCCGATGGCTACTACGTCATGGTCAGCGCTGCGGACCCATGATCATTGAGCCGGCCGCGCATCGCAGGGGTGTTCCGGCCGGGTTCGGGGCGCCGCCTGGCCTCAACCGGACCCGGCGGCCCGTGGCGGACAATCCACCGGGAAGCGAACAGCAGATGGCGATCCGAAGGCTCATTGGCGGCATCCTCCTGCTCTCCGCCTCCTGCGCATGGGCCGGCACGGCGCTCATCGCGATCCGCAGCCCCCACGAGTTGGCAGCCGCCACGCGGGTCAACCGTGACATCGGCGAGGTGGCGCAAGCCGTCGGCCGATGCGCGGCCTCTTCACCGCCCGCGACTTGCGCCTGCCGCTTTCCCGCAGCGCTGGAGCGCCTCAAGGCCAGCTACGCGGCGGCTGTCCGGCAGTTTCCCGCCTGGCGCGGCCGGATGATCACATGGCAGGATCCAGCGAGTGGGCAGACCGTCGTCCTCGCCTTTGACGGCCTGGAGCAGCAGTTGCAGGCGAGTTGTCCCGACGCGCCACGTCCGGGCTGACCGGCGCGCTGCCGGTCGCTCGTTGAAGGGCGCCCCATGTGCACATCAGGGAACCGTATCCATGGCCACCGAACTGTCTTTCGTCGAGTACGTCACCGAGCAATCGGGGCTGGGCGAACGCATCACCTTCAAGCGGATGTTCGGGGAGTTCGGGCTCTACGTCGACGGAAAAATCGTCGCCTTCGCCTGCGACAACAGCCTGTTCGTGAAGGCAGCGGACGCCACCGGGGCACTGACGGCGAGCCTCCCGCGACGACCACCCTACCCCGGCGCCAAGCCCTATCCGGTGGCCGACGAACTGCTCGACGATGCGGATCGACTGCACGCGCTGTTGCTCGCGACGACCCGGGCCATGCCCGAGCCGAAGGCCAAGGCGCCGAAGCGGACCACCCGCAAGTAGGTCGCGGGTACGGATAGCGCGCAGGCCGGCGCCGGAGCAGGCCCCAACCCTGGCTGCGGGCGTCGCACCCTGGAGCAACCCGGGGGAATGGGGGACACTGGCCGGCGCTGCGCCTCCGCCCTCGGCATGCCCCATGGCGCGTGGCCCGGCGCACCATCCCAGGAAGAAACGCCCTCCGTGCCGATCCCCACGCTGACCACCGAACGCCTGCTCCTGCTGCCGCCGGACGCTTCCTGCGACGCGGCCTACCAGCGCTTCTACACCGACGCCGAGGCGTCGCGCGCCTACGGCGGCCCGTTGACCCCGGGCGCGGCGTGGGCGCGCTTGGCCAGCGACCTGGGGAGCTGGCACCTGCAGGGCTTCGGTGTGTGGGCACTGCGCCTGCGCGAAGAAGGCCAGATCATCGGCGCCTGCGGGTTCTGGCAAGGCCGCGGCTGGCCGCGCGAACTGACCTGGTGGCTGCTGCCGGAGGCACGCGGCCGCGGGCTGGCGTACGAGGCCTCGCGCGCCGCGGTGCGCCACGCCTACGACGCGTTCGGCTGGCCCACGGTGGAAACCTACATGCACGACGCCAATGGACCGGCGCGCGCCCTTGCCGGGCGGCTTGGCGGCCAGCCCTGCGGCAGGCGGTCGTTTCCCGACGGGCTGGAGCGGGATGTCTATCTGATCCCGCGGCCGGCCGGCTGATCGCTCGGCGGGCAGGCGCAGGCCGGCGACCGGGCCTGATGCGATGCCGTGGCGTGCGCCGCACCGCGGCGCGTGCCTGCCTCAGTGGAACTGGTCGCTCGCGGGCACCCAGGAACTGCCTGCCGGCGGCGGCAGTGTCCGCGGCGGCGCCTGGCTTTCGCCCGGACAGCCGGGCGGCAAGGGGCCGCCGGTGACGCGTGCGGCGGCGCACTGCGCGGCGTTGTCCAGCTTGACCGGCGCGGCCGGCGCCGGGGCGGAGGCGGCTTTCGCCGCGCTCGCCGATGCGGTGGGGTCGAGCGGTTTGGCCGGGGCCAGGTCCAGGCGCTTGTAGAGCGTCGGGTCCGAGGTGGGTTTGGCCGGCGGGTCGCCGCCGCAGCCGAACAGTGCGATCGGGAGCAGCGGACTGACCTTGCAGTTGATCCGCACGCCGCGTGGCAGGTGGAAGGTGTGCTTTACGGTGGTCTTCTCGACGGCGTGGCGCAGCGCCGTGTCGATGGAGCTCTCGTTCTGCGGCGCCCAGTCGTCCTCGAAGCGGGTGGGCCGGTAGCCGATGTCGGGCGCGCGGTGGTCCATGACCTGGGTATCGCCGTGCGGCTTGAGCTGGATGTAGCTGCCGAGCCTGCCATGCGTGGCGCCTTCGGCCGCACCCGGCTGGGCCTTGCCCTGCCTGCCCTGGCCCTGGCCCTTGGCCTGCCCCGGCTGCGGCGCGGGAGCGCCGGCGGCGTTCGCGGTTTCCGGGGCGCCTTCGCGGGCGCCCGGGGTACCGGTGTCGCGGCCTTGCGGGGTGGCCTCGGGAGCGCTGGCGGGCGTGTTCTCCTGCGCAGTAGCGCTGGCCGTTTCCCCACTGGGGGCGGTGGGCGCTGCGGCTTCGCTCGGCGAGGGTTCGGCCGAAGTCGCGGCAGCCACTTGCGGGCGGCTCAGGATGGGCGAGGCGGCCGGCAAGGCGGGCCGGGGCACCTCGATGGCGGGTGCGGCCGGTTGCGGCGCGGGAGGCGCGGCGGTGGTCTCCAGCGGCACGGCCGAGAGTTGCGGCTCGGCGAGCTGGATGCTGGGCGCCTGCACGCGCGGGCGTTCGCGCGGCACCAGCGGCGTGGGCGTGCTGACCTGCGGCGCCAGGTCGATGCTCGGCGCGGGTTGGGCCGGCAGCGGGATCGGCTCGACCTGCGGCGTGGCCGGAGCGGCCGGCGGCTGCGGGCGGACCAGCTCCACCGCGCCGGGCAGCTGCGCCTTCGGCGGGGCGACCTGCTCGAGCGCGATGCTCGGCGCCGCGACCGGCGGCGCGGCCTGGGCGGGCACCGCCGGCATCGCCAGCGACGGCGGACTGGGCATCGGCCGGGTGCCCTCGGGCTGCGGCTTGCGCACGGCTTCGGGCTGAAACTTCGGCGGCACCGGACGCACCGCCGGGGGCGTGTCGAGGTTGATCCGCGGCGGCGTGCCGGCCAGCGGCACGGGTGCCAGGTCCGGCGTCGGCTGCGGGCGCGGCAGGGTGCGCGGCGGAGGGGGCGCGGCGATCTTGATGGTCGCCTTGGGCGCAGTGACCGTGATGACCGGGGTTTCCGGTCGGGCCGGAACCGGGGCGGGCAGCGCGGTCGCGCGTTCGGTGGGCGCGGTGGCCGCCGCGCGCGTGTTGCCACGGTGGCGCGGGCCGACCCGCTTCGGCGGCGTGCCGCGTACCGGCGGCGGGGGTGGCGGCTCGGGCTTTTCGATCAGGCGCACCTGCAGCGGGGTGCTTTTGAGCTCGGGTTCCTGCAGGTCGTAGGCGGGTCCGAGGATGGCGCCGAACAGCACCAGCAGATGGACCAGCAGCGTGCCGGCCAGGCCGGCGATGCGCAGGCCGCGGTCGCGCGGACGCTCGGCACGGCGGCGACGGTAGACGATGGCTTGCGAGGCGGCCTCGCGCGGCGAGCGAAGCATGACCACCGGGCGCGCGTTGGCGGGCGAGTCGCTCGGCTTGTCCGCGGGTGGCAGGGGCATGTCGAAAGTGTAGCTTGCGGGGTGGCTACGCCGCGGCACCGTGAAGCTTGCCGAACCCGCGGCGCGGGTGCCGCCGCGGAAGCGTCAGGGCTTGCGACAGTGCGACGGCAACGGCTTGCCGGCCTGCCGTGCCTCGGCACACTCCGCATCGACCGCACGCGCCGGCGTATCGATCGGACAGCCGTGAGGCAGCGGCTTGCCGGCGCGGTAGAGGGCGATGCATGCGGACAGCTTGCGCGCCGGTGGCGCCAGTTCCTTCGCCAGCGGGGCCGGGGCCATGTTCAGGCGCTCGTCGCCGTCCTTCCTCGAAGGGGGTGCCGGCGGCATGGTGCAGTCGGGCGTGGGGATGCCGAGCAGCGTCTTGCACTTGAGGTGGATGCCGTGGCCCAGGTCGACCGACTTCGACTCGCCGGTGTGGGTCGCCCTGAGGGCGCGGCGCACGCCCTGGCCGGCGATGGTTTCGTCCGGCGGCGGAAAGTATTCCTCGAAGCGCGTGGCCCGGTACCTGACCGGGCTGTCGTGCTGCATGACTTGCGTGTCCCCTTGCGGCATGCGCTGGATGTAGCCCGGCTCCGGCGTCGCGGTGGTCGCCGCGCGGGCAGGCAGCAGGGGCTGGCCGGTGCGGTCGTACAGGCGTGGCGGGGCGGACGGGGTCGACGCGGCGGCGGCCGGAAGGCTGGCGGTCAGCGCCGCCGGCCGGAGCGGTTCGTGCACCGGGCGCGCCCGCGGTGGCGGCGATGGCGGCGCCGGCACCGCGGGCGGCGTGCGTGACGGCGCGCGGGGCAACGCGATCAGGCGCACCTGCAGGGCGCCACCCGGTTGCGTGTGGACAACCTCGCGCACCGGCCGCGGCTGCATCTCCCACCACACGACGAGGGCGAACAGCCCATGCAGCACCAGCACCATGGCGAGCGCGAGGCGGGAGCGCCAGGGTTCGCGCGGCGGCGTCCGCTCGCGCCACGCACGCAGCCGTGCCCGCGTGTCCTCGTCCAGCGGCGCCAGCCCGGGACGCGACGAAGGGGGTTTCCAGCGATGCGGTTCGACTTGCGGCGGGGAAACGATGGAAAGGCTCCTGCGCGGGACGCGGGCGTTCACCGTGCCCGCCTTCGCAAGACCGTCACGTCTTTCGGGGGTTCCCGCCCGCACTGCGACTTGACCGCGCGGGCGGATGGCACAAGGCTACACAGGCGGCACCCGCCGCACCCCGCCATGACCGCCCCACCCGCGCCCCGCGCGCCTGAGGACGACCATGACGGCCCGCCATCGTCAGCCGCCATGCGCGGCCTCGTGCGGCGCCGTTCATGCCGATGCGAGTCCCGCGCCTTGCCAGAGGAGGGACGTCTCGTGTCGTACAGCACGGAAAACATCCGCAACATCGCGCTCGCCGGCCACGCCGGCACCGGCAAGACCACCTTGTTCGAGGCCTTGCTGCACGCCGGCGGCGTCATCCAGACGCCGGGGTCGGTCGAGCGCGGCAGCACCCAGTCGGACACCGACGCGCAGGAGAAGGCGCGCGGGCATTCGATCGACAGCGCCATCGCAGGCATCGACCGCGACGGCTGCCACATCAACCTGATCGACACCGCCGGCTACGCGGACTTCCGTGGTGGCACGCTTGCAGTCTTCGCCGCGGTGGAGACGGTGGCGATCGTGGTCAACGCCACCAACGGCGTCGAGCACGGCACGCGGCGCATGATGGAGCGGGCGCGCGAGCGTGGCCTGGCACGCGTGCTGGTGGTCAACAAGATCGACACCGAGGGCGCGCGGCTGTCGATGCTGGTCGACACGCTGCGCGACGAGTTCGGGCCGGAGTGCCTGCCGGTGAACCTGCCCGCGCAGGGCGGCACGCAGGTGCTGGACTGCTTCTTCCACGACGAGGGAGAGACCGACTTTTCTTCGCTGCCCGCGGCGCACCGGCAGATCCTCGACCAGGTGGTGGAGATCAACGAGGCCACCATGGGCGCCTACCTCGACCAGGGCGAGGGTGCATTGACCCGAGAACAACTGCACGATGCGTTCGAACAATGCCTGCGCGAAGGGCACCTGGTGCCGATCTGCTTCGTCAGCGCGCGCACCGGGGTGGGCGTGGCCGAGTTCCTGGAGCTGGCCGGGCGCCTGCTGCCCTGCCCAGCCGAAGGCAATCCGCCACCCTTCGTCAACGGCCAGGGCGAGGCGGTCACGGTCGACGGGGACCCGTCGAAGCACGTGATCGCCGACGTGTTCAAGATCATCAACGATCCGTTCGTCGGCAAGCTCGGCGTGTTCCGCGTGTGGCAGGGCACGATCCGGCGCGACTCGCAGCTGTTCGTGGACGGCTCGCGCAAGGCGTTCAAGGTCGGTCACCTGTTCCGCCTCAACGGCCGGGCGCACGTGGAGATCGAGCAGGCGATCCCCGGCGACATCGCCGCGGTGGCCAAGGTGGAGGAGATCCACTTCGACGCCGTGCTGCACGACTCGCACGAGGAGGACGGCATCCACCTGGCGCCGATGGCCTACCCGCAGCCGATGTTCGGCCTGGCGCTCACGCCCCGGCACAAGGGCCAGGAGCAGAAGCTGTCGCAGGCGCTGGCGCGGCTGGCCGAGGAGGATCCGTGCCTGCGCATGGAACACCACAAGGAACTCAACGAAACGGTGGTGCGCGGGCTGTCCGAGCTGCACCTGAAAGTGATGCTCGAGCGCATGCGCGAGCGCTACGGCGTGGAGGTCGATACGCATCCACCGCGCATCGCCTACCGCGAGACCATCGCCGCGCACGCGGACGGCCATCACCGGCACAAGAAGCAGACCGGCGGCGCCGGGCAGTTCGGCGAGGTATTCCTGCGGGTCGAACCCCTCGATCGCGGCGCCGGCTTCGAATTCATCGACGAGGTCAAGGGCGGGGTGATTCCCAACCAGTTCCTGCCGGCGATCGAGAAGGGCGTGCGGCAGGCGATGGACGGCGGCGCGATCGCCGGCTACCCGATGCAGGACCTGCGCGTGACCGTGTACGACGGCAAGTACCACCCGGTCGATTCGAAGGAGGTGGCATTCGTCAGCGCCGGCCGCAAGGCGTTCATGGACGCGGTGGGCAAGGCGCGGCCGATCGTGCTGGAGCCGATCGTGGACGTCGAGGTGGCCATTCCCGAGGCCAGCGTCGGCGACGTCACCGGCAGCCTTTCGGCCAAGCGCGCGCGCATCATGGGCACCGACACGCAGCGTGGTGGCGAGTTGCTGATCCACGCCCAGGCGCCGTTGGCCGAGCTGACCGACTACCCCACCGAACTGAGGGCGATGACCGGCGGGCAGGGGCGCTTCAGCCTGGACCTCTCCCACTACGAGCCGGTGCCCCCGCCGGTGCAGAAGCAGCTGAGCGAGGCCTGGAAGCCGCACGCCGAGGAGGACTGACCCTTCGCTCCCTCTCCCCGCCGGGGAGAGGGTTGGGTGAGCGGCAGGGGCTCGCGCGGATGCCCGATCGAGAACCCCGGAAGCTACGCCGCCAGCGCCTCGATCACCGCCTCGGCGAACGCCGGAATGTCGTCCGGCTTGCGGCTGGTGATCAGGTTGCCGTCGCGCACCACCTCGCGGTCTTCCCACTTCGCGCCGGCATTCTCCAGGTCCTGCCGCAACGACGGCCACGAGGTCACCTTGCGCCCGTCGACCTGCCCCGCGTTGATCAGCGTCCACGGCCCGTGGCAGATCGCCGCCACCGTCTTGCCGGCCTTGGCGAACGCCTGCACCAGTGCCACCGCGGCCGGCTGCGTGCGCAGCTTGTCCGGATTGATCACGCCGCCGGGCAGCACCAGTGCGTCGAAGTCGGCCGCATCGACCTCCTCCAGCTTCATGTCCACCGGCACGCTGCCGGCCCAGTCGCCACCTTTCCAGCCCTTGATCTCCCTGGCATCGCCCGGCGCGACCACCTGCACGTCGGCGCCGGCCTCCTCCAGCAGGCGCTTGGGCTCGGTCAGTTCGGAGTACTCGAAACCGTCGGTGGCGAGCACGGCAATGGAGCGGCCGTTGAGCTTCTTCGATGGCGACATGGGCGTTCCTCCTGCGAAAGAAGCGGGGAGGATGGCGCGTGGCGCATGCGCAAGGCGTCTTGCGCATGTCATCCGGCCGTTAGGGCCGACCGGTCCCGGCCGGCGCGGCGGTTCAGCGCTTGGGCTTGAGCAGCGTCCCGCTGCAGTTGGGCGACCCGCACAGGCATTGCCACAGCTTCTTCAGCCGTGCGGTGTAGGGCACGTCCAGCACGATGCCGTAGTCGTAGGTCAGTTCCTCGCCGGGCTTGATGTCGCGGATCGCCTCGATCAGGACCCGGTCCTTGCGTGGATTCCCGCTCGCGTTCTCCTCCACCACGGCGCGGCAGTTGGGTGCGCAGCTGTGGTTGATCCATCGCGCGGTGTTGCCCTTGCGGTTGGCGTCGATGATGTAGTCGTCGTTGAGCGTGAACAGGAAGGTGTGGCCGGTCTCGCCGCCGTCGCCGTACATCGCGTCGGCCTCGGCGTGGGTCATCAGCGTGCCCTTGTATTCGACGATCTCCTCGCCCTTCCTGATCGGCGCGGTGGCGAACACGCCATTGCCGTGGATGGGGGAGCGGCGGGCGACGTAGCGGCGTGGCATGCGTTGGGCAACCTGGGTGCGAAAGACGCTGATGATGCCTGTTCGCCGCGCACCGGGAAACCCGGCCGCCGGTGGCGTCCGCTTGGCGCGGCGGCTGACGCGCGGCGGCCGGCTGTGGTTAGAATCACGAATTCGAACGATCGTTTGGAGAGCCCCACGATGCGTTTCCTGCGCTGGATCGTCCCGCTGTCGCTCGCGCTGGGCCTGGTGGCCTGCGGCCCGCCCCGCAAGAGCGTGTTCCCGCCCACCGTGAGCATCCAGCAGCTCGAACTGCAGCCGGGCGGCACCTGGCGGCTGACCGTGCGCATCCAGAACAACAGCTACGACGGCATGGATTTCTCCGCGCTCGACGCGCAACTGGCGATGGCCGACAGCGTGCCGGTGCGCGTCCATGGCAGCTTCGAGCGTGACATCCCCGCCTTTGCCGGCGACTCGGTGCGGATCGACGTGCTGCCGACCGCGGCCATGGGCAAGGCACTGGCGGCCAGCGCGGCCAAGGGCAGCGCCGGCGCCCTGCCGTACACCCTCTCCGGCAGCGTGCGCGCCAAGCCGGCGCAGGAGAAGGCGCCGCGCGAGTTCGACTTCTCCGGCAAGGACTGGCTCTCGCCCGTGCCGGGCGTCGCCAACACCTGGCGCTGATCTCCCTGTAACGCACCGCGACGACGGGCTGGAGCCCGCCCCACGTTTTCCGAGGAAACACCGATGACGATCTACAAGGCCCCGCTCGACGACATGCGCTTCGTGCTGCACGACCTGTTCGCGGCGGAAGCGACGCTGACCCCGCTGGCCGGCGGCGAAGGCCATACCCGCGACCTGCTCGATGCCGTGCTGGAGGAAGCCGCGCGCTTCAACGAACAGGTGCTCGCCCCGCTCAACGCCCCGGCCGACGCCGAGGGCTGCCACTTCGACAAGGCCACCGCCACGGTGACCACGCCCAAGGGCTTCAAGGAGGCCTATCGCACCTACGTCGAAGGCGGCTGGGCCGGCCTGACCATGCCCGAAGCGATGGGCGGCCAGGCGCTGCCCGAAGTGATCGGCGTGGCGATGAAGGAGATGCTCGATTCGGCCAATCTGGCCTGGGGCAACTACCCGTTGCTCAGCCAGGGCGCGGCCCATGCATTGCAGCTGCACGGCGACGACTGGCAGAAGGAGGTGTTCCTCAAGCCGATGGTCGAGGGCCGCTGGTGCGGCAGCATGTGCCTGACCGAGCCACAGGCCGGCTCCGACCTGGGGCTGCTGAAGACGCGCGCCGAACCCGCGGCCGATGGCAGCTACCGGATCACCGGCACCAAGATCTTCATCACCGCCGGCGAGCACGACCTGACCGACAACATCGTGCACCTGGTGCTGGCGCGCCTGCCCGATGCGCCGGCCGGCAGCCGCGGCATCTCGCTGTTCGTGGTGCCGAAGTTCAAGGTGGCGCGTGACGGTGCGATGGGCGAGCGCAACGCGGTCGCCGCCGGCGCGATCGAGCACAAGATGGGCATCCACGCCTCACCCACCTGCGTGATGAATTTCGACGGTGCCGAGGGCTGGCTGGTCGGCCAGCCGCACAAGGGCCTGTTCGGCATGTTCACCATGATGAATGCCGCGCGGCTGGCGGTCGGCGTGCAGGGCATCGGCCTGGCCGAGCGCGCGCTGCAGAACAGCCTCGACTACGCCCGCGAACGCCTGCAGGGCCGTGCGCTGAGCGGCCCGGTCCAACCCGACAGGCCGGCCGATCCGCTGGTGGTGCATCCGGACGTGCGGCGCATGCTGCTGACCCAGCGCGCCATCGTCGAGGGCGGCCGTGCGCTGATGCTCTATGCGGCGCTGCAGCTGGACATCGAGGAGCGTGGCACCGACCAGGCCGCGCGGGAGAAGGCCGGCGAGCTGGTCGCGTTCCTGATCCCGATCGTCAAGGGCGTGCTCACCGAACTGGCGCAGGAAAGCGTCAAGGAAGCCGTGCAGGTCTATGGCGGGCACGGCTACATCACCGAGAACGGCGTGGAGCAGTTCGTGCGCGACGCCCGCATCATCACGCTGTACGAGGGCACCACCGGCATCCAGGCGATGGACCTGCTGGGCCGCAAGATCATGCAGCTGAAGGGTGCCGGCTTCCGCCATTTCCTCGAGGAGATCGGCGCGTTCTGCCAGCAGCAGGCGGGCCATGCGGCACTGGCCGGGTTCGTCGCGCCGCTGGCCAAGGCCGCGAAGGAGTGGCAGGCGCTGACGATGGCGCTGGCCGAGCGTGCGCAGGCCAATCCGGAGGAGCTGGGCGCGGCGGCGGTCGACTACCTGTACTACTCCGGTTACGTCGCCCTGGCCTTCATGTGGGCGCGCAGCGTCGCGGCGGTCGAGGCAAGCACGCAGCCCGAAGCGTTCAAGCAGGCCAAGCGGGACACCGCGCGGTTCTATTTCGCGCGGATGCTGCCGCGCTGCGAAATGCATCGCGCGGCGATCGAGGCCGGGGTGGCGAGCCTGCCAGCGGTCGGCTGACCGGCGATGGCCCGGCTTCGGCCCGCCCCGCTATGCGCCAGCGGGGGGGCCGAAGCCCCACCCGGCGCCGGGTTCAATCGCGCCAGATCAGGCTGGCGAAGCGTCCGCTGCTGGCGCCGTCGCGCCGGTAGGAATAGAAGCGCGGGTCGGCATGCGTGTCGAAGCCGCCGCCATGGATGCCCGCCACGCCCGCCGCGGCGAGCTTCCGTCGCGCCAGGCCCGCCAGGTCGCAGTGCCAGTGGCCGGGGCGCGTGGCGACGAAGCAGCCGGATGCCTCCGGGTCGTGGGCGACGAAGGCGGTGCGTACGTCCGCGCCCACTTCATAGGACGCCGCCCCGATGCAGGGCCCGAGCCAGGCCATCAGGCGGGCCGGCGCCATGCCCATGGCCGCGATCGTCGCCTCCAGCACGCCGGCGGCCAGCCCGCGCCAGCCGGCGTGGGCGGCGCCGATGCGCGCGCCGTCTTCGCTGCAGAAGAGCACCGGCAGGCAGTCCGCCGTCAGGATCGCCAGCGCCGTCCCGGGCAGGTGGGCGACCGCGGCGTCCGCCTGCGGCTCCTCCTCACCGGCGAGCGGGCCCAGTTGCGCCACCGTGGTGCCGTGCACCTGGCGCAGCCAGCGGGGCGCGGACGGCAAGTCGAGAGCGTGGTGCAGGGCATCCCGGTTGCTCGCCACGGCCTCGGCAGCATCGCCGCTGCGCAGGCCCAGGTTGAAGCGCGCGTAGGGACCGGTCGAGATGCCGGGGCCGTGGCGGGTGGTCACCGCCGCGTGCACGCCGCGCGGCGCGGGCCAGTCGGGGAGAATCCAGGGTTCGGTCATGGGGATGGCCGTCACGGGGAGCGCCAAGCATAGCGCGCCCTCCGCTTCGCTCGGGATGTCCCGCACGGGCGTACCGACGCAAGCGCCCCGGTCGTGCACGGGTGCGCGCCTGCAGGGAAAACTATGGTTCGCCGTGGCTGGCGGCGTCGGCGCGCAGCGCGCCGATCAGGGCCTCCTGGTCGGCCGGCCGCTTCGCCTCGAACGCCATCGCCTCGCCCGTCACCGGGTGATCGAAGGCGAGCCGTTCGGCATGCAGGGCCTGCCGGCGGAAACCGCGCAGGGCGGCCACCAGTTCCGGCGTCGCGCCCTTGGGCAGGCGCAGGCTGCCGCCGTACAACGGGTCGCCGACCAGCGGATGGTGGATGTGCGCCAGGTGCACGCGGATCTGGTGCGTGCGGCCGGTCTCCAGGTTGCACTGGATCAGGCTGTGCGCGCGGAATCGCTCGCGCAGGCGGTAGTGGGTCACCGCGTGCTTGCCGTCCTCCTCGTCGCGCACGGCCTGCCGCAGGCGGTCGCCCATGTGCCGGCCGATCGGCGCATCGACGGTGCCGCCGGCGACCAGCGTGCCGAACACCACCGCCTCGTACTGCCGCTCCACCGCATGGCGCGAAAGCATCTCCACCAGCGCGGTATGCGCGGCGAGCGACCGGGCCACGACCATCAGGCCGGAGGTGTCCTTGTCCAGCCGGTGCACGATGCCGGCGCGCGGCAGTTCGGCCAGCGTCGGGTCGTGGTGCAGCAAGGCGTTGAGCAGCGTGCCGGTCGGATTGCCGGCGCCCGGGTGGACCACCAGCCCGGCCGGCTTGTCCAGCACCAGCAGGTGGTCGTCCTCGTGCACGATGGCCAGGTCGATGGCCTCGGGCGCGCTCTCCACCTCGTTGGCCAGCTCGGCTTCCAGACGCACCTGCTCGCCGCCGCGCAGCAGCTGGCGCGGCGGCGCCACGCCGCCATCCAGCGTCACCGCGCCGGCCTTGATCCAGCCGGCCAGGCGCGAGCGCGAGTAGTCCGGGAACATCTCGGCCAGCGCCTGGTCGAAGCGCCTGCCTGCCGCCGACAGCGGGACCTCGGCCTCGTGCCGGATGACGGTCATGCCGCCCTCCGCGGGTGGCCGGCGGTTTGGGCTATCATCCCCACGATCACATTCATACAAGTTTCCCAATGCGCGTATTCTTCAAACTGCTCGCCGTGCTGGTCCTCGGGCTGTCCCTGGGCGCCTGCTCGATGTTCGGCCACAAGCGCGAGACCATCGACACCATGCCGGTGGAGAAGCTCTACGCCACGGCCCACAACGACCTGATGAGCGGCGACTACGCCGCCTCGACCCGGGACTACCAGCGCCTGATCGCGCGCTTCCCGTCCGGCGACTACAACGAGCAGGCGCAGCTGGAGCTGGCCTACTCGCAGTACAAGGACAACCAGCCGGACGACGCGTACTCGACGATCAACCGCTTCATCAAGACCTACCCGACCCAGAAGCACGTCGATTATGCCTACTACCTGCGCGGCCTGATCAATTTCAGTCGCACCAACGGCTTCATCGAGCGCTTCGTCTCGCGCCAGGGTTCGCAGGCGCGCCGCGACCAGGCCTACAACCTGCAGGCGTTCGACGACTTCGCCGAGCTGGCCCGCCGCTTCCCGGACAGCGCCTACACGGCCGATGCGCGCCAGCGGATGATCTTCCTGCGCAACATCCTGGCGCAGTACGAGATCAACGTCGCGGAATTCTACCTGCGCAACCAGGCGTACGTGGCCTCGGCCGACCGCGCGCAGTACGTCATCGAGCACTACCAGCAGGCGCCGCAGACCGGCGATGCGCTGGCCATCCTCGCGCGCAGCTACCTGGCGCTGGACCAGAAGCAACAGGCCGAGAACGTGCGCAAGGTGCTGGCGCTGAACTATCCGGATCATCCGTATCTGACCGATCCGAAGTGGCCGCACTCGCCGTCCACGCTACGCAAGCTGATCCCGTTCTCGGGGCATCATTGAGGAAAAAGGCCGGCGCATCGCCGGCTTTTTTTCGCCGGGATGAATGGTGGCCGCGCCCAAGGGCCTCCTGCAGGCCGCTCCATGCCATGCTGCGCAGTGGCATGTCAGCCATGGCAGTTCCGGACTCCCCTCGCGACCTCTTGCAGCAGCGCACCCGCGCGCGACCATGCGCGAGGGCGGTCGCGCACGGGTGCGCTCCCGCGGCTCACTTCCAGCCGGAGGTGATGGGGTAGCGGCGCTCGCGGCCGAATGCGCGGGTGGTAACGCGCGGACCGGGCGCCGCCTGGCGGCGCTTGAACTCGTTGCGCAACACCAGGCCGGCCACGCGGCGTACGGTGTCCGGGTCGAAGCCGGCGGCGGCGATCTCGGCCTGGGACTGCTCGCCTTCGATGAAGCGTTGCAGGATCGCGTCGAGCACGTCGTAGGGCGGCAGCGAATCCTGGTCGGTCTGGTCCTCGCGCAGCTCGGCCGAGGGCGGACGGTCGATGACCGCCGGCGGGATCACCCAGCCGGCCTCGTTGCGCCAGCGCGAGAGCCGGTACACCACCGTCTTGTAGACGTCCTTGAGCGGCGCGTAGGCCCCGCACATGTCGCCGTAGAGCGTGGCGTAGCCGACGGCCATCTCGCTCTTGTTGCCGGTCGCCAGCAGCAGTTGATGGTGCTTGTTGGACAGGCCCATCAGCATCACGCCGCGGGTGCGCGACTGCAGGTTTTCCTCGGTGGTGTCCGCGGTCCTGCCGGCGAAGGCGGGCGCGAGCGCCGCGAGGAAGCTCTGGTAGGTCGGCTCGATGTCGATCACGTGGTAGGCCACGCCCAGGCGCTCGGCCTGCTCGCGCGCGCCGTCCAGCGAGAGTCTGGAGGTGTAGCGGGTGGGCAGCATCACGGCCGTGACGCGGTCGGCGCCCAGGGCGTCGACCGCCAGCGCCAGGGTCAGCGCCGAATCGATGCCGCCGGACAGTCCCAGCAGCACGCCGGGGAACCCGTTCTTGTCGATGTAGTCGCGGATGCCACGGACGAGCGCGGCGTAGAGGACCGCCTCGGGACGGGTGTCGGCGGCGACCGGCCATTCGTCCGGCACCAGCGTACGGCTGGCCGGGTCGAACGTGGCCCACAGCAAGGCATCGACGAAGGCGGGCGCGCGGGCGGCGATAGTGCCGTCGCCGTTGACCAGCATCGAGGCGCCGTCGTAGACCACCTCGTCCTGGCCACCGACCAGGTTGAGGTAGACGATGGCGCAGCCGGTTTCCTTCGCGCGCGCGGTCAGCAGCGCCTCGCGCATGCCCTGCTTGGCGTCGTCCCAGGGCGAGGCGTTGATCACCACGATCAGCTCCGCGCCCGCCCGGGCGGCCTGCGCCGCGGGCTCGGGCTCCCAGAGGTCCTCGCAGACCAGGAAACCCACGCGCACGCCGTTGACCATGCCGGTGGCGCTGGCGTGACCGGGACGGAAATAACGCTTGTCGTCGAATACGCCGTAGTTGGGGAGTGCCTGTTTGTGCGCGATGCATTCGATGCGGCCTTCGCGCAGCAGCGCCGCGGCGTTGTAGACCTCGCCTTCGCTGTGCGGGAAGCCGACCAGTGCGGCAAGGCCGTCGGTGCCGGCGGCCAGCGTGGCGATCGCCTCGTTGCAGGCCTGCAGGAAGCTGGGGCGGATCAGCAGGTCCTCGGGCGGGTAGCCGCTGATCGCCAGCTCCGGGAACACCACCAGGTCGGCGCCGCCGGCATGCGCCCCGGTCATCAGTTCGCGGATCTTCGTGGTGTTGGCGGCGACGGCGCCGACGGGGAAGTCGAACTGGGCCAGGGCGAGGCGGAGTTGGGCACTCATGGGCGGGCGTGGTCGTGGGGATCGCCCATGATAGTGGGGGCGGGTGTCCGGAGCGCCAACGCTGGCTCTCTCTCCCCTCCGGGGAAGGGGCTGGGGTGAGGGGTCGCTTTGCGGGGAAGCTTCGCAAGGGCATCGGCTCTACTTTCCAGGCGCGGGCAGCCTTTCCCCGCGAGCCCCGGCCCCTCACCCCGGAGGGGAAAGGGAGCTGAAAAACAAAAGGCCACGCTTCCGCGTGGCCTTTTGCCGTACGCAGATGCGCGCGCTTACTTCATCAGCTTCGCCAGCGTCTTGCCCAGGTCGGCCGGCGACTTCACGGTCGTCACGCCCGCCTTCTCCAGCGCCGCGAACTTGGCCGCCGCGGTGCCCTTGCCGCCGGAGATGATCGCGCCGGCATGGCCCATGCGCTTGCCCGGAGGGGCCGACGCACCGGCGATGAAGGACACCACCGGCTTGGTCACGTACTCGCCGATGAACTCGGCCGCGTCTTCCTCGGCGCTGCCGCCGATCTCGCCGACCATGATGATGCCCTCGGTCTGCGGGTCGTCCTGGAACAGCTTCAGGCAGTCGATGAAGTTCAGGCCGTTGATCGGGTCGCCGCCGATGCCGATGCAGGTCGACTGGCCCAGACCCTCGTTGGTGGTCTGGAACACCGCCTCATAGGTCAGCGTGCCCGAACGCGAGACGATGCCGACCTTGCCCGGCTGGTGGATGTGGCCCGGCATGATGCCGATCTTGCACTCGCCCGGGGTGATGATGCCGGGGCAGTTCGGTCCGATCAGCACGGTCTCCGGATGCTGCGCCAGCACGTTCTTGACGCGCAGCATGTCCAGCACCGGGATGCCCTCGGTGATCGCCACGATCACGCGGATGCCCGCGTCGATCGCCTCGAGGATGGAGTCGGCCGCGAACGGCGGCGGCACGAAGATGACCGACGCATCGGCGCCGGTCTCGGCGACCGCTTCGTCCATCGAATTGAAGACCGGCAGGCCGATGTGCTCGGAACCGCCCTTGCCGGGGGTCACACCGCCGACGATCTTGGTGCCGTAGTCGATCGCCTGTTCGGCGTGGAAGGTGCCCTGCTGGCCGGTGAAGCCCTGCACCAGCACCTTGGTGTTCTTGTTGACCAGAACGCTCATGCTTTCTCGCTCCTCACTTCGCGGCGGCCACGGCTTTCTGCGCCGCGTCGTTGAGATCGTCGGC
>NZ_DASSES010000066.1:0-6225 GCF_035695185.1 Frateuria sp.
ACCATCATCAACTTCGTGGTGGTCACCAAGGGCGCCACCCGCGTGTCGGAAGTGACCGCCCGCTTCACCCTGGACGCGATGCCCGGCAAGCAGATGGCGATCGACGCCGACCTCAACGCCGGCCTGCTGACCCAGGAACAGGCGCGCGAGCGCCGCCAGGAAGTGCGCGAGGAAGCGGACTTCTACGGCTCGATGGACGGTGCCTCCAAGTTCGTCCGCGGCGACGCCACCGCCGGCATCCTGATCCTGTTCATCAACATCGTCGGCGGCTTCTTCGTCGGCATGTTCCAGCACGGCCTGGGCGCGGGCGAATCGGCCAAGACCTACACCCTGCTGACCATCGGCGACGGCCTGGTCGCGCAGGTGCCGGCACTGATGCTCTCGATCGCCACGGCGGTGATCGTCACCCGCGTGTCCAAGTCGCAGGACATGGGCAAGCAGGTGATCGGCCAGGTGTTCGGCCAGCCGCGCGCGCTGGCGGTGGCCGGCGCGGTGCTGGGCGTGATGGGGCTGATTCCGGGCATGCCGAACCTGGCCTTCCTGCTGCTGGGCGGCTGCTGCGGCGGCGCGGCGTACCTGATGATCAAGCGCGAGCGCGAGACGAAGGAAAAGCTCGCCGAGGCGGTCGCCGAGCCGGCTGCCGCGCCCGCGGTCCCGGCCGAACGCATGGAACTCAACTGGGACGACGTGGCCAGCGTCGATCCGCTCGGCCTGGAAGTCGGTTACCGGCTGATCCCGCTGGTGGACACCCACCAGGGCGGCGAGCTGATGGGCCGGATCAAGTCGGTTCGGCGCAAGCTGTCGCAGGAATTCGGCTTCCTGGTGCCGGCGGTGCACATCCGCGACAACCTGGACCTGGGTCCCAACACCTACCGCATCACCCTGATGGGCGTGCCGATGGGCGAGGCCGAGGTGCACAGCGAGCGGCTGATGGCGATCAATCCCGGCCGCGTGCACGGGCCGCTGCAGGGCATCCAGACCCAGGACCCGGCGTTCGGGCTGGAAGCCGTATGGATCGAGCAGGGCCAGCGCGAGATGGCGCAGAGCCTGGGCTACACCGTGGTCGATCCGGCCACCGTGGTGGCCACGCACCTGTCGCACATCCTGCAGACCCACGCGCACGAGCTGATCAGCCACCAGGACGTGCAGCAGCTGCTGGACCGCCTGGCGCAGACCGCACCGAAGCTGGTCGAGGACCTGGTCCCCAAGCGCATGGCGCTGGGCGTGGTGGTCAAGGTGCTGCAGAACCTGCTGGCCGAGCGCGTGCCGATCCGCAACATGCGCACGATCGTCGAAACCTTGGCGGAGCACGCGGGGCAGAGTCAGGATCCCGGCATGCTCACCGCCGCCGTGCGCGTCGCGCTGGGCCGCCAGATCGTGCAGGAAATCACCGGGCTGGGTACCGAGGTGCCGGTGATCACGCTGGCGCCGGAGCTCGAACAGATCCTCATGAATTCGCTCTCCGGCGGCGGCGTGGCCGGCGCGGCGGTCGAACCGGGCCTGGCCGACCGCCTGCAGCAGAGCGTCGCCGACGCCGCGAGGCGCCAGGAAATGAGCGGCGAGGCGGCCGTGTTGCTGGTCGCGCCGCAGCTGCGACCGTGGCTCGCGCGCTTCACCCGCCACGTGGCACAGAACCTGCACGTACTGGCCTACAACGAGGTGCCGGACAACCGCAGGGTGCGGCTGGTCCAGGCGCTGGGACGTTAAAGGCCGGGAGACGGGCATCGTGATTCGCCAGTGGCACATGCAGACAGCGCAAGGCCCGCGGGGCGCCTGCGCGGCGGACACGATGGCCGCCATCCGCTTGCGGAGCAGGCAATGAAGATCAAACGTTTCGTGGCGCCGGACATGCGCCAGGCGATGCGCGAAGTGCGCGAGGAACAGGGCCCCGACGCGGTGATCCTGTCCACCCGCCGGCTGGACGAGGGCATCGAGATCATCGCCGCCGTCGACTACGACGAGGCGCTGGTGCGCGAGGCCGCGCGCCACGGCGCGGCGCCCGCGCCCGCCGCGGAGCCGCCGGCGTTGCCGGCCCGCGCCGCCACGCCGCCTCCGCCGCCTCCGCCGCCCCCGCCGGCGCGCGAGGCACGCGTCGAAACGCTGGCGCCCGCCAATCGTCCGACGCCGGTCGAGAGCGCCGCGAAGGCGGCTCCCGCCGTGGCCCCGGAGGAAAGGGAACCGAAGCCGGTACGTGCCGAAGCGCGCGCCCCGCACGCGGCGCCCCGCGCCCAGGCCGAAGGTCTGGTCCAGGCGAAGGCCCCGGCACCGCAGCCGCCGCAGGCAGCGGAAGTCCCGGCCGAGCCTGCGGTGCATCCGCTGATCGAGCGCGCCGCGCAGGACACCGTGCGCATGCGCGCCGAGCTGTCCAGCCTGCGCGAGATGCTCGAGATGCAGCTCTCCAGCCTGGCCTGGAACGACATGGAACGTCGCCAGCCGATGCATGCCCGCGTGCTGCGCGAGCTGACCCGGCTCGGCATCGACGCCGACGTGGCCCGCGCGCTGGCCGACGAACTGCCCGCGCAGATGACCCCCGAACAGGCGCGCTACCTGCCGCTGGGCATGCTCAGCCGCGGCATCGCGGTCAGCGGTCGCGGGCGTTCGGAGGAGCGCGGTGTCACCGCCCTGGTCGGACCGACCGGCGTGGGCAAGACGACCACGCTCGCGAAGCTTGCCGCCCGCGCGGTGGTTCGCCACGGCGCCTCGCAGGTCGCGCTGGTCAGCACCGACCACTACCGCATCGGCGCCGCCGCGCAGCTGGAACACTACGGCCGCCTGCTCGGCGTGCGCGTGTACCCGGCCTACGACGCGCAGAGCCTGCGCCAGGTGCTGGAACTCCTGAAGGGTTGCCATACCGTGCTCGTCGACACCGCCGGGCTTGCCGGCAACGACCCGCGGCTGGCCGAACAACTGGAGGCCCTGGGCGAGGCGGGCGAGCTGCGCGTCTGCCTGGTGCTGGCCGCCAACGCGCAGGCGCAGTCGCTCGACGAGGCCGTGCGCGCCTACCTGCCGGCCAAGCCGCACGCGGCGATCCTGACCAAACTCGATGAGGCGCCCAGCCTCGGCGGCGCGCTGTCGGTGCTGATCCGCCACCGGCTGGCGCTGGACTACACCACCGACGGCCAGCGCGTGCCCGAGGACATCGCCGCCGCCGACGCACGCCTCCTGGTGTGCCGCGCCGCGCAGGCGCTCAAGGGCCAGGTGCCGGCCGCCGAGGAGGCGGTGCTGGCCGAGCGCTTCGGGACGATGGTGGCCCAGGCATGAGCGGAATCCTTGCAATGAATCAGGCGTGGGGCTTGAAAGACATGTTCAATGCGATCACGGGCGAGCGCGACGGTGCGCCGCCCGCACCGCACAGGCCGCACCAGGCGGGCGACCTGGGCGCACCGCGCCGCCGCTGCCGCGCGATCGCGGTGGCCGGTGGCAAGGGCGGCGTCGGCAAGACGACCGTGGCGGTCAACCTGGGGATGAGCCTGGCGATGGCGGGGCGCGACGTGATGCTGCTGGACGCCGACATGGGCCTGGCCAATGTCGACGTGCTGCTGGGCCTGGCCCCTTCGCGCCACCTGGGCCACCTGCTGGACGGCTCGGCCGCGCTGGAGGAACTGGTGCTCGATGCCCCGCACGGACTGAAGGTGATCCCGGGCGGCTCCGGTGCGCGCCGCCTGGCGCAGCTGGGCAACGGCGAGCACGCGGCGGTGATCCGCGCCTTCGACGAGCTGCCCAGGCCGCCGGACTACCTGCTGGTGGACACCGCCGCGGGCCTGTCGGACAACGTGGCGATGTTCGCCGCGGCCGCCGACGACGTAGTGCTGGTGGTCTGCGACGAGCCGGCCTCGCTCACCGACGCCTACGCCCTGATCAAGGTCCTGAGCCGCGACTTCGGCGTGCGCCGCTTCCGCTTCGTGGCCAACCTGGTGCGGAACCTGGGCGAGGCCCGCGCGCTGCACCAGAAGCTGGCCAAGGTCAGCGACCGCTTCCTGGACGTGGTGCTCGATTTCTTCGGCTTCGTGCCGCAGGACGAGCGGCTCAAACAGGCGATCCGCCGCCAGAGCGCGGTGGTGGACCTGTGGCCATCGGCGCGGTCGTCGCAGGCATTCAAGCAATTGGCAGGTGCGGTCGATAACTGGGAGGAACCCGCGCGCGCGGGCCTGGATCGCATCGCCTTTTTCGGTGGCCAGGCCGTGTCGGCGTCGGGGTGGTGAGATGAGCGTGGCATCGGAATATCTCCAACTGCAGCGACAGAGCGCAGATGAGTTGGTGCGTCAGCACGCACCGCTGGTGCGACGTATTGCCTATCACCTGATGGGGCGGCTGCCGCCCAGCGTGGATGTGGGCGACCTGATCCAGTCGGGCATGATCGGCCTGCTCGAGGCGGCCCGGCACTACGCCACCGACCGGGCGGCCAGCTTCGAGACCTATGCCGGCATCCGCATCCGCGGCGCCATGCTGGACGAGTTGCGCAAGACCGACTGGACCCCCCGATCGGTGCACCGCAAGGTGCGCGAGGTCGCCGAGGTGGTGCGCCAGATCGAGATCGAGACCGGTGCCGACGCCGAGGACGCCGAGGTGATCAAGCGCCTGGGGGTCAGCGCCGAGGAGTACCACCAGATCCTCGCCGACGCCGCCAGTGCACGCTTGCTCAGCCTGACCGCGCCGGACGATGGCGACGGGGCGCCCGCCTTCGACGTGGTCGACCAGGCCAGCATGGGTCCGGCCGAGAGCATCGAGCAGGACGGCCTGCGCCAGGCGCTGATCGAGGGCATCTCCAGCCTGCCCGAGCGTGAGCAGCTGGTCATGTCGCTGTACTACGAGCAGGAATTGAACCTCAAGGAAATCGGCGCCGTGCTCGGCGTGACCGAGTCGCGCGTGTGCCAGATCCACGGCCAGGCGATCGTGCGGCTGCGCGCGCGCATGGGCGACTGGCGCGACGGCGAGGTGGAACCGAAGAAAAAGAAGGCGGCCAGGCGGCAATAGGCAAAGTCATCGAGTCGTTCCCGTGTTCCCGGGTGCGGCTCCACGAAGAGGCGGGTGTTCGCGGCAACC
Source organism: Frateuria sp. (assembly GCF_035695185.1). GTDB lineage: Bacteria > Pseudomonadota > Gammaproteobacteria > Xanthomonadales > Rhodanobacteraceae > Frateuria_A. The sequence continues at coordinate 5,044 of NZ_DASSES010000066.1, forward strand.
CTCGCAACGGAGAAAAAGCGTTGGACAAGAACATGAAAATCCTCGTGGTGGACGATTTCTCCACCATGCGGCGCATCGTCAGGAACCTGCTGGTGGAACTGGGCTTCACCAACCAGCTGATCCAGGAGGCCGACGACGGCAACAACGCGCTGACCATGCTGAAGAGCCAACCGTTCGATCTGGTGGTCACCGACTGGAACATGCCCAACATGACCGGCATCGACCTGCTGCGGGCGATCCGTGCCGAGGCTTCGCTCAAGGGCCTGCCGGTGCTGATGGTCACCGCGGAGAACAACCGCGACCAGATCATCGCCGCGGCACAGGCGGGCGTGAACGGCTACATCGTCAAGCCGTTCAATGCGGTCACGCTCAAGGAAAAACTGACCAAGATCTTCGAGCGCCTCGCCGCAGCGGGAGCCAGCGCATGAGTGCCGTGCTTTCCACCTTCGACGAAGCCGCGCTGCCGCCCGAGCTCAAGGACCTGCTCAACAGCGAAGACGGCGCCGCCTTCGAGCATGCGCTCGATGCACTGGTGCGCCAGCGCGAGCAGCACCTGTTCCGTGCGCTCGGCCTGCTCGCGCGCGACCTGCACGGCGCGGTCAGCCGGCTCGGCAACGACCTGGCGCAGGAAGGCGTGCCCGGGCGCGTCGCCGACGTGCGCAAGCACCTCAACGACGTGCTGGAGATGAGCGCCCAGGCGGCCCATCGCAGCATCGATTTCGCCGAGCGGATGAGCCCCGAGGCCGACAAGCTGGCGCAGAGCGCCGAGCAGGTGCTTGCCTCGGCGGCCCCGTGCGATCCGGTCGCCGACCTCGCCCGCCAGGCGGGCAGCTTCGCCGGCGCCTGCCGCGAAGGGCTCAACGACATGGTGATGGCGCAGTCCTGGCAGGACCTATCCGGCCAGCGCATCAAGAAGGTGGTCAACTTCATCGAATCGGTCGAATCCTCGCTGCTGGAGCTGGTGCGCCTGACCGGTGCCCTGTCCGGCCGCGAGCCGCCGCCGGTGGTGGAGAAAATCTCCGGCCAGGACGAGGCGGACCGCCTGCTCAGCGAATTCGGTTTCTGAGCGGATCCGGAGCGAGCATGGATCCCTCACTCGACGCCGAACTGCGCGACGATTTCCTGGTCGAGGCCGGGGAACTGGTCGAGCGCTTGTCGGAACAGCTGGTCGAGCTGGAGGCC
>NZ_DASSES010000067.1:0-7699 GCF_035695185.1 Frateuria sp.
TGCCGCCCTGTTGCACGAAGGCATGCTCGAATTCCTCTTCCAGCCGGAACAGGCGGGGCCAGCGCGAGTCCCGGGTCTTGCCGACGCGCTCGCGCGTCTCGAGGTACTGGGCGCGTGCCTGCGGCAGCATCGCGTCGAGCACGCGCGCCTCCACCGGAGCGCGCCCCGGCACCATGGTTTCGAACACCGGCAAGGTCGAGGTGACCGCGACATGCCGGGCGACCAGATAGCGGATCAGCTGCCGGATGCGCGGGTCGGACACGCTCATGCCCGCCAGCTGTTCCTGCGCCGCCTTGCTGGCCGGGCAGACATCGGGCTGCTTGCCCGGCGTGAATTCCGTGTCCACCAGCAGGCCGTGCTCCAGGTCGTCGATGCCCAGGTCGGCCGCTTCGCGGAAACCGATCGAGCACAGGTGGCCGGTGATCGTGATGCCTTTGGCGTGCGCGGCATCGCTGGCCGCCTTCAGCTCGGCGCGGGTGATGTGCATGTAGGCCTTGAACGAAGTGGCCCCTTCGGCGATCCAGTAGTCCACCGTTTCGCGCGCGTCCTGCGCGTCGGCGAGTTCGTGCATGTCCGGTGTGAAGCTGCCCTTGCCCTCGAGGTAGGGCCCGGTCGTGTGCATCTTCGGGCCCGGAACGTCCCCGGCGTCGATCGCCTTCTTCAGTGCCAGGTCCGTGTAAGGCTCGATGCTGCCGGTGGTACGGATGGTGGTCACGCCACCGGCGAGGTAGAGCTTGGGGAAGCTCGATCCCTGCTCCGGGTACAGTGCTTCCTTCGCGGCGGGGTTGACGCCCGGCGCCGGGTAGAACATGTGGTCGTGCATGCCGACCAGCCCGGGGATCAGCGTCCGTCCGCTGCCATCGATCACGGTGGCACCCTTGGGCACCGCCGCGCGTGCATCCACCGCCGCGATCCGGCCATCACGCAGCACCACCGTCTGGTCCTCGCGGGCGGCGTTCCCATGGCCGTCGATGACACGCACGTGCGTGATCGCCAGCACCGGCTGGTCGTACTTGACGTAGGTCCGTGTGTTCGCCGAGAGCGGCGGCACCTGCGCCTGCAGTGGCGTGATCAGGCAGCAGACCATCGCGGCCGCGAGGGTGGCACGCAGGGCGGCGCCGCGCGGCGCGGCCCTGGGTCGTGGGCAATCGGCTGGAACGTGCATGGCGCTTCCCATGGTGGCTGCAGCGGGCGCTGCCTGGCGCGCACTGTGCCACAGTGCCGCCCGGCCCCGCCGTGCACGATTGAGATGGTCATCGCCACCTCCATGTGATGGAGCCTGGTCCCTGCCCCGGAGCTTCCATGGCCACGCCCATCCCCTTGCGCATCGACTTCGTCTCGGATGTCTCCTGCCCCTGGTGTGCCATCGGCCTGAGCGCACTGGAGCATGCGCTCGAGCGCCTTGGCGGCACCGTCCAGGCGCAGATCCACCTGCAACCGTTCGAGCTCAACCCGCAGCTGTCTGTCGAAGGTGAGGATGCGACGGAGCACCTGATGGGCAAGTACGGCATCGGCGAGGCCCAGGTCGAGGCCAATCGCGCAGTGATCCGCGAGCGCGCCGCGGCGCTCGGGTTCGCCTTCAACATCGGCGTTGGCAGCCGTGTCTACAACACCTTCGACGCGCACCGCCTGCTGCACTGGGCCGAACTGCAGGGCGGCCGCCACCTGGCGTTGAAGAAAGCGCTGCTGCGCGCCTACTTCACCGATGGCGAAGACGTGGCCTCGCACGAGGTGCTGGTGCGCCTTGCCGGCGAGGCGGGACTTGACCGCGAAGAGGCGCGGCGCGTGCTGGAAAGCGGCACCTACGCCCGGGAGGTTCGCGCGCAAGAGCGCTTCTTCCAGCAGCGCGGCATCCATTCGGTGCCGGCGACCATCGTCAACGGCACGCACCTGATCCCCGGCGGGCAGCCGCCCGAGGTTTTCGAGCAGGCGCTACGCGACATTGCCGGGGTGGCGGCCGCCTGACCGGCAACGCGTGTCCATGCCGTGCGCCGGTCGCCGCCCCACGCCTGCACAGAGCCCATCACGCACGCGGCACGCGCCCAAGGTATCGTCATTACTCCTGCGCGCGCCGCCTTCATCTTTGCCGGCGCACGCTTGCGCCCGCCTCCCGAACCGGACCCACCCCATGCGCCTGCGTCCGTCCACCCTGTTCGGCCCCCTCGTCGCCTTGCTGCTGGCCGCATGCACCGCCGGTGGTGACATCACCCGTCCGATCCCTACCCGGTTCGTGCCGGCCGCCCAGTCGCCGCACCGGCTGGTAGTGATGTTGCCGGGGCGCGGCGATGACCTCGACTCGCTGACCGCACGCGGCATCGGGCAGATGATCCACCAGCAGTGGCCGGACGCCGACGTGATCCTCGCCGGGCTGACCATGCCTTTCTACCGCCAGGGCCGTGCGGTCGGGCGCCTGCATGACGAAGTCCTCGTGCCGGCGGCCAGGGCGCAGCACTACGACCAGGTCTGGCTCGCCGGCATATCGCTCGGTGGGCTGGGTGCACTGATGTACGACCGCGTGTATCCGGGCGAGATCGACGGCATGCTGCTGATCTCACCCTACCTGGGCGACAGGTCGCTCTACCGGGAGATCCAGGCCGCCGGCGGGCTCGCCCACTGGCAGGCAGGGCCTGAGCAGGCGTTCACTCCCGAGACGTACCAGCGCGAGCTGTGGCGGTACATCCAGCGTTGGTCGGACCGGCCCGACCGCAGCCGGTCGGTGTGGCTGGCTTACGGCGACAAGGAGCGTTTCCGCGATCGCATCGGCCTGCTGGCCACCCAGTTGCCGGCGGACCACGTGTTCGAGCTGCCCGGGCACCACAACTGGACGCTGTGGCGCCCCGCCGCGCGCACGCTGCTGCAACACGCCCGGCAGGAACGGAGGGCAGCTGCGGCAAGTACGGGAAACTAACCCCGCCCGGGTATCAGCAGGCCACGCGCGACCGCCGGGCGCGCCAGGCCGCGTTCCAGCCAGCCCGGCACGTTCGACAGTTCGTCGAAATGCACCAGGTCGCGCGCCCCGTAGAACCCGACCAGGTTGTTCACCCAGCCCAGCGTGGCGATGTCCGCGATGCTGTAGTCCTCACCCATCAGCCACGGGCGTCCGTCCAGACGCGCCTCCAGCACGCCGAGCAGCCGCCGGGACTCGTCCACGTAGCGCTTGAGCGGGCGCTTGTCCTCGTACTCGCGCCCGGCGAATTTATGGAAGAAACCCACCTGCCCGAACATCGGGCCGATCGACGCCATCTGGAAGAACAGCCACTGGATGGTCTCCCAGCGCGACGCCGGATCGCGGGAGAGCAGCATGCGGGTCTTGTCCGCGAGGTAGAGCAGGATCGCGCCGGACTCGAACAGTCCGATCGGCTCGCCGCTTGGGCCGTCGGGGTCGATGATCGCAGGGATCTTGCCGTTGGGATTGAGCGAGAGGAACTCCGGCGTCCTTTGCTCGTCGCGCATGATGTCGACCAGGTGGGGCTCGTACGCCAGCCCGGTCTCCTCCAGCATGATCGATACCTTCACGCCATTGGGCGTGTTGAGCGAATAGAGCTGGATGCGGTCCGGATGCCGCGCCGGCCAGCGCGCGGTGATCGGGAAGGCGGACAGGTCGGGCACGGCGGTTCCTCGTTGGGGCCAACCCGCCAACGTGGGGGCACCCGCGCCCGAGCGCAACGCCCAGGCCCCTCGCGCCGCGCCTGGGGACGCTCCCGCCGTCGGCACCAGCCCTACCGGCACACGTTACGGGCGGTGCTGCTCAGCGAAGGCCCACGCGCGAGGGGCTGCGGACCGCTTCCGTCGCGGCGGGTGCCTCCAGCGCCGCTACGGCGCGCGCCTGCCTGCGCAGGCTTTCCCACCGGATCCAGCCCGCCGCCACCGCCATGCCGCCGAAGGTGAGCGGCCCGCCCGGCCAGGAATGCGACTTGAACACGTTGATGCCGAAACTGGCGAGGGCCAGCAGCAGCACCGGCATCCAGCCGTGCCCCGCCCGCTTGAGCGAGATGGCCCCGGCCACCGCACCGAACGACAGCGACAGCCGCCCGATCAGGCCCATCATCGGTGCGTCGGTGAAGCCCTGACCGCCCAGCACCGGATCGAACCACAGGGCATCGATCATGTCGCGCCAGGATTCGGGATCGCCCGACGCGAGCGCCCCCTTCACCAGCAGGCCGATCACCAGACCGGCCGCGGTGTCGAACGAGGTGAAGGCCACCGCAAAAACGAACATGCCCGCCTTGCACAGCCACGCGGCCCAGTCGCGGCGCCCGCGTACCAGCATCGCCACCGAAAGCGCGGCGAGCGGGAACAAGGGAACCTGTGCGTAATGGACGAACATCCACCGGCGTACGTCCAGATCGAACAGGTCGTGCGGATGTGGATGGAAGATCTCGAGGATCGCGAGCACCAGAGGCGCGGCGGCGACCGCGGCAATGGCGCACCAAGGCCGCAAAGCGGACACGCTCATGGATATCCCTGGAGAGTCGGCGTGCTGGACGGTGGGCACATGAGCACCCTATCCGGCGCCGGGTCTACGCCGCGTAGGGACCAAGCGAACGGCCGCGCACGGTCCGGGAAGACCCTGGCGGCAGTGGATCGGCTACGAGAGCCGGCACACTGCTAAAATCACCCGGCTGCGCCATGTGGCGCGCCATCAACTTCTTGGAGGACGCATGGGATTCCTGCACGGCAAGCGTGCCCTGATCGTCGGCATCGCCAGCCAGCGCTCGATCGCCTGGGGCATTGCCAACGCAATGCATCGTGAAGGTGCGCAACTGGCCTTCACTTATCAGAACGAGCGGCTGAAGGATCGCGTCGACGAAGCGGCCAATGCGTTCGGTTCCAATATCGTGCTGCCCTGCGACGTCGCCGAGGACGCCCAGATCGAACAGCTGTTCACCGAGCTGGGCAAGCACTGGGACGGCTTCGACATACTGGTGCATTCGGTCGGCTTCGCGCCGCGCGAGGCGCTGCAGGGGCAATACCTGGACAACCTCACGCGCGAGAACTTCACCATCGCGCACGACGTCTCGAGCTATAGCCTGGCCGCGCTGGCCAAGGCCGCGCGGCCGATGATGGCCGGCCGTGGCGGTGCCATCCTCACGCTGACCTACCTCGGTGCCGAGCGCGCGCTCAACAACTACAACGTGATGGGCCTGGCCAAGGCCAGCCTGGAAGCGAACGTGCGCTACCTGGCCTTCAACCTTGGCCCGGAGGGCACCCGCGTGAACGCCATTTCCGCGGGCCCGATCAAGACCCTGGCCGCCGCAGGCATCTCCAACTTCCGCAAGATGCTCGACCACGTGGACGAGAATGCCCCGTTGCGTCGCAGCGTGACCATCGACGAGGTCGGCAATGTCGGTGCCTTCCTCTGCTCGGACCTCGCCTCGGGCGTCACCGGCGAGATCACCTATGTGGACGCGGGTTATAACATCCTGGGCATGACCGGCATCTGATCGGTCGGGTCAATCGGAGAAGAAAGGCGGCCGCACGGCCGCCTTTTTTTTGTGCGGGCCCTGGCCCGTTGCGCATACGGTGCTCGCCTGCCGGAACGGGATGGCGCTCGCAGGAACCGACAACAAAAAGGCGGCCCAGGGCCGCCTCTTTGCCAACGTCCCGCCCCGTCTACATGCGGTCCTTGGCGATCTTGATTTCGGTCTTCGCCTTCATCTCGGCAATGAATCCCTGGGCGGCCACGTTGCCGTACGCGGCGATCATGCTCTGGCGCAGGGCCTTGCGCTGATCGGGCGTGACCTTGGAGAGATCGCCATCCTGCACCTTGTCCACCGCCAGCAGGGCGTAGGCACCCTCGGGCAACGCCACGGCGGCGAACTGCGGCTTGCCATCCTTCGGATGCGGCAACAGGAAGGCCTGGTCGCGCAGCGGCGCGGGCAGGCCCTCCTGCACGCGAAGCGCTTCCTTCACGCTCTGCACGGAAGCGCCGGCCGAGGCGGCCACCGCATCCATCGGCTCACCCTTCTCCAGGCGCGCCAGCAAGGCGTCTGCGCGTTGCTTGGCCGCAGCGGCGACGCGTTCGTCGAGAATGTCCTTCTCGATGGTGCCATGCACCTCGGCCAGCGGACGGACCGTGGCGGGCACGTGCTTGTCGACGTGGATTACCACCGAATGATCGTTGCCCAGATCGATCAGGCCGGAATTGTTGCCCTGGACCAGCACGTCGTCGGAGAACGCCGCCTTGACCACCTTCGGGTCCGCGGCGATGCCGCTCTTGTCGCCCTCGCGGGCGAACAGGCCGGTGCTCTTGACCGGCAGGTCGAGCGCCTGTGCCGCCGGCTCCAACGAGCTCGGGTTCTGATAGGTCTTGTCGGCCAGCTTGCCGGCAACCTCGTTGTACTTGCGCTCGCGCTCGGCGGCGACGGCCTCCTGTTCCAGCTGGCCGCGCACCTCCTCGAAAGGCTTGGCCTGGCCGCTGCGCACGTCGCGCAACCAGATCACGTGGTAGCCCTCGTCCGACAGCACCGGCTGGGAGATCTGGCCCTTCTGCAGCGAAAACAGCGCCTCGTCGAAGGCCTTGTTGGTCACGCCCTTCTCCAGCCAGCCCAGGTCGCCACCCTGGCGCCTGGAGCCAAGGTCCGCCGAGTCCTTGGCGGCCAGCTTGGCGAAGTTCTGCGGAGTCGCTTCGGCGGCGATCTTCTGCGCCTTGGCCAGCGCGGCCTTCTGCTGCGCGGGCGTGGCGTTCTTGGGCACATCGACCAGGATGTGCGAAACCAGGCGCTGCTCCGGCTGCACGAAACGCTGCTTCTCGTCCTCGTAGCGCTTGCGCAGGTCCTCTTCGGTCGGCGGGTTGTCCGCCTTGAGGTCGGCTGCGTTCACTTCGACATAGCGGATGGCGACCTGCTCGGGCGCCATGAACTCGGCCTGGTGCTGCTTGTAGTACGACTGGACCTGCGCGTCGGTGACCTTGCTGTCGGCAAGCGCGGGACGCGGCAACATCGCGTAGCGCACGTCGCGGCGTTGCAGGCGCAGCTTGAGGAAACGGTCGACCTCGTCCCCCGTGATGATGGTGCTGGCCGAAAGCGCATCGGGTATCAGGCTGATCGCCATCGAGGAGCGCACTTCGTCCTCGAACATCGCCGGCGTCTTTCGCTGGGCAGCGAGCACGGCCCGGTAGGTGGCCGGATCGAACTGGCCATTCACCTGGAAGGCCTGGATCGAGGCGATCGTATCGCGCACCGCCCCGTCGGAAACGCGCAGCCCCAGGTCATCATTGGCCTTGAGCAGCAGTTGCTGGTCCACCATCGCGTCCAGCACGCGCTCCTTCATCTCCGGCTGTTCGTACACGCTCGGGTCGAACTGGTCACCCATCTGCGCACTGGCCTGCTGGCGCAGCTGGTTCATGCGATCCTGGAAATCCTGCTGGCTGATCTCGTGCTTGCCGACCTTGGCCACGAAAGTTTCGGTGCGAGAGGTGAAGTAGCCCTCGATGCCGAAGAAGGACATGGCGAACACCGCCACGCCCAGCACGACGATGGACGGCCAGCCGTGCATCTTGTCTCTCAACGACTGCAGCATGTGTGGATTCCCGCGATTCGAAGCCTTGCAAGAGGCAAAGCATAAATGACAAGGGCGCCACGCGGGCGCCCTTGGAACTACTGGCGGAGTGGACGGGACTCGAACCCGCGACCTCCGGCGTGACAGGCCAGCATTCTAACCGACTGAACTACCACTCCGCGATTCTGGTGGGTGCTGT
>NZ_DASSES010000068.1:0-8444 GCF_035695185.1 Frateuria sp.
CTCGGTGCTGCGATGCCCCGATGGCGTGACCGAACCGAAGGTCGGGGACTTCCTGCAGCCGGGCACGCAGCAGCTGGCCGCCGGCTACGTGGTGTACGGCCCGGCCACCCTGCTGGTGCTGACCTTCGGCCACGGCACGCATGAATTCACGCTGGACCGCGAGGTCGGCAGCTTCATGCTCAGCCGGCGCGACATCCGCATCCCCGAACAGACCGCCGAGTTCGCCATCAACATGTCCAACCAGCGCCACTGGGAGGCGCCGATGCAGCGCTACGTCGGCGAGTTGCTGGCCGGCAGGGAAGGCCCCAGGGCTAAGGATTTCAACATGCGCTGGGTGGCCTCGATGGTGGCCGACGTGCATCGGATCATCACCCGCGGCGGGGTGTTCTTCTATCCGCTGGACGCCAAGATCCAGGCCAAGGGCGGCAAGCTGCGCCTGATGTACGAGGCCAACCCGATGGCCTTCATCGTCGAGCAGGCCGGCGGGGCGGCGACGACCGGGCGCGAGCGCATCCTGGAGGTCCAGCCGACCGGGCTGCACCAGCGCGTGCCGGTGTTCCTCGGTTCGAAGGGCGAGGTCGAGGTGGCCACGCGCTACCACCGCGAGGCCGACGTCGCCGTCGCCTGAGGAGTGAGGGGCAGGCGCCCGTGTGCCTGCCCCGGCCCGCCCCGGTTTTGCCATCGTCCTGCCGCAAGCTTCCCGCCGGTTTCCACGACGTCCGACGATGGCCCGACGCCTCCGCCTCCTGCTGTTCGCCCTCGCCCTGGCCGGTTGCGCACCCGTGCGCCAGCCGCCATCGGTCGCCCCGCCGCCGCGCAAGCTGGTGGTCGGGCTGGCGCTGGGCGGGGGCGCGGCCAAGGGTTTCGCGCACATCGGCGTGATCAAGATGCTGGAGGCCAGCGGCATCCACGTGGACGTCGTCGCCGGGACCAGCGCCGGCAGCCTGGTCGGTGCGCTGTACGCCAGCGGCATGGACGCCTTCGCCATGCAGCAGGCAGCCATCTCGCTGGACGAGGCCTCGATCCGCGACGTGCGCCTGTTCGGCGGCGGCCTGGTGCAGGGGCGGAAACTGCAGGACTACGTGGATGGGCTGGTCAGCCAGCGCCCGCTCGAGCGGCTGAAGCGGCCCTTTGCCGCGGTCGCCACGGAACTGGAGACCGGGCGGCGCACGGTGTTCCGGCACGGCGATACCGGGCAGGCGGTGCGCGCCTCGTGCAGCGTCCCTGGCGTGTTCGAGCCGGTGGCGCTCGGCGACCGGCACTACGTGGACGGCGGCGTGGTCAGTCCGGTGCCGGTCGACGCCGCGCGCGAGCTCGGTGCCGACTTCGTCATCGCGGTGGATATCTCGGCGCACAGCGACGGCACGCTGCCGGAAGACATGCTCGGCATCGTCGGTCGCTCGGTGGTGATCATGTGCCAGCATCTGGGTGCACAGGAGCTGGCGCGGGCCGACGTGGTCATCCGTCCGCGGGTGAACGATATCGGCGCCGCCGACTTCACGCAGAAGGAGCGCGCCATCATGGAGGGCGAGAAGGCTGCGCTGGCGGCGGTGCCGCTGATCCGCGCGCGCCTGGCGGCGGCCTCGCGGCAGGCGCCGCCGATCAGGGTCGCCGGCAACCCGCTGTAGGAACGCATCGGGCGCGACCGCCGCCGTCCTCGCTGCGGCGATTCGCGGGTTGCGGATCCGGCGGCGACGGCCGGTGTGACCGGTCGCACTGGAGGGAGCGCCTACGCGCTGTTAGCGTGGGTCCTTTCACCCGCGAGCCCGGTCCATGCATTCTTCCCTGCGCCTCCTGCCCCTGCTCACCCTGGCCCTCGTGCCGCTGGCTTCCGCCGCGCCGGGCAAGGTCGACCCCCGTATCGACCAGCTGCTCGACCAGCTCGGCAAGGTCCGCGCGGTCCACGCCGTGCAGCTGTCGCCGGACGGCCAGCGGCTGGCCTGGGTGGTCGATACGCAAGGCAAGCCGGTGATCCAGCTCGCCGGCGCCGACGGCAGCGGTGCCCATCCGCTGGCGATGGGCGACGCACCGTGCCGGCAGGAGGAGATCGCGTGGGCGCCCGACTCGCGACACCTTGGCTTCCTGTCCGACTGCGGCGGCAAGGCAGGCGACATGGACGTCTATGTGGCCGACGTGACGGGCGGGGCGGCACCACGGAAGCTGGCCGACCTGGACGGCTATGCGCACGACCTCGCCTGGACGGCGGACGGGCGCACCCTGGGCTTCCTCTACGTCCAAGGTGCCACCCGACGCGCCAGCGCCGTCGCCGCGGCCAAGCCGCCGGCCGGCGAGATCGGTGTCGACGGGCTGGAAATCCAGCGCGTGGCCACCCTGCCCGCCACCGGCGGCACGCCGGTGCTGGTGACGCCCGCGGACAGCTACGTCTACGAATTCAGCTGGTCGCCGGATGCGCGGCAGCTGGCCTATGTCGCGGCGCCCGCCCCCGGCGACAACAACTGGTGGGTCGCCAGGCTGTACGCGCAGGACGCCCGCGCCGGTGCGGCACCACGCGTGCTGGTCGATCCGAAGACCGACACCGGCCGCTTGCACGGCCTGCAGCTGGCGCTGCCGCGCTGGTCGCCGGACGGCCGGCGGGTGGTCTTCGTGGGCGGCCTAATGAGCGACCAGGGCGCGACCGGCGGCGACCTCTACGCCGTGCCCGCCGCTGGGGGGACCACGACCAACCTCACCCCCGGCATCCACGTCACCCCATCGTGGTTCGCCTGGACCTCGCCGCGCACGCTGCTGGTCAGCCAGGTCAGCAACGGCCAGAGCCAGCTGGCCGAATATGCGATCGATGCCCGCCACGCCACGCAGCAGCGCGTGCGCTTTACCCTGCCGGCCAGCATCGGCGACGGCAGCGCCTCGATGGCCATGTCGCTGTCGGCGGACCACGAACGCGTCGCCTTCGTGCAGAGCTCCTACTCCGCCGCGCCGGAAGTCCATGCCGGACCGCTCGGCCATGCCGCGCCGCCCGCGGTCAGCGCGATCAACGCCGCCCTCGCACCGAGCTGGGGCAAGGCCGAGTCGGTCGAATGGGAGCACGACGGCCGCCACGTGCAGGGCTGGCTGCTGTATCCGGCGCACTACGACCCGTCCCGGCGCTACCCGATGATCGTCAGCGTGCACGGTGGCCCGGCCAGCGCCGTGATCCCGCGCTGGCCCGGCGTGGGCTACGGCAGCGTGCCGTTCTCCAACCTGGGCTACTTCGTGTTCATGCCCAACCCGCGCGGCAGCTTCGGCCAGGGCGAGGCCTACGTGCAGGCCAACCGCAAGGACTTCGGCTACGGCGACCTGTCCGACATCCTGGCCGGCATCGACGCGATCGAGAAGAAGCTGCCGGTGGACGACAAGCGGCTGGGCCTGACCGGCTGGAGCTACGGCGGCTTCATGAGCATGTTCGTGCCCACGCAGACCGACCGCTTCCACGCGGTGGTGGCCGGCGCCGGCATCGCCAACTGGCAGAGCTACTACGGGCAGAACCTGATCGATCAGTGGATGATCCCGTTCTTCGGTGCTTCCGTGTACGACGACCCGGCGGTTTACGCGAAGAGCTCGGCGATCAATTTCATCAAGCGGGTGAAGACCCCCACGCTGGTGGTGGTCGGCGACCGCGACGCCGAATGCCCGGCCCCGCAGTCGTTCGAGTACTGGCATGCGCTGCGCACGGAAGGTGTGCCGACCTCGCTGGTGGTGTACCCGGACGAGGGCCATCACTTCGTCGATCCGGCGCACCAGCGCGACGTGTTGCAGCGCGCACTGGAATGGTTCGCCCGGTACCTGCCGGCCAGCTGACTCCGCCCCGGGCACGGGCCACCCGGCCCGTGCCCTACTTCGGCGGATCGCGCCGCTGGGTGTGCTTGACCGCCCCCAGGATGCCCAGGCCGAACACCACGATCACCCCCGCGCCGATCCATTGCAGCGGCACGTGCATCAGCCAGGCGACATAGGCCAGGCCACCGATCAGCACGATGATGCCGAGCAGGTAGAGCGAGAACGAGGACATCGCGGGCCTCCCTTGCCTGGGGTTGCGGGCAAGCAGAACGGTTGGGTGATCACTGGCACGTGAAGCGGCGCCCGGGCCCGGGCGCAAGTCGATCGCTGCCCTGCTCCCCCGATGAGGATGCCAGAGCGTCGGGCAACGGCGCGCGGGCTTTCGGTCCCGCAGCGCCGCCGACCTGGCCCGCCGCCACCGTTGACGCCCTGTTGCCGCCCCCCGCTCCACGCTGACGAGGCCTTGCCGCGTGAAGCATGGGAGCAAAGAAGGCGTGAACGAAACCACCCGTCTGTCCCGCTACGCCCGCATCGGGGCGTTCCTGCTGCGCTACCGCAAGGCCGGGCTGTTCAGCGGACTGGAGATGGACATCCAGGAGGCGGCGCTGGCGGACGAGGAGGAGGCGGTCCGCCCTGGCCAGCCCAAGCAGTTCGTCGACGACCTGGAGGCACTGGGGCCGACCTTCATCAAGGTCGGGCAGGCACTGTCGACGCGCCCGGACATGGTGCCGGCGCCGTACATCGCCGAGCTCGAGCGAATGCAGGACGATGTGGCGCCGGTCCCGGTGGCGGAGGTACGCCAGACCGTCGAGGACGAGCTGGGCGCGCGGATCGGCACGCTGTTCGCCCACTTCGACGACGAGCCGCTGGCCGCCGGCTCGGTGGCCCAGGTGCATGCGGCCACGCTGCGCGACGGTCGCGAGGTGGTGCTGAAGGTGCAGCGGCCGCACATCGCGCAGACCCTGCGCGAGGACCTGGCGATCCTGGAGAAGCTGGCCGGCGCCGCCGACCGCATGACCGACGTCGGCCGCCGCTACGGCTTCGCCGGGCTGGTCAACGAACTGCGCCACAGCCTGGCCAACGAGATCAACTTCGAACTGGAGGCCGAGAACCTGCGCCGCTTCGCCGAGAACCTGCGCGGCTACGACACCCTCTACGTGCCGCTGCCGCTGGCCGATCTCACCACCACCCGCGTGCTGACCATGCAGCGCGTGCGCGGCATCAAGGTGACCCACATCCCCACCTTGCGGCGCATCGAGCATCCCCTGCACGAGCAGGCGCGCGAACTGCTGCGGGCCTATCTGGATCAGGTGTTCATCCACGGCCTGGTGCACGCCGATCCGCACCCGGGCAACGTGCTGCTGATGGAGGACCAGCGCATCGCGCTGTTCGACCTGGGCATGGTGGTGCGGCTGGTCCCGCGGACCCGCCAGCAGTTGCTCAAGCTGATGCTGGGCGCGATCTCCGGCAACGGCGACCAGGTCAGCGAGATCAGTGAGAGCATGGGCACCCCGCTGGAGGATTTCCGGCACAACCTGTACCGGCGCCAGGTCGAGCAGCTGGTGGCCAGTTACGTCGGCCTGCACAATTCCAGCCGGCAGTTCTCGGAAGGCCGGCTGGTGCTGGAACTGGCCCGCGTGGGTGCTTCCTGCGGCCTGCGCCCGCCGGCGGAGCTCTCGATCCTGGGCAAGACCCTGCTCAACCTCGAGGCCGTCACCGGTGCGCTCGACCCGACCATCGACACCCGCCGCGTGGTCGAGGAACACCTGCAGCAGGTGCTGCGACGGCAGGCGCTGGGCACGCTCTCCCCGGCCAACCTGGCCACCGAGTGGCTCGACCTGCAGGAGCTGGCCCGGCATACCCCGCAGCATGTGGCGGCGATCCTGCGCACGCTGGCGCAGAACCGCCTGCGCGTGCGCGTGGACGGGCTGGAGGAATCGCACATGATGGAGAGCCTGCAGAAGATCGCCAATCGCATCAGCACCGGGGTGATCGTCGCGGCGTTGGTGATCGGCGGTGCGCTGACCGCGCGAATGAACACCGGGCCGACGCTGTTCGGGCTGCCGGTGCTGTCGATGCTGTTCATCATCGTGGCGGGAGTGCTGGGGCTGAGCCTGATCCTCAGCGCGCTGCGCCGCGACGGCAAGGTGGAGCGGGCCGCCAACCGACCGCCCGACTAGGCCCGGGACCTCCTCCGGGCAGGGGCGTACCCGCTGCACCCCCGCCGGCGGCGTCGCTCAGAACAACGACCCCTGCGGCGACGCCCCCCGCGGCGGTACGAAGCGCGAGGCATCCAGCTGCAGCTCGCGCGCCCGTGCGTAGCCATGCCTGCGGCAGGCCACCTCGAAGCGCCGCGCGAGCAGTTGCGCGAACACGCCCTGGCCGCGCATGCGGGTGCGGAAATCGCTGTCATAGTCGCGCCCGCCGTTCATCTGCTGGATCAGGCTCATCACGTGCGCGGCGCGCTGCGGCGCGTGCAACGCCAGCCACTCGCGGAACAGCGTCTTCAGCTCGTAGGGCAGCCGCACCACGGTGTAACCGGCGCAACGGGCCCCCGCGGCGTGCGCCTGCTCCAGCACCGCCTCCATTTCGTGGTCGTTGAGGGCGGGGATGACCGGCGCGACCAGCACGCCCACCGGCACCCCGGCGCCGGCCAGGGTCTCGATCGCGCGGATGCGCCGGTGTGGTGCGCTGGCCCGCGGCTCGAGCTTGGCGGCCAGGTGGTTGTCCAGCGAGTTGACCGAGACGAACACCTGCACCAGCCGCTCACGCGCCATCGCGGCGAGCAGGTCGAGGTCGCGCTCGATCAGCGCGTTCTTGGTGACGATGGTGCACGGATGGTGGCACTCGGCCAGCAGTTCCAGTGCGGCCCGGGTCAGCCGCCAGTGCCTTTCCACCGGCTGGTAGGGGTCGGTGTTGCTGCCGATGTTGATCGGTGTGGGCACATAGCCGCGCTTGCCCAGCTCCGCGCGCAGCACTTCGGCGAGGTTGCCCTTGGCGCGCAGGCGCGTTTCGAAATCCAGCCCGGGCGAGAGGTTGAGGTAGCTGTGCGAGGGCCGCGCATAGCAGTAGATGCAGCCGTGCTCGCAGCCACGGTATGGGTTGATCGCCTGCTCGAAGGCGATGTCGGGTGAGTCATTGCGGCTGATCACGCTGCGTGCGCGTTCCTCGGTCACCTCGGTGCGTGGACGCGGCGCGTCGGCATCGAGGAGCAGGCTCTGCCAGCCGTCGTCCTCGGCCTGGTGGCGCACGCTCTCGAAGCGCCCCTCGGGATTGGAGGCGGCGCCGCGGCCCTTGGTGGCGTGCGGTGGTCGGTCGGACATCGGGCAAATCTAGCGCGCCGCCGTCTCAGCCGGCGCGACGCGCCGGGGCGCCGGAGCGCCGGCGACGCTACACTCGGACGTCCAAACCGTGTCGAGGAGATGCCCCCATGTCCACGCTCCATCCGGTCCAGGCGGCCTTTGCCGCAAAGGCGCGCATCGGCAAGGCCGATTACGAGCGGCTGTATGCCGAATCGGTGCGTGACCCGGAGGGGTTCTGGGCGAAGGTGGGCGAGCGGCTGGACTGGGCCAAGGCGCCCACGCAGGTCAAGGATGTCTCCTTCTATCCGGCCGACCTGCACATCCGCTGGTACGCGGACGGCACCCTCAACGTGGCCGCCAACTGCCTGGACCGTCACCTGGCCGAGCGTGGCGACAAGACGGCGATCATCTTCGAGGGCGATGATCCGGGCGAGTCGCGCCGCCTCAGCTATCGCCAGTTGCATGCGGAGGTGTGCAAGTTCGCCAACACGCTCAAGCACCTGGGCGTGGCCAAGGGCGATCGCGTCGCGATCTACCTGCCGATGGTCCCGGAGGCGGCGGTGGCCATGCTCGCCTGCGCGCGCATCGGCGCGATCCATTCGGTGGTGTTCGGCGGCTTCTCGCCCGACTCGCTGGCCGGGCGCATTGCCGACTCCCAGTGCAAGCTGGTGGTCACCGCCGATGAGGGCGTGCGTGGCGGCAAGAAGGTTCCGCTCAAGTCGAATGTCGACGCCGCGCTCGAACGGCCCGGCACCAGCAGCGTGGAGACGGTGGTAGTGGTGCGCCGGACCGGCGCCGCGGTGCCGATGCAATCGCCGCGCGACCGCTACTGGCACGTGCTGATGGACGGCCAGAGCGCCGACTGCCCGGCCGAGCCGATGGAGGCCGAGCACCCGCTGTTCATCCTCTATTCCTCGGGTTCGACCGCCAAGCCTAAGGGGATCGTCCACACCACCGGCGGCTATTTGACCGGCGTCAGCTCCACCCACCGGTCCGTGTTCGACCTCGATCCTGAGCGCGACGTGTTCTTCTGTTCTGCCGACGTCGGCTGGGTCACCGGCCACTCCTACATCGTCTACGGCCCGCTCGCCAACGGCGCGACCAGCGTGATGTACGAGGGGGCTCCCGACTACCCGCACAAGGGGATCTGGTGGGAGCTGGTTGAACGCTACGGGGTGACGATCTTCTACACCGCCCCGACCGCGATCCGCTCGTTCATGAAGCAGGGCCGGGAGATCCCCGACGCCCGCGACCTGTCCTCGCTGCGGATCCTCGGCTCGGTCGGCGAGCCCATCAACCCCGAGGCGTGGCTCTGGTACCACAAGAACTTCGGCCACGGCCGCTGCCCGATCGTCGACACCTGGTGGC
>NZ_DASSES010000069.1:0-20293 GCF_035695185.1 Frateuria sp.
GATCACCATGACGCTGTATTTCGTGATCTTCGGCAAGCTGATCGGCAGCCGCATCGGCACGATCCAGGGCGGCTTCAGCTACATGCAGTACATCGTGCCGGGACTGGTGATGATGAGCATCATCACCAACAGCTACGGCAACATCTCCAGCTCGTTCTTCGGCGCCAAGTTCAGCCGCGCGGTGGAGGAGATGCTGGTCTCGCCGATGCCCAACTGGGTAATCCTTCTCGGCTACGTCACCGGCGCGGTGACGCGCGGACTGGTGGTCGGCGCGCTGGTGCTGATGATCGCGCTGATCTTCACCTCGCTGCACATCGCGCACCCGCTGGTCACCTTCTTCTCGGTGCTGCTGGGCGCGACGATCTTCTCGCTGGCCGGCTTCGTCAACGCGGTCTACGCCAAGAAGTTCGACGACATCGCGCTCGTGCCGACCTTCGTGCTGACCCCGCTGACCTACCTCGGCGGCGTGTTCTATTCGGTCAACATGCTGGGCGAGCCGTGGCAGGCGATCTCGCGCGCCAACCCGATCCTGTACATGGTCAACGCGTTCCGCTTCGGCGTGCTCGGCATCAGCGACGTGGACATCCGGGTGGCCTTCGTGGTGATGCTGGGTTTCGTGGCGGGACTGTCGGTAGTGGCCCTGCAGCTGCTCAAGCGCGGCGTCGGCCTGCGTTCCTGAGCCCCCGGGCGCGGCCCACGCCGCCGCAGTGAGGGCGGCTGCGCCGCGTTGACCCGCCGCGGCGTAGAGTGGAGGCATCGGGGTTCCGGCGGAGGTCGGGCCATGGTGCGCTGGCGGCGATGGGCTGCGATGGTCTGCCTGGCGGCGGCCTGGCCGGGGTGCGCCGTGGAACCGGCGCCGCGGAACCGGGCACCGCCGATGGTGGCGCAGCTGACGCTGGCCGGACCGATCGGCCCCGCCGCCGCCGAGTACGTGGATGACGCCATGCGGCGGGCCGGCGCCGACGGGGCGGCGGCGATCGTGCTGCGGCTGGACACCCCCGGCGGCCTGGCCGAGGCGATGCGCCAGATCATCGCCCGCATGCTCGCGAGCAAGGTCCCCGTGCTGGTGTTCGTCGCCCCGGCCGGTGCGCGGGCGGCCTCGGCGGGCACCTACATCCTCTACGCGGGCCAGGTCGCGGCGATGGCGCCGGCCACGCATGTGGGCGCCGCCACCCCGGTGCAGCTCGGCGGACACACCACGCTGCCGCCCCCGGGCCCCGGCGCGGCCGGCTCGACGCAACGGCCGGCGGCGGCGGAGCAGGACGCCGAGGCGGCCAAGGTCACGAACGACGCGATCGCCTACCTGCGTGCGCTGGCTCAGCTGCGCGGGCGCAACGCCGCATGGCCCGAACAGGCGGTCCGCGGCGCAGCCACGCTCACCGCCGCCGAGGCGGCACGGCGGCAGGTGATCGACTTCGTCGCCGCCGACGTGGCGGATCTTCTGGCCAGGTCCGACGGCCGCGAGGTGCGGGTGGGCGACCGGCGCGTCACGCTGCACCTGCGCGGCGCCACGGTGCGGGACTATCCGCCGGGTGCGCGCACCCGCTTCCTCGGCGTCATCACCGAGCCGACCGTCGCATACCTGCTGCTGCTCGCCGGCATCTACGGGCTGGTACTGGAAGCCCTGCATCCCGGCACATTGCTGCCCGGCATCGCCGGCGGCATCTGCCTGCTGGTCGGCCTCTACGCGTTGCAGCTGCTGCCGGTGAACTACGCCGGGCTGGCGCTGATGGCGCTTGGCCTGGGCCTGCTCGCGGCCGAGGCGATCAACCCCACGATCGGTGCGCTCGGCGCCGGCGGGCTGGTCGCCTTCGTCATCGGCTCGGTGATGCTGATGAACGAGGCGGTACCCGGCTACGGCGTGAACCTGGGCGTGATCGCCGGCATCGCGCTGGCCGCGGGCCTGTCGCTGGCGGCCCTGGCCTGGCTGGTGCTGCGCTCGCGGCGGCCGTCGCGGCGCCTCGGCGATCCGGCCATGACGGCGGAGTTGGCGGTACTGCTGGAACCGCTCGATGTCGCGGGCGAGGGCTGGGCACTGGCGCGCGGCGAGCGCTGGCGCGTGCGTTGCGATGCCCCCCTGCCGGCCGGCGCGATGGTGCGCGTGGTACGGCGCGAAGGCTTGCTGCTCTGGGTCGAACCGGCCTGACGCGCGTCACGCGTCAGGCCCCCATCCACGGAGGACGCCATGTTCGGATTCATCGGTGTGTTGGTGGTGCTCGCGGTGCTGCTGCTGTTCGCCTCGGTCAAGGTCCTGCCCGAATACCAGCGCGGGGTGGTGCTCACGCTGGGGCGCTACACCGACACCAAAGGCCCCGGGCTGGTGCTGCTGGTGCCGGTGGTGCAGCGGATGTTCCGCGTGGATCTGCGCACCACGGTGCTGGACGTGCCGCCGCAGGATGTGATCTCGCGCGACAACGTGTCGGTACGGGTCAACGCGGTGGTGTATTTCCGCGTGGTGGAGCCGGACAAGTCGGTGCTGCAGGTGGAGAACTTCCTGCAGGCGACCAGCCAGCTGGCGCAGACGCGGCTGCGCTCGGTGCTCGGCCAGCACGAGCTGGACGAGATCCTGTCGCAACGCGAGTCGATCAACCAGACGCTGCAGGTGATCCTCGACCTTGCAACCGATCCGTGGGGCATCAAGGTGGCCACGGTCGAGATCAAGGACGTCGACCTCAATGAGACGATGGTGCGCGCGATCGCCCGCCAGGCCGAGGCCGAGCGCGAGCGGCGCGCCAAGGTGATCCACGCCGAAGGCGAGCTGCAGGCGGCGGAGAAGCTGCGCGACGCGGCGGCGATGCTGGCGCAGCAGCCGCAGGCATTGCAGCTGCGCTACCTGCAGACGCTGGCGGACATGGCCACCGGCGGCAAGTCCTCCACCGTGGTCTTCCCGCTGCCACTCGACCTGGTCCGGCCGCTGCTCGACGCGCGGCCGGCCGGGCCCGGCGACTGAGGGCGGCGGGGCCGCCGACGCCGGCCTCGCCGCCGTACGCCGCTAGAGCCGGTACAGCAGGCCCAGCGACCACAGCCGCCGCGGTTCCAGCTGCAGCCCGTTCACCCGCTGCCAGACCGGCAACTGGACGAACGCGTAGACGTCCAGCCGGCGACTGAGCTTCACTCCCAGGCCCGGGCTGATGTAGGCATAGGTGGCGCCGCTGTTGGGCCGGTCGGCCTCGCTGCCGCTTTCGCGCCGCTCGCTGTGCAGGTTGATCTGCAGCTGCGGGGTGAAGCGCCCCGCATTCAGGTAGCGCAGACCGAAGTTGGCGTTTATCGAATTGCCGGGGCGGAAGCCGCCACGCGCGTTCAGCGGCACCTCCACCATCGCCTGCGCGAAATAGCCGACCGACTGGCCCAGGAAACCGAACTTGTAGGCACCGAGCAACGCATCGGTGGTGCCGGTGCCCAACTGCAGGCCGCGGTCGAGCAGCTCGCCGGCCTGCGGGCCGGCGGCGAAGGTCTGGCGGAAGCGCCCGGTCGCCAGCTTCAGGCCGAACTGAAGGCCGAGCCCCGCGTCCGGACTCAGTCCCTGGTAGCGCGCCACCACGCGCAGGTCACCGATGCCCTTGGCGTCGGAGGTCGACACCGCGGTGTCGCCCTCGGCGATCGTCTGGTGGTAGCGGCTCTCGTAGGGCAGCTGGAACGACAGGCCCCAGTAGCGGGACAGGTTGTAGTCGGCATTGAGCAGGGTGTTGCGGTTGATCGTCTTGACCTGCACCTCCTCGTCGGCGGGGAACGAGAACGCGCCCAGGCCGACCCGGTCGGTGCCGTGGTAGAGCTGGGACTGGTCGAAGTAGTCCTGGCGCAGGCCCAGATGCCAGCCGCGGGTGGTCGCGTAGCCCTGGCTGGACCAGTCCGAATTGAGCGAGCAGCCGCAGGTGGAACAGGCACTGGCGATGGCCGGAGCCACGCCCAGCGCGGCGATCGTCAGCAGCAGCGGGGTCCGCGCAAGGCGCCGGCGAGGGAAGGTGAAACGGGGAGTTGCTTGCATGGGAAACCATCCTGGCGTCGGCCGGCGCGCTCGGCGCGCCCGCCGTTGAAAGGGAATCGGCAGCCAGCGACGAGCGGGGGCATCGCCCGCGCGGTCGTCAGCCTTGCCGGTGGTGCGCGACGAAAGCCCGGCGCGCGGCGGTCAGACGGGCAGGTCGCCCGGCGGCCCCCGGGGCGCGGCGGCCAGCACCGGGCGCCCGGTCTGGCGCGGCGCGGGAAGCGCGCCGCCCGAGCGGGCCGGCGGCAGCGGCGACAGGACCGGCAGGCTGGCCACGCCGAGCAGCACGGGCATGTGCCCGAGCAGGTCGCAGTAACCGCAACGTGTGGTCGTCGGCGCGCCGGGCGGATCATGGCGGCCGCCGTGGTGGTCGAGCGCGGCCATGCCGGTCATGCCCATGGGCGCGACCGGCACGGGCAACAGACGCGAAATCACCGGCATGGCGACGGTCAGGGCGATGGCAAGCATCCCCAGCCAACCGATCCACCGATGCGTGTGCGAGCGTCTCATCCTCAGCCCATGAAGTCAGGAGCGTCCAGCGCGGTGCGCATGGTCCCATGCGTGCCTGCCACCACCGATGTGGCACGGTGCCACGCCCCGCTCAGTCCTCGTGCGGCGCGCCCAGCGGGGTGCCGATGCGGAAACGGCACACATGACCACCACGCACGATGCATTCCATGTGGTGAATGCGCCGTCCACTGGCTGCCTCCATGTAGGCCAGGTCGAACCGGCAGACCTGCGGGACGCTGCGCGCGAGCGCATGGAAGACGCAGTTGAAGGCCTCGACCTGCTGCTCCGGGCCATGCCGCGCAGCCACCGCTTCGTAGCCCAGCTGGTCCAGCCGTTCCGCCAGCCACCGGGCGACCTCGTCGGCCGGTGCCTGCGGCGAGGGCGCCACTTCCTGGCGGCCAAGTTCGGCGCCGAGCTGGCGCAGGAGTTCCTCCAGTTCGGCGCTCCCGTAGCGCTCGCGCAGCTGCGACAGCAGCGCGCTGCCCAGCAAGCCGTAGTTGCGCGGGAACAGCGCGCGCCCCGCCTCGGTCAGGCGAAAGCGCGCCAGTGGCCGGCCGCCGCTGGGCCGCGCCTGCCCGCGCTCGATGTAGTCGCGCGCGAGCAGGGCGCCGAGGTGCTGGCGCACGGCGTTGTGGCTGATGTGCAGGCGCTCGCACAGCTGTTCGACCGAGCAACCCTCCGGCGCCATCAGCAACTGGCGCAGCAGGCGCTGCTGGGTGGTCCCGAGCCGGGCGAGCGTGCTCATGCTCAGGCGGCCCTGGCCGGGAACTGCCGGGCGATCGCCGACGCCAGCGCGTCGGAAAGCGTGTCCATGTGCGCCTGCATGGCCTGCCAGGTGGACTGCTCGCCCCACGTGTCGCCGCCCATGATCTGCTGGATCTGCGTGGCATGGTGGGCCACATGGGTGGCCAGCAGGCCCCGCAGCGCGTGCTCTGGCAGGTTGGGGTTGGCGGCGGCCAGGAACCGGGCGATCTCGCCGGCATTGGACTGCAGGGTGGCCAGGGCCTTGTGCGCGGCAGCATCATCGTTGGCGGCACGCGCATCGGTCAGTGCCTTGACGGCGCCCCAGTGGCCGGCAAGCAGCTCGAGCATGCGCGCGCCGGCCGGCTTGCCGTAGAAGCCGCCGACCGCGCCGGCGATCTGCCTGGCATTGGCGGCCACCGCAGCGGCCGCGGCCGTGGCCCGGGCGGTGTCGCCGGCGTGCACGGCGAGCGCGTAGTCGCGCGTGTGGACGACGTGACCGTGCCAGAGCGCGCGCAGGGCGGCGTCGAGCCGGGGCGCGGCGGGCACGGCGGACATCGGGGTGTCCGCCGGCGCGGCGCTCACGGGGACCGCCGCGGCGAAGGCGGCGGCGAGGATGCAGGCGTACAGGCAGTGGGCAGGTTTCATGGTGGGGTTCTCCAGAAGGCCGTCGCGGGTGCGACGGCGGCAGTCTGGGCGGACCGGGCCTACGCGCAAGGGATATATGTGTAAAGCCTATGCCATCTGGCCTGGTCGCGCCGCGCCCGGGCTCCGGCGTGCGCCGGCATGGGCGCACGCCGCGGCACGGCGCTGCCGGCAGTGTGTCGCGGCGGTAAGGTAGGCCTTTTCCCGCGGACCCCTGCCCATGCCCTTCCGTCACCGCCTGCTGCTTTCCACCCTGCTCCCCTTCGCCACCGCCGGCATGGCCGCCGAGCTGCCGGCCCAGCCGGTCGAGCACCCCGAACTGCATGTCCTGGCCAGTGCCCCCAGCGAGGCGGAGTTGCGCGCCACGATCACCGCGCTGGTCGGCTTCGGTACGCGCCACACCCTGTCCGATACCCGCTCGGACACGCGCGGCATCGGTGCGGCGCGGCGCTGGGTGAAGGCACGCTTCGAACGGATCAGCCGCGATTGCGGCGGCTGCCTGGAGATCGTCACGCCGTCGCAGACGTTCACCGGCGAGCGCGCGCCCAAGCCGGTCGAGGTGATGGACGTGGTGGCGATCAAGCGCGGCAGCAGCGACCCGGACCGCGTGGTCGTGATGACCGGGCACTTGGACTCCCGCGTCACCGACATCATGGATGCCACCCACGACGCCCCCGGCGCCAACGACGACGCCTCCGGGGTGGCCGCGCTGATCGAGGCGGCGCGGCTGCTGTCGAAGCAGGACAACCGCGCCACCCTGGTGTTCGCCGCGCTGTCCGGCGAGGAGCAGGGCCTGTACGGCGGCAAGGTCTTGGCCGACTACGCGGTCGCGCACGGCTGGCGCGTGGAGGCCGACCTCAACAACGACATCGTCGGCAACAGCCGCGGCCAGAACGGCGTGCGCGACAACACCGTGGTGCGCGTGTTCTCCGAAGGCACCAAGAGCAACGAGACGCTCAAGCAGGCGGCCTATCGCCGCTACCACGGCGGCGAGGTCGATTCGCCCTCGCGCAACCTGGCGCGCTACATGGACCGCCTGGCCGATACCTACCTGCCCGATTTCGACGTGCACATGGTCTATCGCACCGACCGCTTCGGGCGCGGCGGCGACCAGGTGCCGTTCCTGCAGGCCGGCTTCCCGGCGGTGCGCGTGAGCGAGGGCCACGAGGACTACACGCGCCAGCACCAGGACCTGCGCCCCGGCTACGGCGACACCATCGACGGCATCGACTTCCGTTATCTAGCCCGCGTCACCGCGCTGAACACCGTCACCATGGCCACGCTCAGCCGCGCGCCGGCGCCGCCGAGCGGCGTGGAGACCGAGGGCGCGCTCGCCACGGACACCACGGTGAGCTGGCACAAGGTGCCCGGCGCCGCCGGCTACCGCGTGCACTGGCGTGACACCACGGCGTCGCAGTGGCAGCACGCGCGCGCGGTGGGCGACGTCGACCATGCGGTGCTGAAGGACGTGGTGATCGACGACCTGTTCTTCGGTGTGTCCGCGGTGTCGGCCGACGGCTACGCCAGCCCGGTGGTGTTTCCGGGCGACGCGGGCAGCTTCGAGCGCTCGCCGCCGGTGGACGAGCGGCACTGACCCGGTGCCGCCGCGGGGAGGGCGCGGCGCCCTCCCCGACCGGACCGGGCGCGCTGCGGGCGTGCCTCAGCCGCGCCCGTAGGCATCCTCGAAGCGCACGATGTCGTCTTCGCCGAGGTAGCTGCCGGACTGCACCTCGATCAGCTCCAGCGGCAGCCGCCCGGGATTTTCCAGCCGGTGCTTCACGCCCAGCGGGATGTAGGTGCTCTGGTTCTCCGAGAGCGTGAGCACCTCCTCGCCGCGGGTGATCCGGCCGGTGCCGCTGACCACCACCCAGTGCTCGGCGCGGTGGTGGTGCATCTGCAGGCTGAGCGACGCTCCCGGCTTGACGGTGATGCGCTTGACCTGGAAGCGCTCGCCGACGTCGATCGAGTCGTAGCTGCCCCACGGGCGGTACACCTTGCGGTGGCTGGCCGGCTCGCCGCGGCCTTCGGCCTTGAGCCGGGCGACGATGCCCTTGACGTCCTGCACGCGGTCCTTGTGCGCGACCAGCACCGCATCGGCGGTGTCCACCACCACGACGTCCTCCAGCCCGAGCAGGGCGAGCAGCCGGCCCTCGCCCCAGGCCAGGGTGTTGCGGCAGTCCTGTGCCACGACGTCGCCGTGGTGGGCGTTGCCGTTGCCATCCTGCTCGGCCACTTCCCAGAGCGCAGACCAGCTGCCGACGTCGTTCCAGCCGACGTCGACCGGGAGCACCGCGGCCGCATCGGTATGCTCCATCACCGCGTAATCGATCGAATCGGACGGACAGGCGGCGAAGGCGGCCTTGTCCAGGCGCACGAAGTCGGCATCGCGCGAGGCGCCCTCGATCGCATCGCGGCAGGCGGCGAGCATGGCCGGTTGCTGGCGTGCCAGCTCGGCCAGGAAAACGGACGCACGGAACAGGAACATGCCGCTGTTCCAGAAGTACTCGCCCGAGGCGACGTACTGCTGCGCCGTGGCGGCGTCCGGCTTTTCCACGAACTGCGCCACCTGGCGCACGCCCTCGCCGATCCCGGCGCCGGCGCGGATGTAGCCGTAGCCGGTCTCCGGCCCGTCCGGCACGATTCCGAAGGTGACCAGCCGCCCCTGCGCCGCGGCCGGCTCGGCACGGCGCACGGCCGCCTGGAACGCGGCCGCGTCGCGGATCACATGGTCCGAAGGCAGCACCAGCAGCAGCGGATCGGCACCCTCGCGCCTGGCCTGCAGCGCGGCCACCGCGATGGCCGGCGCGGTGTTGCGTCCGACCGGCTCCAGCAGGATCGCCGAAGGCACGCAGCCGGCCTGGCGCAATTGCTCGGCGACCATGAAGCGGTGCTCCTCGTTGGCCACCACCAGCGGCGCGGCCGAGGCCAGCGGCGCAATGCGCAGCCAGGTCGCCTGCAGCATGGTGTCCGTGCCGGCCAGCGGCAGGAACTGCTTCGGATACGACTCGCGCGACAGCGGCCACAGGCGCGTCCCCGAGCCGCCAGAAAGAATCACCGGAACCATCCACTTCTCCATCGAGCCTGCCCCACCAGGCGGCAGGCGTAGCCTGGCCAGGCGCGCCTCGCTTCTCAGTGCAGAGGGCGACGCCGCCGAGGACCTCATCGTGCATTGTAGTTGCGGGTGCGGCGCCTACGCAGGCACCCCCGCGCCCTGCAGGAACCGAGCGCACATCTGCCCGATCCCTTCGCGCAAGGGCATGCAGGGCGCCCAGCCCATGCCGTTGAGCCGCACACCTTCGGGCATGGGACGCGGGGGCGGGGTGGTGCGCGCGGGGTGCACCAGCCGCCCCCGGTAGCCAACCGCCTCGGCCGCGATCCGTGCCAGGTCCGCGAAGGCGACTTCCTCCTCGCCATCGACATTGACCGGCACGTCGCTGCTGTAGCGACGCATCAGGAACAGGGCCGCATCGGCGAAATCGTCCACCTGCAGCCAGGCCCGCGCCGGCACCGCCTCGACCGCCAGCTCCGGCAAGCCCTCCGCCTGCGCCTCGTGCAGGCGCCGAAGCAGCGCCGGCAACGCACCGGCCCGGGCACCGGGACCGTCACCCGACCCGTAGAGCTCGGCCGGCACCACCCCGATCGCATCGAAACGGTACTGTCGCCGGTAGGCCTGGCACATGCGGATGCCGGCGAGCTGCGCGAGCACGTCCCCGTTCTGGCCGGGCGCGATCGCCGCGGCCAGCAGCGCGCCCTCGCGCAGCGGGGGCAGTGCCCCCGCGGGGTGGATGCTCGAGGATGCCAGGAAGCACAGCTTGCGCACGCCCGACCGCCACGCCGCATGGATCACGTTTGCCTGCACCGCCAGGCTGCGGCGGGTCGACTCGCCCTGGCCGACCTCGCCGGCGGCGCCTTCGCGTGCCGCGGTGAGGAACACGTAGTCGGGCCGATGGCGCTGGAAGAACGCGTCCACCGACGCCGCCCGGGCCAGGTCCACCTCGTCGGGCCCGAGCCAGCGGATATGGTCGAAACCGGCAGCCCACAGGCGGCGCATGACCGCGCCGCCGACCCAGCCGCATTGCCCGGTCACGAGAATACGTGCATCCAGGTCCATGGCCCCACCCCTTGAAGTTGATGCCCGCCTGCCGGGTCCAGGGGCGCCCGGGGCAGCGGCCAGTCCCTATTCTGCACCCGCCGCGCCTGCGCAGGGCAGCCGGAGCGCGCGGGACCTTCCAAGCCTAAAGATGCTGCTGCCAGGCAGCGACGCCCGCTTCGATCAGCCGATAGGCGCGTTCGAAGGCGTCGCGGTCCTTGCGGTAGGGATCGGGAACCTCGCGGTCGCCCTGCCACTTGCCGAGCAGGAAGGCGCGGCCCACCGCATGCGGCGAGTACCTGGCGAGGCTGGCCAGGTGGGCCCGCTGCATCACCAGGATGAGGTCGGCCGCGAGGATCGCGTCCCCGTCGAGCTGCCTCGCGCGGTGCGCGGAGGCGTCGATGCCGTGCTCGGCCAGCAGGGCGCCCGCCAGCGGGTCGATCGGCTTGCCCTCGAGCGCGGCCAGCCCGGCCGAACCGACCGTGGTGGCGCGCCCGCGCAGCCGGTCGCGCAGCAGGTATTCCGCCGTCGGGCTGCGGCAGATGTTGCCGATGCAAACGATCAGAACCTTGTCGAACACGGCCTCTGCGATCCGGCGGCGAAGGGAAGCGCGTCGCGCCCGGGCGCGACGCGCCCCCAAGGGTAGCCGCAACGGCGGCTAGTCGGCGACGTCGGCGACCAGGCGGTCCAGTTCCGCCTTCAGGCTGGCGCCGTTGACGCGCAGCCAATCGCGCTGCTCGCGCCAGTTCGGGAACAAGGTGGCGACCAGCGCCCAGAAGCGCGGCGCGTGGCTGCGCACCTTGAGGTGGCACAGCTCGTGCGCCAGCACGTAACGCAGCGCGGCCGGCGGGGCCAGCGCCAGCGCCAGGTCGAGATTGATGCGGTCACGCGTGTCCAGGCTGCCCCACAGGCTCTTCATCGGCCGGATGCGCAGCGAGGTCGGCGCCAGGCCCA
Source organism: Frateuria sp. (assembly GCF_035695185.1). Classification (GTDB taxonomy): domain Bacteria; phylum Pseudomonadota; class Gammaproteobacteria; order Xanthomonadales; family Rhodanobacteraceae; genus Frateuria_A. The sequence continues at coordinate 10,923 of NZ_DASSES010000069.1, forward strand.
GTTGCGGGACGTAGCCGGCCATCCAGCGCGAGACGTCGCGGCGCATCTGCGCCTCGAAGTGCGAGGCGAGCAGGCCGCGCGCGACCGGCAGGGCGCGGGAGTGTGGCCGCGGAATCACCAGGGTCAGGCCGCCGTCGAACGATTCCACCTTCGGATAGGGGCCCTCGGCCCAGTCCAGCAGGGCGATCTCGCCGCGCAACGGGAATTCGGTCGCGTGCCCGACGCGCAGCGCCGGCAGCGGCTTGACGATCAGGTTGAGCTCATCGAGCTTCTTCTCGAGCCAGTCGGCGTGGCTGCGCAGGAAGGCGCTGACCTGGGAGGGATGGGTGCCGTTGGGATAGGACACCCGGGCGCCCTTCGGGGTGACCGTCAGACGCAGGCGCCGTGCGCGTGGATGCGCGGCCTTGAGCACGCGGATGGTGCTGCCGCTTGCCGTCGCCAGTTCCAGCCAGTCGCCTTGGAGTTCTGCTGCCATGATCCCGAGCCCGTGGGTAGAGCATAACCTTGCAACGGGGGGTGTGAGGAAAGGGTTGGAGGGCGCCGGGCGGCGGTTCCGGGCGGTCGTTCACGTGGCGTTGACGGTTCGCCCTCGTTCCTTCTCCCCCAGGGAGAAGGTGACCCGAAGGGTCGGATGAGGGGCCGGGGCTCGCGGGGGATTCCCTGGAAAAGCCTGGTTCTGGATCGAGTCCCCCGCCAGGGCAGCCCCTCGCTCCAGCCCTCCCCCCCGGTGGGGAGAGGGAACACAAGTGTCAGGCGTCCTTGGGGCGCGGCAGGCCGAACCACTCTTCCAGCTTGCCCAGCAGGCGCTCCAGCTCCAGCGTGAACAGGGCGAAGCGGGCGTCGAGCTCGGCGGCGGCGTCGGGGGCGCTGTCGGCCAGTTCGTCGGTCACCACGTCCAGCAGCTTGAGCTTGCGCAGCACCAGATCTTCGCCAAGCACGAAGCTCAGGCGGTCATCGAAGACCAGCCCGAGCTGGAACACCTGCTTGCCGTTGCGCAGGTGCTCCTTGATCTCCTCGCTCTCCAGGTCCTGCCGGCGGCAGCGGGCGATCGCGCCGGTGTTGCTGCCCGGGTCGCGCAGCTCGACCTCGTCGCCGAGGGTGAGGCCTGCCGGCAGCGTGCCGTTGGCGAGCCAGTCGGTCATCAGCACGCGCGGACCCTCCTCCGGCGCCAGCGGCACCGCGGGGAAGCTGCCGAGGGCCTCGCGGATCTGGGTCAGCGCGTTCTCGGCCGACTTGCGGCTGGAAGTGTCCAGCACCAGCCAGCCGTGCTGGCGGTCGACGTAGGCGGACATGCGCGAGCTGCGCACGAAGGCGCGCGGCAGCAGCTCGTTGAGCAGGTCCTCCTTCATGCGTTTGCGCTCGCGCCCGCCGACCTTGCGGCCTTCCTCTTCGGCGATCTTCTGCACGCGGCGGTGCAGTTCGTCGTTGACCACGGCGGCCGGCAGCAGCTTGTCCTCGCCGCCGACGGAAACCCAGGTGCAGTGCTTGACCGCGTGGGTGAGCGCGGCTTCCTCGCCGCGGCCGATCGGCGGCACGAAGCCCTTGGTGAACAACTCGAGCGGACCGCATGGGCGCAGGCGGTGCTCGCCGAGTGCTTCGTCCAGGCGGGAGAGGTCTTCGGCGACGGCGGGGGAGAAGCGGAACAGGGTCAGATTGCGGAAGAACATGCGGGATCCGGTTGGGGGTTTCGCGCTGAAGGGGCTGCCCTTCGACTTCGGCCCTGCGGGCCTACGCTCAGGGCGAACGGTTATTTTGTGGCCCTTCGACTTCAGCCATGCGGGCTTACGCTCAGGGCGAACGGATATTTTCCAGGCCCTTCGACTTGGGCTCCGTGGGCGTGTGCTCAGGGCGAACGGTGGAATGGAAACCGTTCGCCCTGAGCGTAGCGCAGCGAAGTCGAAGGGCCTTGCGGGGTTCCAGAGACTAGCGGCTCACCGCCGCCACGGCCTCCGCCACGTAGTCGAGGTTGCCGCGGTTGAGCGCCGCCACGCAGATGCGGCCGGTGGAAAGCGCGTAGATGCCGTACTCCTCGCGCAGGCGGTCGACCTGTGCGCGGGACAGGCCCGAGTAGGAGAACATCCCGGCCTGCTGCTGGATGAAGCCGAACTGCGGCGCGCCGTGGGCGGCCAGCTTCTCGACCATGCCGGCGCGCATCGCATGGATGCGCTCGCGCATGCTCGCCAGCTCCGCCTCCCACATCGCGCGCAGCTCGGGGCTGCCGAGCACACCGGCGACCAGCGCGCCCCCGTGGGTGGCGGGGCTGGAGTAGTTGGCGCGGATGGTCTGCTTGATCTTCGCGCGCAGCCGCGCGGCCTCGTCACGGTCGGCGCCGACCATCGACAGCGCGCCCACCCGCTCGCCGTACAGCGAGAACGACTTCGAGTAGGAGCTGGCGACCACGAACGCCTCGATGCCGGAGGCGGCGAACAGCCGGATCGCGGTAGCGTCGGCGTCGATGCCTTCGTCGAAGCCCTGGTAGGCGATGTCGATGAACGGCAGCAGGCCGCGCGCCTTGACCAGGTCGACCACCTGCTGCCACTGCTGTGCGTCGAGGTCCACGCCGGTGGGGTTGTGGCAGCAGGCGTGCAGCAGCACCACGGTGCCGGGCTCGAGCTTGCCCAGGTCCTCCAGCATGCCGGCGAAGTCCAGGCCATGCGTCGCGGCGTCGTAGTAGCGGTAGTCGACGATTTCGAAGCCGGCGTTGCCGAACACCACGCGATGGTTCTCCCAGCTCGGGCTGCTGATCGCGATGCGCGCGGTCGGCAGCACCTTCTTGAGCAGATCCGCGCCCACGCGCAGCGCACCGCTGCCGCCGATGGTCTGCGCCGTCGCCACGCGGCCGGCCTCCAGCAGCGGCGCATCGTCGCCGAACAGCAGCTCCTGGGTCAGCAGGTCGTAGGACGCCAGGCCGTCGATCGGCAGGTAGCCGCGCGACTTGGCCTGCGCCGCGAGCGATTGCTCGACTTCCCGCACCGCGCGCAGCAGCGGGATATGGCCTTGCTCGTCGACATAGATGCCCACGCCAAGATTGACCTTGTGCGGGCGCTGGTCGGCCAGGTAGGCCTCGGTAAGGCCGAGGATCGGATCGCCCGGGGCCATTTCAACGGAAGCAAAAAGGGACACTGGAAGACTCGCGTTGGAAAGTGGACAGGAAAATGGACATCAGGCGTCGTCGTCGACCGGAGCCGCGCTCGACGCCGCGCCGGCCAGCCAGCCGTGCGCGTCGGCGCGACCGGCACCGTCGCGCGCGCCCAGCGCGGCGAAATCGAACAGGTGGCGGTCGGCCAGCTGCGAAGGCGCGACGTTGCCCAGTGCGCGGAAGATGGTCTCGCAGCGGCCGGGATGGTGGTTGTCCCACTCCTCGAGCATGCGGCCGATCGCCTTGCGCTGCAGGTTCTCCTGCGAGCCGCACAGGTTGCACGGGATGATCGGGAAGCTGCGCTCGCGCGCGTACTCGGCAATGTCCGTTTCGCGGCAGTACGCCAGCGGCCGGATCACCACGTGGCGGCCATCGTCCGAGAGCAGCTTGGGCGGCATCGCCTTGAGGCTCGCGCCATGGAACAGGTTGAGGAAGAACGTGGCCAGGATGTCGTCGCGGTGGTGGCCCAGCGCGATGCGCGTGATGCCGTTTTCCGCCGCCCAGCGGTACAGCGCGCCGCGCCGCAGCCGCGAGCACAGGCTGCACATGGTCCTGCCCTCGGGGATCACGCGGGTGACCGTGCTGTAGGTGTCCTGCTCGATGATGTGGAACGGCACGCCGCGCCCGGCAAGGTAGTCCGGCAGTACGTGGGTGGGAAAGCCGGGCTGCTTCTGGTCCAGGTTCACCGCGATCAGGTCGAAGCGCACCGGCGCCCTGGCCTTGAGCGACAGCAGCAGGTCCAGCAGCGTGTAGGAATCCTTGCCGCCGGACAGGCAGACCATGACGCGGTCGCCGTCCTCGATCATCTGGAAATCGGCGATCGCCTGGCCGACCTGGTGGCGCAGCCGCTTGGCCAGCCGCACGGCCTCGTGGGCCCGCTTGCGGTCGGCACGGAGGTCGGAAAGAACGGTGGGCATGGGCGCCATTGTACCCTGCCCGCCGGCATCGCCCGGCGGCGTTACACTGTGGGCCCCTTCCGCCCACCCCGTCGCGTCCGCCATGCAGGTCCAGGATCCCATCCAGATCGCCCGCCGCCTGGCCGAGTTGCGCCAGGAGCACCGCGACCTGGACGCGGCGATCAGCCACATGGCCACCCATCCGGCCCGGGACGAACTGCAGCTGACGCGACTGAAGAAGCGCAAGCTGCTGCTCAAGGACGCCATCACGCGGCTGGAGAGCAAGATGATCCCCGACCTGGACGCCTGATGCCGACATCCGCCGTGCTGGAGGACGCGCATGTCGTCCTCGAACCGCTCAGCAGCGAGCACGTCGCCGCGCTGGAAGCCGCCGCGGCCGATGGCGAGCTGTGGCGCCTGTGGTTCACCTCGGTGCCGGCGCCGGGCGACATGACTGCCTACGTGGAGAAGGCGCTGGCCGGGCAGCGCGAGGGCCGCATGCTGCCCTTCGCGATCCGCGAGCGCAGCACCGGCGAACTGGTCGGCACGACGCGCTTCTACGACATCGTCGAGGACCCTCGACGCATGGCCATTGGCTACACCTGGTACGCCAGGCGGTGGCAGAAGAGCCATCTCAACACGGCCTGCAAGAGGCTGCTGCTGGCGCACGCGTTCGAGCGGCAGGGATGCGTGGCGGTCGAGTTCCACACCGACGGGCGCAACCTCGATTCGCAGCGGGCGATCGAGCGGCTGGGCGCGCAGCGCGAGGGCGTGCTGCGCGCGCACAAGCGGCGGCCGGACGGCAGCCTGCGCGACACGGTGTGTTATTCGATCCTCGATCGCGAGTGGCCGGACGTGAAGCGCTGGCTGGAACTGCGGCTGGCGCGGCTGGCTTCGTCCAGCTGACGGGACTCCGCTTCGCCCGAAGTCGTTCGCAAGCCTTGTCCCCTCACCCCAATCCTCTCTCCGGAGGGGAGAGGGAGCTGGGCTGCGCGAAGCCCTCCGACTTGGCCCCGGAGGGGAGAAAGAGCCGGGTCGCGCAAAGCCTCCGCCTTGGCCCCCTCCGGGGAGAGGGTTGGGGTGAGGGGTCGGGGCTCGCCCGGGACGTCCTAGCGCGCCCCGCGTGGATGCACTTCGACGGTCGCGGTCATTCCCGCCGCCAGCACCGTCCCCGGCGGCAGGCGGGAGGTGTCGATCGCGATGCGCACCGGCACGCGCTGCGCCAGCCGCACCCAGTTGAAGGTCGGATTGACGTCCGCCAGCAGGTCGCCGCCGGCGGGGTTGTCGCGATCGGTGATGCCGTGCGCGATGCCGGTGATGGTGCCGTCCAGGTGCACGCCGCCGGCCATCAGGCGCACGTCGACCGGATCGCCCACGCGCAGTTGGGGCAGCTTGGTTTCCTCGAAGTAGCCGTACAGGTAGTAGCTGTGCGCATCGATCAGCGCCAGCCGCGGCGTGCCGGTGGCGGCGTAGTCGCCGACCCGCACGGCGAGATTGGTGACGTAGCCGTCGACCGGCGCACGCACTTCGGTGCGCTGCAGGTCCAGCTGCGCACGGTCGAGCGCCACCTGCGCCTGCTCGACCGCAGCCGCGGCCTGCTCGCGCGCGGCGTTGGCCTGGTGGCCGCCGGCCCGGGCCTGCTGCCAGCTCGCGCGGGCCGCGCTGGCGGTGGCGGCGGCGTCGGTGCGCGCTTCCTTCGATATCACGTCGCCGATCTGCTGGCGCCGCTGCGCCTGTTCGGCGTACATGCGGTACTCGGCCTGCCGCGCCTGGGCACTGGCCAGTGCCGCGGCGATGTTGGCGCCGGCGGCACGCGCGCCGGCCTCGGCCGCGGCCAGGTTGGCCTGGGCCTGCGCCACCGCGTTGCGGAAGCGCGCCTGGTCGATCACGAACAGCAGCTCGCCCTTGTGCACGTACTGGTTGTCGGCCACCGCCACCCGGCCGACCAGCCCGGACACGTCCGGCGCCACCCGCACCACGTCGGCCCGCACGCGGCCGTCGCGTGTCCACGGCGCGTACAGGTAGTGCTTCCACAGCGCGTGGCCGAGCAGCACGGCGAGCACCACCACGGCGGCGGTGATCAGGAATCGAAGCAACGAGGCAGCTTTCATGGGGGGTTTCAGGAGAAGCGGGGGTCAGCGGATCAGCAGCAGTCCGGCGGCGCCGAACAGACAGACGAACAGGGCGAAGCGGAACAGCGAGGGATGCCACAGGTGCCGGTACAGGCCTGCCCGGCCGATGGCCAGGTCCAGCAGCACCATCACCGCGAAGCTCAGCAGGAAGACCGGCAGCAGGCCGGGCATCAGCACGCCGTAGAACTCGATTTCAGGCGGCATGGGCGGTCTCCGGCGCGGGCATGTAGGAGGCCAGGGGGGATTCCTCGTCGCGCAGCGCGCTGCGCAGCTGGTAGAGGTGCCGGCGCACGGCGGCGCCGCGCGGCGCGGCGTAGATCGCCGCCAGCACGGACGCATCGGCAGCCTGCCAGCGCGCCGCATCGGGCGCGCGATAGAGCGCGGCCACCGCATCCAGTGCGGCCACGGCGGCGACGCGCGCGGCGGCGGGCAGCTCGTTGCCGCTCAGGTCCTGGCGCAGTTCGATCACGGCACGACCGCTCTCCTGCACCGCCAGCGACCAGGCCAGCAGGTGCCGGGATTCGTCGCTGTCCGGCCGGGTGTGTGCCACCACCTGCTGCAGCAGGTCGCGGCTGACGCTCTCGAAGCGCCAGGCCAGCCCCTGCAGCGGCGCGCTCGCCGCCAGCGTGACCTGTTCGCGCAACAGGCGAAGCTGCCGCCGGCGCTGCCACCGCGTGCCGGTGACCCCGGGCATCACCATGAAGGCGACACCGGACAGGCCCAGCCCCGCGATCTGCGCGATGGCGTCATTGAGGAAATGCACCGGGTCGTAGACCATCGGATTCTTCAACGCCAGGATGTAGACGAAGCCGAGCGTGTAGCCGGCGCCGACGCCGGGCAGCGTGTCGCGCGTGGCCAGGTAGGGCCCGATCAGCAGCAGCCCCGCGGTGGCGCAGATCAGCATCGCGAAGCCCTCGCTCCCGGGCAGCAGCGCGAACACCGCCAGGAAGCCGGCGGCCATCCCGCCGGCGTAGCCGTACAGCGTGCGCGTGGCCGCGGCGACGGGGTTGGGCGAGGCGGCCAGCAAGCCGGCGAAGATCGTCGCCAGCAGCATCGCGCTACCGCCGAAGGCCCAGCCGCTGGCCAGCCAGAAGGCCGCCAGTACCAGCATGGTGAGGAAGGTGCGCAGTACCGCCACCGCGGCACCGGCGCGGTCGTTGCCGCGGCGGAAGTGCACGCGCTCGACGCTGCCGCGCAGGCTGCCGGCACGCAGCGAGGCCTCCACCGAAGTGAAGTCGGCCAGTTCATCGGCGAAGCGCTGGACCAGCGAGGCGCCGGTGTCGAATTCCAGCTGCGCTGCCGGTTCGGCGAAGCGCTCGCGCAGCGCCGCGATCTGGGCCGGCAACGCCTCGACGCAGGTACGCAGGCAACGGGTCAGCCGCGCCGGATCGTGCTGCTCCGCTGGCGGCAGCGACAGCGCCTCGCCGATCGGCCGATACGCCTCGATCAACGCCTGCGCCACCGTCTCGCGGCCACGCCGCTGCAGCCGGTTGATCAGGTGGTGCAGCGACTGGAAGCTGGTCGCCGCGGCCATGTAGCGCTGGTTGAGCAGGCGCATGCGCGCGCTGCGGGTGCGCACTTCCGGATCCTCGAAGATCACCGAGGCGCGCAGGTCTTCCAGGTGCACGGCGGCACGCACGGACACCAGGTGCGCCTGCTCCATCCGCGCGCGCGGCAGCGCGCCGCCGGCGCTCTCGCGCACGAAGTCGATGAACTGCGCGAATTGGCTGCGTGCGCTCTGCCGCAGCACCACGCGCAACCGCTGCGGCAGCAGCAGGTCGCTGGCCACCGCGGCGACCAGGATGCCCAGCCATACCTCGCTCACGCGCATCACCGCCGAGTCGAAGCTGTGCAGGGGGTTGCCCACCGCCGGCAGCGTGACGATGGCGGCGGTATACCCGGCCAGCACGAAGCCGTAGGCCATGAAGTTGCGGTACAGCGTGGCGCCGCCCGCGCACAGTGCCAGCCACGCCGAAAGCGTGAGGAAGAACAGCTCGCGCTGCTGCGGGAACCACGCGATCAGCGCCAGCCCGAACAGGCTGCCGGCGAGCGTACCCAGTGCGCGGTAGAAACTCTTGGCCAGCACCATGCCGCTGTGCGGGTGCATCACCACCGCCACGGTGATCATGCTGGTCGAGGGCTGCTCCAGTTTGAGCCACATCGCCAGCCACGCGGCCGCGTACATCGCCAGCAACGACTTGGCGACGAACAGCCAGGCGCGCGACTCCTCGGCGAGGAACGCGCGCAGCCAGGGCCAGCGCGGCGACATGGCGGTTGAGGGGACGGACATGGTTTCGGGTGGACCCTCAGGCGCGGCGGTCGAAGCCGTCGAGGAATTTCTTCAGCAGGCGCTCCAGCTCGGCCTGTTCGGGCGCGGCCAGTCCCCTGGTCTGCTCGTCCAGCAGCGCGCAGATCGAGGGAAGCAGGCGCTCGATCAGGGCCAGGCCGGCGGGCGTGAGACTCAGGACCAGCTTGCGGCGATCGTCCTCGCTGGCGGCGCGTTCGATCAGGCCCTTCTCGCACAGCTCGTTGGTAAGGCGCGTGATGTTGGCCGCCTTCTCGCCGGCCGCCTCGGCCAGCTGCGAGGGGTTCAGCCCGTCGCCGTCGGTGCCGTACAGCATCATCAGCAGGTTGTATTGCGGATGGTTGAGGCCGAACGGTTTGAGCGCGGCATTGGCTTCGTCATGGACGCGCTTGTGCAGGTGCTTGACCAGCCGCACGAGCACGGCCGACCCGCGCGGGAACGCGGGATGGCGCCGGCGGGTGACGGCGAGGCGTTTTTCGGTGGGGAGGAAGCTGCTCATGGGGACGTTACCTGCTTCGGCTATAGTATATTTATGTATTAAATAGCGCAACGGCCCGGGCCTCCGGAAGCCACCGCCCTTCCCTGCCATTGGGGCGCGGAGCCGAGGCTCGCCTCGACGCCCGCCATGGGTGATCGAGGAGCAAGGGCGCATCCGGGCTTCGACCGGCCTTGCCGCAAGCCTTGCCCCCTCGCCCCGGCCCTCTCTGCGCAGGGCAGGGGGCGCAAGGGCAGCAGAGCGAAAGGCTGTAGCATTGCCGCCCATGAGCGAGCAGCCCCGCACCACCCACTTCGGTTTCCGCGACGTACCGGTCACCGAGAAGCAGAAGCTCGTCGGCCAGGTATTCACCTCGGTCGCGCGCAGCTACGACCTGATGAACGACCTGATGTCGTTCGGCGTG
>NZ_DASSES010000070.1:0-8368 GCF_035695185.1 Frateuria sp.
GTTATGACCCCGCGCGCCTCGCCAAGGCGGCCAACGGCACCGTCGGTTTGCGCTGAGGAGGTCGCCGGCGTTGGGCGCGGCCGGCAGCGTCCTCCATGCACGGCGCGCCGTGGACACTGTGCCACCACTGCGCTACAAACAGGATCCCCTCGTTCACGAAGGCTCACGCCATGCGTCCCACGCTTTGTGCCGGTCTCGCGGCCCTCTGTCTCGTCGCCGCGCAACCGGTTGTCGCCGCCTCGTCCGCCACGCCGCCACAGATCAGCGCCGCGCATTTCGCCCGCTACGACCGCACACTGGCCTCCGATGCCTTCGGGGGCCGCAAGCCGGGCACGCCCGGCGGGGAGCGCACCGTTGCCTGGCTGGTCGAGCAGTTCAAGCGCATGGGCCTGGAACCGGGCAACCATGGCTCGTGGTTCCAGGAAGTTCCGGCCGACACCACCGAGCTGCTCAACCGCGACGTCACGCTGGACATCAGCTCGCGGGGCAAGCTCGATCACTTCGCCTTGGGTACCGACATGGTCGCGCAAACCCTGCAGGCCAAGGCGACCGTGGACCTGCGCGACTCGCCGATCGTATTCGTCGGTTACGGCGCGGACGCGCCAGCCTGGCACTGGAACGACTACGCGGGCCTGGACGTGAAGGGAAAGACGGTGATCGTGCTGGTCAACGATCCCGGCTTCGCCAGCGGAGATCCGAAGTTCTTCAACGGCCGCGCCATGACCTACTACGGGCGCTGGACCTACAAGTATGCCGAAGCCGCGCTGCAGGGTGCGGCGGCCTGCTTCATCGTCCATACGAGCGACGCTGCCGCCGGCTATCCCTGGACGGTGCTGCGCAACGGTGCCAAGGGGCCCCAGCTGAGCCTGCCGCCCAGCGTGGATCCGGCGCCGCGGCTGCCGGTCGCCGGCTGGCTGACCCATCAGGCGGCCAAACGGTTGTTCGCAGCGGCTGGCAAGGATTTCGATGCGCTTGCCGCGAGCGCGTCCAGGCCGGACTTCAAGCCGGTGCCGCTGCAGGCGACCGCCTCGGTGAAACTGCGTAACCGCATCGGGCACATCCAGTCGCGCAATGTGCTGGCGATGGTCAAGGGCAGCCAGCGGCCGGGCGAGGCCGTGATCTACACCGCGCACTGGGATCACCTGGGCACCGATCCCTCGCTGCCGGGACACAAGGTGTTCAGCGGCGCGGTCGACAACGGCACCGGCCTGTCCATGCTGCTGCAGCTGGCCGATGCGTTCGCCCACCAGAAGACGCCGCCACAGCGCAGCGTGCTGTTCTTCATGCCGACGCTGGAAGAATCGGGCCTGCTCGGCTCGCAGTACTACGTGGCGCGCCCGGTGTTCCCGCTCGACAAGACCGTGGCGGACATCGCCGTGGATGCGCTTCCGGTGATCGGCCGCGCGCACGACATGACGGCGATCGGCAAGGGGCAGTCGCAGCTGGAGGACATGCTGGCCGACGTGCTGCGCACCCAGGGCCGCACGCTTTCGCCGGAAGTGACGCCGGAGAACGGCTTCTATTTCCGCTCCGACCATTTCAATTTCGCCCGTGCCGGCGTGCCCGCCCTGCTGCCGAGCTCCGGCCTGGACCTGGTCAAGGGGGGCCGCAAGGCGGGCGAGGCGGCAGCGGCCGATTACACCGCGCACCGCTACCACACGCCCCGGGACGTGTTCGATCCGCACTGGGATCTCTCCGGCATCGAGCAGGACACCCAGGCGCTGTACCTGCTGGGGCGCAAGCTGAGCGATTCGGACAGCTTCCCGCAGTGGTACCCGGGCAATCCCTTCCGCGCGGCCCGTGAACGGATGATGGGCAAGTAGCACCAGCGTTGGCGCGCGGGGGCGCGTGCAACCTCCTGCGGGCGATGCATCCGAACGCATCGCCCGCAGACGCTCTCCCGGTCGGTCAGGAACCGGCGGTCTGGCCGGGGTGGTAGACCTTCTCGACGTGGCCCTTCAGCTGCTCGGGCCAGAAGTAGACCTCGCGCAGGTTGCCGGTGGTGTAGCGTTCGGCTTCGTCGTTGAAGTGCGGCGACGCCGGGTGCCCGCTCTCGCCGCCGGCGGTGATCGCACGGGCGCTGACTTTCGGGCCGAACTCGACCACGGCGACGAAGCTGTTGCCGCTGGTGCCGTAATAGCGCCTGGTGCCCGGCCAGCGGTGCGCGCCGAACGAGGCCAGCGAACCCCAGCGTGACGAGGTGAACGGCACCGGGATGCTCGGTTTGGCGTCGTCGAACGGCTGCACGAGATCCCCGTTGATCCGCTGGAAACGGTTGATCTCGCCCCACGGCACGCCCCAGTGGCCGAAATCCTTCTGCAGCCGGTCGACGGCCTCCTCCAGCGCGTGCAGGCGCATGGCCGGGCCGGCCTTGTCGGCCATGGCGTCGTAGACCGACAGGCCCTCGGCGGTGTCCGCCTTGCTGACCTCGTCCCACAGCGTGTCGCCCCAGAATACCGCCAGCGACGTCGGCATCGAGGCGATGCCCCAGCGGTAGTCCCAGTGGCGCAGCAGGGCGATCGGGCCGGCCAGTTTCTTCTTCAGCGGATTGCCCGCCGGCAGCGCGTCGTAGTCATGGAGCAGGATCGGGATCTGCCGTGCGAACGCCGGCAGGTAGGAATCGAACGCCGCGGTGATGAGCGAGGCGCGGGTGAAGTTGTCCTTGCCGCTCAGCACGCGGGTGGCGTGCAGGCCCCGCGGGTTCTCGCCGAAGGTATCCATGTAGCGCGGAAAGTCCGCCTTCTTCGGGCTGTACCTGCCGGCCGCGGAGTAGGGCCAGTCGTTGGTGTTGAAGACCCAGCCGTTGGGCGGATTGAGCACGTGCGGGGCCTGGTCCAGCGGCGTGAGGCCGTGCCAGTCGGTTGCCGGGTCGGACCCGTCGACGGGCTTGGTGTAGTCGAACCGGTCGTCGCGCTTGGGGATGAACTGCGGGTGCAGGTAGGCGATCTCGCCCTTGTCATCGGCGAACAGCGTGTTGTTGGACGAATTGGCCTTGAGCTCGGCCACCTTCATGTAGCTGGCGTAGTCGCGTGCCTTGGTGCGCAGCCAGCTCTGCTCCAGCGCCGGGATCGGGCGGTTCATCAGCGCCTCGGCGATCCATTTGCCTCCCGCCTCGCGCACGATCGGGCCGTGATGGGTGAAGTACGCGGTGAAGGTGCGTTGGGCCATCGAGCCGTCCGCGGCCCGGTAAGGCACGACGATCGTCCGTTCGGTGACCGGCCGGAGCTCCTTGCCGTAGCGGTAATACGGCTTGCCGTCCTTGCGCACGATGGTTTCGGCGAACTCGTCGACCACGTCGGCGCCGGTGGAGGTGTGCATCCAGCCGATATGGTGGTTGAAGCCCTGGTAGACGAAGAACTGGCCCCAGGTCACCGCGCCGTAGGCGTCCAGCCCCGCGTCGGAGGTCATCTGCAGCTCCGAGCGGAAGAAGAAGGAGGTGTGCGGGTTGATCAGCAGCAGCGCGTGGCCGTCGGCGGTGAGTTTGGGTGCGATGGCGATGCCGTTGGAGCCGGTCGGTTCCACCCAGCTCGGGTGCGTCCGGGTCATCGCCACCGGCACCGGCGTGTCGTCCGGCTTGCCGTAGAAGGCTTCGAGCTGCCCGAGCGAGACCCGTTCGATGTCGCCGCCGATGCTGCCCTCGGTGAAGCTGAGCGCCATCCACGGTTCGTAGTGCCTAATCACGCGCGGGTGCGCTTCCGGGTGTGTGGCGAGGTAGTAGTTGAGCCCGTCCGCCCACGCGTCCATCAGTTGCCTGAGCCAGTCCGGACTCCGTGTGTAGAGCTTCTTCAATTCGACCGGATCGATGAACAGTTTCTGGCGCAGGTCCGACCAGATCGCCCTCTCGCCCTCCGCCTCGGCCAGCCGGCCGAGCGCATTGAGATAGTTGGTTTCGACGCGGTTGAAGTCGTCCTCGGCCTGCGCGTAGACCATGCCGAACACGGCATCCGCGTCGGTCCTGCCGTGCACGTGGGCAATGCCCCAGTCGTCGCGGGTGATGGTCACCGCCTGGGCCTCCTGCGCCCAGCGCGCCTGTTCGCTGGTCTTCGCATGGACGGGGCCGGCCAGGCCGAACGCGAGCAGCATCGCGAGCGGCAAGGCACGCGGCGCGTGGCGCGGCCTCGGGCGGACCGGCGTGGGCGGGATGGTGGCAGGCATGTGTGCTCCCCTTGCGTTGGCTGGGCCGGAGGACCGCGAGCAAACCGGGTCTGCCGGACGTCACCGGCAACCTTAGCAGGGCAGGGCGCGATGCCGAACCCGCTCCGTTGCCGACCACGCCCGCGGGTTCGTCCGCGCTTGACGCACGCCGGGCGCCTGCGGCAGGTTCGACGATGCCTTTCCATCAAGCGAGTGCCGTGTCCTCTTTCCGTTCCGGGTGCGCGACCCTGCTTCGCGCGAGCCGCCTGCTGCCCCTGGCCCTGCTGCTGGCCGCGTGTGGGCCGGTACGCAACCCGCTGGCGCACTGGGTGCCATCGCCCAACTACGACCAGCGCCGGCCGGTGGCGATCGTGATCCATTTCACCGACCAGCACTCGGTCGGGGAAAGCCTGCACACCCTGCGCACCGCCAACAGCGGCGGGCCGGTGAGCGCGCATTACCTGGTCGGCAGCGACGGGGAGATCTACCAGCTGGTCGCCGACAGCAAGCGGGCCTGGCAGGCCGGGCCAGGGCGCTGGGGCACGATCACCGACCTCAATTCCGCCTCGATCGGGATCGAACTGGACAACGACGGCCGCTCGCCGTTCGCGCCGGCGCAGATCGACAGCCTGCTGCGCCTGCTGGCGGACCTCACCACGCGACTGCACATCCCGCCCACCCAGATCCTCGGCCACGAGGACCTGGCCCCCGGACGCAAGGACGATCCCGGCCCGCTGTTCCCCTGGCAGCGCCTGGCCGAGGCCGGCTACGGCCTGTGGCCGCGCGGCCCGCTGGTCGACCCGCCGCCGGGCTTCGATCCGTGGATGGCGCTAGCGCTGGTCGGCTACCCGCTGGACGACCGCCCGGCCGCGGTGCGCTCCTTCCACCACCATTTCCGCGGCATGGACGGCGACACGCTGGACGGGCAGGACCTGCGCGTGCTGTATGCGCTGGCCTGCCAGCTGACCGGCAGCCCGGAGGTCGTGCCGATCCCGACCCGGTGAGTGTCGATTCCGGGTCGTCCCGCTCGTCGGAAACAGGAGCGCCCACACGGGCACTTCCACCCAGCGAGGAGATCTCACATGCAAGTCCAACCGTATCTGTTCTTCGAGGGCCGCTGCGAAGAGGCGGTGACGTTCTACCGTGACGCGCTCGGCGCCCAGGTGCACGCACTGTTGCGCTACTCGGATGCACCGCAGGGTGGCGACGCCGGCTGTCCGGGCGGGACACCACCGCCGGCGGACAAGGTCATGCACGCCAGCCTGCAGATCGGCCAGACCCTGGTGATGGCCTCGGACGGCTTCGCCGCCGGGCATCCCGAGTTCAAGGGCATCTCGCTGTCCCTGGCGGCCGACGACGACGCGCAGGCGCGCAAGATGTTCGACGCCCTGGCGGCAGGGGGCCAGGTGCAGCAACCGCTGGGTCCGAGCTTCTTCGCCTCCAGCTTCGGCATGCTGACCGACCGCTTCGGCGTGTCCTGGATGGTCGTGGCCGGGGCCAAGGGCTGACCCTGCCGGGCGGGCGCCGCCTTTGTCAGTGTCTGCGGCGCATGGGCACCTGGCCCTGCACCTGCGCGTAGCGCCGGGCTTCGTCCAGCAGCCAGTCGCGAAACGCAAGCAGCGCCGGGTGTGCAGCGCTGCGGGCCGGGTACACCAGGTAATGCGCATACTCGGCGCGCAGCCGGCGCGTGCTCAGCAGCACCAGCTGGCCCGCCTCGACCAGCGGACGGGCCATGGTCAGCCGCCCGAGCGCGACGCCCATGCCCTCGATGGCTGCGCAGTGCAGCGTTTCGGTGTCGTCGAAGTGGGCCACATAACGTGCCGGCGGGGTGCCGCCGAAGGTACGGAACCAGCGCGGCCACACGTCCGCGGGATCGCGCAGCAGCGGCCACTCGGACAACCGGCCGAGCACCGGCCGGCCCAGCCGTGCGATCAGGCCGGGGCTGGCGATCGGGATCAGCCAGTCATCGAACAGGTGTTCGGCACGCACACCCGGCCAGTGGCCGGGCCCGAACCGCATGGCGGCATCGACCGCCTCGCGGTCGAAGTCCACCAACGCCACGCTCGACTGCAGGTTCAACTGCAGCCGGGGATGGCGCGCGGCGAACTGGGGCAGGCGCGGCAACAGCCAGCTCGAGGCGACCGACGCCATCACGCTCAAGGTCAGAACGTCCGGATCGGGGGCGTTGAAGTACCTGAGTGCCTGCTCGATGGCGGCGAACTGGGGGCCCACCGAATCGAGCAGGCGCGTGCCGTCCGGGGTGAGGTCGACACCGCGGGGTCCGCGCACGAACACGCGCCGCCCCAGTCGTTCTTCCAGTCCGCGGATCTGGTGGCTGAGCGCGCTGGTGGTCAGGTGCAGTTGCCGGGCGGCCGACGAGAGGTTGCCGGTGCGCGCGGCAAGCACGAAGCCCTGCAGGGCGGTGAGCGGCAACTTGCTCATGATGCGCCCCTTGAATCCATCTCAAGACCGCTGTGAAAAAGTCTCGCTTTCGGCGGGGCGGTCCCCGGCCTACCGTAGGCATCACCCGGTAACCGGGTGACTCCAGAGGAATGCGGTCATGCTGCTCGACCATCCCATCGTTTCGTCAGCGCCCGCCGGCACGCGCCGCGCGCATCGGCTCGCCAGCACTGCGGATGCCCGGCGAGGCCGGGCGAAACCGCCGGTAGTAGAACGCCGGAGCTATGAACCGGGCATCGACGGGCTCGGTCATTACATCGAGAGCCGCCTTCCCGGGCAGCGGTTCCATATCGAGTGACACCGCCCCATGGCGGCGCGTTCCGCGTGCCGAGCGCCGGTGGCGCTAGCTGTGTAAACCCACCAGGTTGTTCATGGCGATGCGGGTGATAGGCGGACGGTAGTCCAGGCTGGCATGTGGCCGGTGCCAGTTGTACTGATGCAGCCAGGTCAGCCAGTGGTCGGCGCGCTGG
Organism: Frateuria sp.; assembly: GCF_035695185.1. Classification (GTDB taxonomy): domain Bacteria; phylum Pseudomonadota; class Gammaproteobacteria; order Xanthomonadales; family Rhodanobacteraceae; genus Frateuria_A. Next base: position 7,065 of record NZ_DASSES010000070.1, read on the forward strand.
GCCGAGTGTTCATAGCTGCGCGCGTAGGCCCACTCGCGCAGCGCCGTCTGGATGAAGCGTTCGGCCTTGCCGTTGGTGCGGGGCGTGTAGGGCCGCGTGCGTACGTGCCGCAGTCCCAGCCGGCGCAGCAGCCGCCGGAAGGCGCGGGATTTGTAGCAGGCACCGTTGTCGGTCATGACGCGAGAGAAGCGCACGCCCAGCGTGCGGTAATAGCGCAGCGCCGTGAGCAGGGCGCGGCACGCACTGTGGCCGCGCTCGTTGGGCTCGATGGTGCCGAACGCCACGCGCGAGGCGTCATCGATCGCCACGTGTACAAACTCCCAGCCGGCCCCGTCGGAGGTCTGCTGGCGGTCGCCGGTGACGCGATGGCCGGGGCGCCAGAACCGCCCTAACTTCTTGATGTCCAGATGCAACAGGTCGCCCGGCGCGGGGTATTCGTACCGGTTGGCCGGGCGTGCCGGCTCCAGTTCCGCCAGCCGATGCAGCCCCGCGCGCTTGACCAGGCGGCCGACCGTGCTGACGGCCACCGCCAGATGCTGGGCGATCTGTCGGTAGGTCCAGCGTTCACGGCGGTGCTCCATCACCTGCTTGGCGACCGCGGCGTCCGTGGCATGCGGGCAACGATGCGGTCGGGAGGATCGATCGAGTAGCCCGGCGGCACCCTCTTCGCGGAAGCGCGCCAGCCACTTGTACGCCGTACGCACACTGACCCCGGCCGCATGCGCCGCCTCCTCCACCCGCAGACCGTGCTCGAGCACCCGCTCCACGAGCAGGGCTCGACCTCGGGGCGTAAGACGGGCATGTTTATGCAGGTTCATCCGGGGCTCCTGGTGTGCTGGTTGGGTCGCACCTCCAGAATCCCGGGATCGCCCCGGGTGAACAACCTACCGAGAGATCACAGCTAGAGGCCGAACGGCCAGGTTTCCGCAACGCCGGCCCGCGGCTCCTGGCCAAGCGGCTCGACCGCATGGGTCTGGTCGAACCAGGTGTAGCCGTCGAACTGGCGCGGCATCGAGCATTCCACGTAGTGGCTCCAGCGCTCGGTGTCGGGGCGGTAGATCACTCCGATGAAACGCTCCAGCCGGCCGGCCGCGAGACGGCCGCACAGGTCCCGATTGGCCTGGCCGCGCAGGGGCTGCTCCGGCACAAGTCGCGCAAGGCCTCGTTCCGGGGGCCATTCTGGTTCACGGTGGTCGCCAACATCGCGTTCGTGTTGTGGCTGGCTTCCTCGCGCGGCAGGATGTTCCTGCACGCGCAGCTCGCAGGCTAGTCGAGGGCGGCATTCTTCGCATGGGCAACCCAAC
>NZ_DASSES010000071.1:0-7051 GCF_035695185.1 Frateuria sp.
GCGCCGGTCGCCGTTTTGGACACGCTCGACCAGGGCGCTATCCAGTTCGTTTTCGCCCATCCGGGCCGTCTCCTTCGATAACCGCTTGGGTGGCGCCAGCCGGATGGTAACGCGCCGCCCTGAGACAAGCGGCAGGAGCGCAAGTTCACGCGGACGTCACGGTGTCTGGCCGGTTCAAAAAAAGGCCGTCGACGGACGACGGCATAACCAACATGCGGCGTGGCTCGACCGGATCAAGGGTCCAGGGCAGGCCTGGCCTGGCACGATCGGCGACGGATACACAAGCCGCGGCCGCCCCCGCCCTGCCGATCAGGCCACGTTGGCCTGTGGCTCGGCCAACAGGCGCTGGCGCTCGGCCAGCAGCCGGTCGAAGCTGGCGTGCGGCAGCGGGCGACAGAACAGGTAGCCCTGCAGCTCGTCGCAGTGGTTGGCGCGCAGGAACTTGAGATGCTGCTCGATCTCCACGCCCTCGGCGACCACGCCGCGCTTGAGCCGGTGGGCCATCTCGATGGTCGCGCGAACGATCGCCTCGTCATCCGGATCGATGCCGATGTTGCGCACGAAGCTCTGATCGATCTTGATACGGTCGGCCGGCAGCTTGCGCAGGTAATCCAGCGAGGCCGCGCCAGTGCCGAAGTCATCGATGGCGATCCGGCAGCCCAGCCGGTGCAGCCCATGCAGGTTCTCCACCAGGTTGGGCACGGCCTTGATGCTGATGCTCTCGGTGACCTCGAGCTCCAGCAGGCGCGGGTCCAGGCCGGTTTCCGCCAGTGCGGCGGTGACGGTGTCCAGCAGGTCCGGCTCCATCAGCTGCACGGCCGAGAGGTTGACGCCCAGGCGCAGGCCCAGGCCGTATTTCTCCTCCCACTCGCGCGCCTGGCGGCAGGCGGTGCGCAGCACCCAGGCGCCCAGCGATACGATCAGGCCGGTCTCCTCCGCCAGCGGGATGAACACACCCGGGCTGATCGGCCCCAGCTCCGGATGCTCCCAGCGCACCAGCGCCTCCATGCCGACGATGTCCTCGCTTTCGGCATCCACCTGCGGCTGGTAGAACACGCGCAGCTCGCCGTTGCCCTCGGCATGGCGCAGGCGGGTCTTGAGCAGCACGTCGTGCTGCTGCGCCTGTTCCGGGCTGATTTCGTAGAACTGGAAGTTGTTGCGGCCCTGGCGCTTGGCCGCATACATCGCCTCGTCGGCGTGCTTGAGGAGGGTCTCGGCGTCGAGCGCGTCGTCGGGGTAGAAGCTGACGCCGATCGAGGCGGTGACCTTCAGCGGCGCTTCCTCGCCGGCGATCTTCAGCGGGGCCTCCATCACTTGCACGATCTTTTCGGCCACCCGCAGCACGTCGTCGTTCTTGATGATGTGGCGCAACACGACGACGAACTCGTCGCCGGCGTAGCGGGCCACCGTGTCGGAGGCGCGCACGCTCGAGCAAAGGCGGTGGGTGACCGTTTTCAGCACGTGGTCGCCGGCCGCGTGACCGAGGGTGTCGTTGATGTCCTTGAAGCGGTCCAGGTCGACGAACAGTACGGCGAAGGTCTCGCGGGTGCGGTGTGCCTCACGGATGATGGTGTCCAGGCGATCGTTGAACAGCAGGCGGTTGGGCAGGCCGGTAAGCGCATCGATCAGGCCCTCGGCGCGGCCCTGCTCGCGGGTCAGGCGCAACTCCTGCGCATGCGCGAAGCGCGCGGCGGCGCAGCGCAGCACCGGCTCGACCAGGCCCATGTCGCCGAACGGCGTGCGACTGCCGACCAGCAAGGCGCCCAGCACCGAGCGCCGCTCGTCGAACAGCGGCAGGCCGGCGAATCCGGACACGCCCAGCAGATCGAGCAGCGGATCCCCGCCACCATGCTTGCGGGCGTCCGCCGGATGCAGCACGGCCTTACCGTCCAGCACCTGCCGCAGCAGGCTCTGCTGGGCCGGCGCGGGCCACGGCTGGTCCTCGCCGCGCCACAGCTGGATCAACAGGGCCGGACCGGCGGCGCCTTCCGCCGGCCGCGCCGACCACAGTGCGAGATAGTCCAGGCCCAGCTCGTCCACCAGCAGGCGCGCGGCCACCTTCTGCGTGTCGATGCCGCTGGCCGAGGCGAACATGCGCGAGAGCAGGCTGAGCGCCGCCTCGGCGCGGATGTCCGCGCGGTCGCTGCGGAACAGCAGCGCAATGGCGTCCTGCTCGCCGTGGCGGATCCGCCGGGCACTGGCCTGGCCGGTGTCCGCGCCGCGGCTGGAGCGCCGCTGGCAGGCATACCAGCGCCGGTCGGCCTGCTGCAGCACATGCTCGATGGCGATGCCCTCGAAGGCCAGCAGCTCGCGCAGGCCGCGGCCCACCAGTTGCTCGACCTCGAGGTGGCTGTGCCTGACGACCGCGACGCTGGTTTCCAGCACGCGCTCGGTCTGCGGATCGACGATCAGCCATTCGCTGGCGTCTTCCTCGAACGCGAAACGGTACTGGTCCGGACCCGCCTGCACCGGCAAGGCCGCCGGCGGGCGGACACGGCGCCAGCGGGCGACCAGTTCAAGCGTCACCTGCGAGGCGTACAACCAGTCCGAGACGCCTGCGGGAAGCTGGCCAGGCCGGATCGGGGCGCCCTCGGCCAGCACCGCGATCATCGGCGCGTCGGCGCAGGCGGGGATGCGCCGCAGCTGTTCGCATACCGCCTGCGCCTCGATCTCGTCGCCATCGAGCGCCACGACCACCAGCGCCAGCGGCGGGCGGCCGTCCAGCAGCAGTTCGGCGTGCGGCACGCCGCGCGCGGTATGGATGGTTGGATGGCCGGCGCCGTCGAGGGCGTCGAACACGTTCCGGCGCAAATCGCGCTGGGCAGCGACCACCAGGATACCGGCGTTCACGCGGTCCTCCGGTTCAGGCGACCAGCCAGCGGCCGTCGCGCAGGCGCGGTCGCAGCGGTGCATCGGGCTGGCCCTTCATGCGCATGGCCATGTCGCCCAGGTGGTCGACCAGCGCCGGGGACGCGTCCAGCAGCACCACCCTGCGCACGTGTCCGGTCGGCGGCTTGGCCAGCTGGCGCAGCAGGGTGCTGTCCATGGCCGACAGCGGTGGCTCCAGTCCCATCAACAGGTAGACGCCGAAATGCATGCTCTGCTGCATGTAGCGAAGGGCCGCGCCCAGGCGCTGGCTGCCCGGCACCCGTGCGTGAGCGTCGATCAGGTTGCCCAGCCCCAGGTCGGGCTGCCAGAGGTAGACCGCCTGCCCGCTACGCCGCACGATTACCCGGAATTGCTCGATCAGCCCCTGGCTGTCGCAACCCTCGAGCAGGATCAGCCCAGCCGGCGCAGCCAGGATGCGCTCGAAGATCTCGATGCCGGGGGGCGGCGGGGCGGAAGCCAGCAAGGGGTTCATCGGGCGTACGTTACGGACTTGCTGGCGAAGCGCAATAGCGCCAGGTCACCGTTCCGGAAGATCGCTTCCGCTGGCCCCTGGGGCCTCAACTCGCAGTCCTCCGCACGCAGCGGTATGGTTCTGTGCTCCCCGGCCACACCTCCCAACGCCATGTTCGAAGGATTGCGCTTCAATCATTGGAAGACGAGCGTGGACGACGGCGGCATCGTCATCCTGGCCCTCGATCGCGCCGGGAGCAGCGTCAACGCGATCTCCCGCGAGGTGCTCGACGAGCTGGCGCAGATCGTCGAACGCCTGGCGATCGAGAAGCCGGCCGGCGTGATCGTCCATTCAGGCAAGGCCTCCGGCTTCGCGGTCGGCGCCGATATCAAGGAGTTCGTGGGCTACGCCGAGCAGGACACCGTGCTGGAGAACATCCGCCACGGCCAGCAGGTGTTCGAATCGCTGGCCCGCCTGCCCTGCCCGACCGTGGCGGCGGTGCATGGCGCCTGCATGGGCGGCGGCACGGAGCTGATCCTGGCCTGCCGCCAGCGCATCGCGGCCGACGACGAGAAAACCCGGATCGGCTTGCCCGAGGTGATGCTCGGCATCCATCCCGGCTGGGGCGGTACCGCCCGCCTGCCGCGGCTGATCGGTGCCACCGAGGCCATGCCGATCATGCTTACCGGCAAGCCGCTGTCGGCCAGGCGCGCCCTGGCTCTGGGCGTGGTCGACCGGGTGGCGCCCCCGGAAGAGCTGCTCGCCGAGGCCCGCGTCCTGCTGCGGCGCCCCCATGCCCGGCCGTTCGCGCAGCGCGCCAAGGCCTGGGCCACCAACTGGTGGCCGGTTCGCCAGATCCTGGCGCCGATGATGGTCAAGCAGACCGCGGCCAAGGTACGCAAGGAGCATTACCCGGCACCGTTCGCGCTGATCGATGTCTGGCAGAACGGCGGTGCGGGCATTCAGCAGCGGCTGAAACTCGAGGCCCGCTCGGTCGCGAAACTGGCGCAGACGCCCACGGCGCACAACCTGATCCGCGTGTTCCTGCTGCAGGAGCGCCTCAAGGGGGCCGGCGGCGGGGTCGACCCGGACATCAGGCGCGTCCACGTGGTCGGCGCCGGTGTGATGGGTGGCGACATCGCCGCCTGGGCGGCCTACAAGGGCTACGAGGTCACCCTCCAGGACCGCGAGATGAAGTTCGTGCAGCCCGCACTGGACCGGGCAAGGGCCTTTTACGAGAAGAAGCTCAAGACGCCGGAAAGGATCGACGCCACCATGAGCCGCCTGCGTCCGGACCTCGAGGGTGCCGGCGTGGCCACGGCCGATCTCGCGATCGAGGCCATTTACGAGAATCCCGAGGCCAAGCGGGAGCTCTACGCGAAGATCGAGCCGCAGTTCAAGGCACAGGAAATCCTCGCCACCAATACTTCGAGCATCCCGCTGGATGAGCTACGTCAGGGCCTGGCTTCTCCGCAACGGTTCCTCGGCCTGCACTTCTTCAACCCGGTGGCCCAGATGCCGCTGGTCGAGGTGGTGCGCCACGACCGGCTGGACCCGGCCATCGAGAAGCGCGCCCTGGCCTTCTGCAAGGCGCTGGGGAAGGTGCCGGTGGCGGTCAAGGGCACGCCCGGCTTCCTGGTCAACCGCATCCTGATGCCCTACCTGCTGGAAGCCCTGCGCCTGTACAGCGAGGGGGTGCCCGGCCCGGTGCTGGACCGCGAAGCGAAAAAATTCGGCATGCCGATGGGCCCGATCGAACTGGCGGACACGGTGGGCCTGGACGTGTGCGCCTCGGTCGGCAAGGAACTGGCTCCGTTCCTGGGCCTGGAGCTGCCTCCCGGCATCGAGGACAAGCTGGAGGCAGGCAAACGCGGCAAGAAAGATGGCCAGGGCCTGTACGTGTGGCAGGAAGGCAAGCCGGTCAAGCCGGAGGTGGACCCGGACTACACGCCCGCGCCGGACCTCCAGGACCGCATGATCCTGCCCATGGTCAACGAGGCGGTCGCCTGCCTGGCCGATGGGGTGGTGGACGACGCCGACCTGCTCGACGCGGGCGTGATCTTCGGCACCGGCTTCGCGCCCTTCCGCGGCGGCCCGATCCAGTACATCCGCAGCGAGGGCGCGGCGGCCGTGCGCGAGCGCCTGGAACAACTGGCACAGCGCCACGGCGAGCGGTTCCTCCCCAAGCAGGGCTGGGACTCGCCGGCGCTCGGCAGGCCTACCGCTCCGTAGCGCACCCCGAAGCGGCGGTGACAGGCGGGTTTTGGCCCGCCTGCCCGGCACGGGCCGCCTTTCCCAGCGCGGCCCGCGGGCCACGCCGAGGTCGACGCGTCACCACATCAGGTCGTCGGGCACCCCGTCGTCGTCGCTCGCGGCGTGCGGATCGACCAGCAATGCCAACTGTTTGGGGTCGATCGCCCGGACCTGCTCAGCGATGGCCCGGGTCACCACCAGGTAGCGGCCGTTCTGCTGCACGATTCCCAGCTGCCCCTGGTTGAGCGCCGCCAGCTGGCCGGCGTCCACATGCACGCGCCGGATCTTGCCGCCGTATTCGAAATGGCGGAGCTGATCGGCATCGTCCTTGTTCAGCACCTGCCCTTCCAGCAACTGCTGGATCTTCGCCTTGCGCTCGCGCCTGAGGCGCGCCTGTTCGGCCGCCTCCTGCTCGGCGCGCTTGCGCTCCGCGGCCTCGGTCTGCGCACGGATGGCGTAAGCCTTGGCGAGGTCCATTTCGCCATTGTCGCGGCGCGGTGGTGGCGCATGCGGCTTGCCCTTGCCCTGCGGCGGGCGCCCGCCCCGGGGCGGCGGCGATTTCGCGCGCTGTTCCTGGTGCACCTGTTTGACGATGCCGCTCTTCAGCAGCTGATCACGGAGAGAGTCGGCCATGACCTGGTTCCAGTGTTGCGTTGACCCGCCGCCGGGCGCGCCTGCGTGTCCGGCGGCCCAGCTATCAGTAATGGGGCGGTGGTGGCTCGCTGTGCGGATCGCTGCCCTGCGCCGTGCGCAGCGACGCGAGCTCGGCGCGCAAGTCGTGCAGCACTCGCTCCAGCGCGACCAGCCGCATGGCTTGCTCGGCGTCGGCGGAGGCCAGCGCGGCCACCGTGTCGTCAAGGAAGGTGAGGCGGACCTCGAGGTCCTCCAGGCGGCGCTCGATGTCAGACATCCGCCGGCCTCAGCGAGCGCCCGCGCCCGATGCCGTAGTAGGCCAGTCCGGCTTCCTCCACCTGCGCCGGGTCGTACAGGTTGCGTCCGTCGAAGATCGCCGGCTCCTTCAGCGCACCGCGGATGCGCGCGAAATCGGGCGCGCGGAAGGCCTTCCATTCGGTCACGATCGCCAGCACGTCGGCGCCCTCCAGCGCCTGGTAGGCGTCCTCGCACAGCACCAGGTCCGGCCGCTCGCCATAGATGCGCTTCGTTTCGCCGCGCGCCTCCGGATCGAACGCACGCACCGTCGCCCCGGCCGCCCACAGCAGCTCCATCAGCCGCCGGCTGGATGCCTCGCGCATGTCGTCGGTGTTGGGCTTGAACGCCAGGCCCCACAGCGCAATCGTCCTGCCCTTCAGCTGCCCACCGCAGTGCCGCTCGATCAGCTCGAACAGCTTGCCCTTCTGCGCGTAGTTGACCGCTTCGACGGCCCCGAGCAGCTTCGCCTCGAAGCCCACGCCGTGCGCGGTGCGCTCCAGCGCCTGCACGTCCTTGGGGAAGCACGAG
>NZ_DASSES010000072.1:0-8021 GCF_035695185.1 Frateuria sp.
CTGAGCAACAAGACTGGCTCTACATACGCTGCCAATGTCGAAGTGATGCTATCCAGCACCGCCAGCACCGCCGGCAAGCTGGATCTGTCCAAGGGTCCCGGCGCACAGGGCGTTACCGCCGTCACCCTGCCCGCCGGCAGCAGCGTAGCCAACTTCACGTACTACGCCGCCTACATCGCCAACGGCGGTACGGCTGGCGCCGGTCTCGTGAGCACCTCGGTGCAGTACACGCTGGATTACCTGTAATCGCTCGATCGCGCGGTGGCCGGTTCGCCGGCCACCGCGTCGCTTGCTGGAAGGAATCTGGCGCCACGAGGCCTCTCATGAAGACTTCGCTCCGCGCCCTGCTAATGGCGCTGCTTACGCTCTGCGCCGCACTGCCGGCCATGGCTCACGCTAACGTGATCATCTCCGGTACGCGCGTAGTGTTCCCGGCGCAGGACGGTGAAGTCACCGTCCGCCTGACGAACAACAACGACCGACCTGCACTGGTGGAGGCCTGGGTAGACGCGGGCGACGAACACTCCACGCCGGACAAGGTCAACACGCCCTTCGTGATCACGCCTCCGCTGTTCCGCATGGAGGCGCACAAGGACCAGAACCTGCGCATCATCGCCACCAGCGCGGCGCTGGCCAGCGATCGGGAATCCCTGTTCTGGTTGAACGTACTGGAAATCCCGCCCAAGCCGTCCTCTCCCGAGATGACGGGCAAGAATCTGTTGCAGTTCGCATTCCGCTCGCGCCTGAAACTGTTCTATCGCCCCGCCGGCCTGCAAGGCGATCCGGTCAAGGCCCCGACCCGGCTCCGCTGGAAGGTCGTGCCTCAAGCCCAGGGCTACGCCTTGGAGGTGCACAATCCCACCGCCTATCACATCACGATCGTGAGGGTGAGCCTGACGGACGCAGGCAAGACCTACACAGGCGACAAACCCGGCATGGTTGCTCCGCAGGCCGATCTGCGCCTGCCCATCACAGGACTCACGCACGCGCCCGCCGCACCGGGCAAGGTCCGCTTCAGCATCATCAATGATTACGGCGCCACCATGGCGTTCGAAAGCAGCCTCATGCCATGAACCGCCTGCAGGGCGCCGACGACAGGCTGCCAGCACAGGTACGGCTGCAGCACTGCCGGCCCCTGCTGTGCGCAGCGGTTGCCATGGCCATGGCAACGGGCCAGGTACTGGCCGCCGATGCGGGCCCCTCAGCCGCGACCCCGGACGGCGCCGACGCAGCCGCCAGTGGCTCCCTGGACGCGAGCTTCGACCGCAGCCTGCTTTCAGGGGCGGGTAACAACACGACCGACCTGTCGCGTTTCGAACACGGCAACGTGGTGCTTCCCGGCGTCTACAACCTGGATGTGTACCTCAATCGCTCGTGGGTCGGTCGCAAGGACGTGCGCTTTGCCGCGCCCTCGCCGCAAGCCAGTGCAACGCCGTGCCTGGACAACGCACTGTTCGCCCAGCTGGCGTTGCCCACGTCCAGGTTCGCAGGCCTGGAGACCAAGCTGGCCGACCCGACGATTTGCGTCGATATCGCACAGCTGATCCCGGACGCGAAGATGAGCTTCGACATGGGCAACCTGCGGCTCGACGTGAGCGTACCTCAGGCCTATATGGGCCACGCCCCGCGCGGCTACGTCGCGCCCGAATACTGGGACGAGGGTGTCGTCGCCGGCCTGCTCAACTACAACCTCAACAGCTACCGCAGTCGCGCCCAGGGCCGTACACAGACCAATTCCTACCTGGGGCTCAACGCCGGGCTGAACCTGGGTGCCTGGCACTTGCGCCAGGATTCCACGGTGTCCTGGCAAGCCTCGTCCGGCGATGGCACGTCGCGCCGTCACTGGCAGAACATCCGCAGTTACATCCAGCGCGACCTGCCCGCATGGCGTGCCCAGTTGACGCTGGGCGACAGCTATACCGATGGCCAGGTGTTCGACAGTTTCTCTATCCGCGGCGTCCAGCTTGCAAGCGACGACCGCATGCTGCCGACCTCCATGCGCGGCTATGCCCCGGTAGTCAGGGGCGTGGCGCAGACCAACGCTCTGGTGGTGGTGCGCCAGAATGGCGTGCAGATCTACCAGACCACGGTGGCACCGGGGCCGTTCGCCATCAATGACCTGTATCCCACCGGCTACGGCGGCAGCCTGGATGTGACCGTCACCGAGGCGGACGGACGCGTGCGCACTTTCAGCGTGCCTTATGCATCCGTGGCCCAGCTGCTGCGTCCGGGCATCACGCGCTTCGGCCTGGTCGCCGGACGGCTGCGCGAGATCTCGCTCTCGCACGAGCCCGATGTGGCACAGGCCACCTTGCAGCGCGGTTTCAGCAACCTCCTTACCGGCTACGCCGGCGTAGAGGGCTCCCAGGGCTACCAGGCCGCGTTGCTCGGGGCCGCGCTCAACACGCGCTATGGCGCCCTCGCGATGGACGTGACGCACTCGCGTGCTCGCGTCCCCGGCCTGTCGCTGCAGTCGGGGCAGAGCGTGCGGTTGAGTTACAGCAAGATCCTGCCGCAGACCGACACCTCCTTGACCGTGGCGGCCTACCGCTACTCGACCAGCGGCTACCTGAGCCTCACTGACGCGGCCTTGGCGAGGGATTACGCCCGACGCGGCCTGGATGCCTTCAGCTACGTCGCACCGAGCACGCAGACCATCGACGGCGTGCAGGCAACCAGCTTGTTGACCGCGGAGCAGCGCGCTGCGCTGACTGGCAACCCGCTCAGCGATACCGGCCTCAGCGGCACCCGCCTCCAGCGCCGACGCAACCGCTTCGACCTCACCCTGAGCCAGAACCTGGGCGAGCGCGGCGGCACGCTCTACATCACCGGTTCCGCCAACGATTATTGGGACCGGCGCGGCACGGATACCCAATTTCAGCTGGGCTACAACAACAGCTTCCACCGGGTCACCTTCGGCGTGTCCGCTTCGCGCACACGCGACCCGTTCGACCGCTACGACAACGAGTATTTTTTCAACCTCAGCGTACCGCTGGGCGAAGGTGCACACGCACCGACGATGATGTTCAATGCAAATTACAGCCCGGTGCAGGGGGATTCCCAGCAGGCGCTTCTCAGCGGCACCCTGGGCGATGCCAATCAATACAACTACGGCGCTGCGGTTTCGCGCGGCGGGTCGGCCGGCAACTCGGGTTCGCTACAGGGCGGCTACCGCAGCTCCTACGGCCTGGCGAACGCGAGCATTGGTGCCGGCCAGGGTTATTCGCAGGTGTCGGCGGGCTTCAGCGGCGCCATCGTGGCGCATCCGGGCGGCGTGACCTTCGGCCAACCCATGGGCGACACGGCAGGCATCGTCTATGTCCCCGGTGCCGCGGGCGCACGGCTGCAGAACGCCGTGGGCGCACGCGTGGATGCACACGGCTATGCGTTGGTACCGTACCTGTCGCCCTACACGCTCAACACCATCCAGATCGACCCCAAGGGGCTGTCGCTGGATGTGCAGCTCGATGCCACCAGCGCCCAGGTGGTGCCCCATGCCGGCGCGCTGGTCATGTTGAAGTTCAAGACGCATAACGGCCGCGCGCTGATCGTGCGGACCCGGCTGGTCGACGGCGCACCATTGCCCTTCGGTGCCCAGGTGTTCGACGAAAGTGGACAGCCACTGGGCATGGTGGGCCAAGGTGGACAAGCGCTGGTGCGCGGCGTCGGGCAAAGCGGGCTGCTCACCGCCCGCTGGCGGGACGACGACGGCACCGACCGGTCCTGCTCGTTCCACTACCAGTCGCCACCACGCGGCAAGCACAAGCCCGTCGCCTACGAAGAAACCAGCGCAACCTGCATGTCGGCGGATATGCCGCCGGGGAACGGATGATGCTCCATTACTTTCGCCTTCCCCGCAGCTGGCCGCTGCTTCTACTGCTGCTTGGCCTGGCACCGGACGCGAAGGCCGACTGTGCTTTCTGGTCCGGCACGTCGTCAGCCGTCAACTTCATGATCGCCTCGCCGATCACGATTCCATTCAACCTTCCTTCCACAGGCACGGTACTCGCGAGCGATCGGGAGACGCCTGTCAGTCCACCCAACGTGTACTGCGACCCGGGCACCAGGTACGGCGTCGTGAACAAGATATCGTCAGGCCCGCCGTTCGGGGGCTTCAACTACATCTATCCGACGGGCGTTGCCGGCGTGGGCTACCAGCTCATCCACGACAACGACACGGGCAACTACATGGGCCCGTTCGACATCTACAGCACCGACGGAGGCCTCTCGGCCTTCAGTGTCGGCACCAAACTGCAGCTGGTACAGACCGGCCCCATCGCCGATGGCAGCTTTCTGCCGGCAGGCACCCGACTGGCCGACTGGCAGTGGGGCAGCATCGTGCCGGAGTATTTCGTACTCTCCAGCCGGGTGGACTTCGTGGCGTCGGCGTGCACATGGGATGCGGTTCCTCCGGTGATCCTGCCGACCGTGTCGACCGCCGCCTTTGCGGGAAGGGGCACGACCGCAGGGGAGACCGCCTTCAGCATTACCCTTCACTGCCCGACCGGGTCGGTTTCGAACACGTTGTTCGTGGACCTGTCAGCAAAGATGAGCAATGGCTTCAACAACGTCATCGCCAACAACATCAAGCGGCGGCAGGGCGGGGCGGCAAACGTGGGCATCGAATTGCTCGATGCGAACGATCAGCCGGTAATCTTCGATGGCAGCAGGGGCACGGCGAATGCCTCGGTTTCCACCGGCCCCGCCCCCTCCGGTGATGGCACGCTGTCGTTCTTCGCCCATTACTACGCCACGGGCCAGGTAGATTCGGGCACGGTCGAGGCTACGGCCACATTTACCCTGAGCTACAACTGAGGTTTGCGCCCCAGCCCGGCCGGTGCGTATCAATCGTAGGTCTGGGTAACCAGCGACGGCTGAGCGTCCTTGTCGGCAGCGGCAACGTACTGGCCGAAATAAGCGAGCAGGCGATCGCCGCGGACATCGGCGATCGGCGTGCGCTGCGTGATTGCATAAGCCCGCGGGGCGCTCGTCGGTGAACGCCCGGCATTTCCGCAGGTGAACTGGCGGGGGGCCGCCCCATAACCGGAAAGCCCTGCCGCGTCCACGGTGCAGGTTGGCGCCACGACTGCCCCGCTGAACGAAATACGTCCGCCGTCGGCATGCGCTGCCGGTGCGCCGAACAATGCGACGCCCATACAGCCCATCCACCACCAGCAACGCAGACCTTTCATGACGTCCCTCGTGGCGCGCCTGATCGTGCGCGCCTGAAGGTGCTTTCGGCCACGTACGCCCGGCCTTGATGGCACGCGACGGACTTCCGCCCGAAAGCGCGAACACCGTCACATTTTTGACGGGACCCGACTCGGCGGAAGGTTTAGCGGATGGTGGGTGAGCAGAGCGCCTGCGCTGGCGGGGTACTTATCGACGCGGGGGAAACAAACTTGAAGGGTGCGGGTGGCAGGCGCCCGGTTCGAGCCGGCCCGAAGGAGACCGGCGCGTTGCAGGCTGGCGCCCTGGCGGGACGGCCGCCCCGCCAGGTGGACCTCCGGTGAGCAGGGTGGCTCGGCTCAGCGCGACGAGACGTATTTCTCGCGCCGGATCTGCGCCACCGGCAGGCCGTATTCCTTCAGCGCGGTGAAGGCGGCATCGACCATGTTCGGGTTGCCGCACAGGTAGGCGATGTCGCGGTCGGCGTGCGGGGCCAGTTCGGCCAGGACGCCCTGCACATGGCCGCTGCGGTCGTGCGGACGCGGCACGGCGCGCGGCTGGCGGCTGAGGCAGCCGTGGAAGGTGAAGCCGGGGTTTTCCTTCGCGAAGGCCTCGAACTCCTCGCCGTAGAGCAGTTCTTCCTCGTTGCGCGCGCCGTAGAGCAGCACCACTTCGCGGTCGCCCTTGGCGAGCAGCTGGCGGATCAGCGGCAGCATGGCGCGGTAGGGCGTGACGCCCGTGCCGGTGGCCAGCAGCAGGTAGCGCGGGTGGGTGTCGCCCGGGTGCAGGCAGAAGCGACCGTAGGGACCGCTGGCCTCGATGGTCTCGCCCGGCTGCAGGTTGCCGAGCAATTTCGTGGCCGCGCCGCCCTCGACGTAACTGACCGCGATCTCGATCCGCTGCACGGGGGCACTGCCGTCGCCCACGGTGGCGACCGAATAGCTGCGCTTGGTCGGCGTGCCGTCGTCGTAATGGAAATGCACCTGCAGGAACTGCCCCGGCTGGAAGGCCAGCGGCTGCCCGTCGGCGCGCTCGAACACCAGGTGGCGCACGCTGGGCGCGAGCATGAAGCTGTCGACGAGACGGAGGGTGAAGTGGTCGGCCATGGGATTCCGGAGCAGGAGGCACGTCCGGCGTGACCGGGCGGCAGGAAAGCAGCCCCGTATAATAGAGGGCTGGCCCCCACGGTGCAGCCCATGTCATCCGTTCCCGCACTCGTCGTCGACAACCTGCGCAAGACCTACGGCAACGGCGTCGAAGCCCTCAAGGGCATCTCGCTGACCGTGCAGCAGGGCGATTTCTTCGCCCTGCTCGGCCCCAACGGCGCCGGCAAGTCGACCCTGATCGGCATCCTCTCCTCGCTGGTCAACTCCACCGGCGGCGACGCGCGCATCTTCGGCGTGTCGGTCAACCGGCAGCGCAACGAGGCGATGAAACTGATCGGCCTGGTGCCCCAGGAGATCAACTTCAACCAGTTCGAGAAGCCGTTCGACATCTGCGTGAACGAGGCTGGCTTCTACGGCATCCCGCGCAAGGTTGCGGCCCAGCGCGCGGAGAAATACCTCAAGGAGCTGCGCCTGTGGGACAAGGCGCAGCACCAGGCGCGCATGCTCTCCGGCGGCATGAAGCGGCGCCTGATGATCGCCCGCGCGATGATGAACGAGCCACGCCTGCTGATCCTGGACGAGCCGACCGCCGGCGTGGACATCGAGATCCGCCGCTCGATGTGGCAATTCGTCAGCGGCATCAACGCCGCCGGCACCACGGTGATCCTCACCACGCACTACCTGGAGGAAGCCGAGCAGCTGTGTCGCAACATCGCGATCATCAACCACGGCACGATCGTGGAGAACACCTCGATGAAGAAGCTGCTGGCCAAGCTGGACGTGGAGACCTTCATCCTGGACGTCACCCATGCGCCGGCGGAACTCCCGGCGGTCGAGGGCGTGGAGGTGCGGCGCGTCGACGAGTTCACGCTGGAGGCGGAGATGGCCCGCGAGCACGACCTCAACTCGCTGTTCGCCATGCTGTCCGACCGCGGCGTGATCGTGAAATCGATGCGCAACAAGGCCAACCGGCTGGAGGAGCTGTTCGTGCGGCTGGTCGAGAACGGTACGACGCGGGCCGCCTGAGCCACGCGGCGCGGGGTCACAGTCCTTTTCACCCCAGCCCTTCCCCGGAAGGGCATCCATGCACAAGCGAGCCTGACATGAGCAACACCTCGGCCAACCTGGTCGCCCTGCACACCATCGTGCGCCGCGAAATCGTGCGCATCATGCGCATCTGGACCCAGACGCTGATTCCGCCGGCGATCACGATGACCTTGTACTTCGTCATCTTCGGCAAGCTGATCGGCAGCCGCATCGGCACGATCCAGGGCGGCTATTCCTACATGCAGTACATCGTGCCGGGCCTGGTGATGATGAGCATCATCACCAACAGCTACGGCAACATCTCCAGCTCGTTCTTCGGCGCCAAGTTCAGCCGCGCGGTGGAGGAGATGCTGGTCTCGCCGATGCCCAACTGGGTGATCCTGCTCGGCTACGTCACCGGCGCGGTCACGCGCGGGCTGGTGGTCGGCACACTGGTGCTGCTGATCGCGCTGTTCTTCACCTCGCTGCACGTGGCCCATCCGCTGGTCACCTTCTTCTCGGTGCTGCTGGGCGCGACGATCTTCTCGCTGGCCGGCTTCGTCAACGCGGTCTACGCCAAGAAGTTCGACGACATCGCCCTGGTGCCGACCTTCGTGCTGACCCCGCTCACCTACCTCGGCGGCGTGTTCTATTCGGTCAACATGCTGGGCGAGCCTTGGCAGGCGATCTCGCGCGCCAATCCGATCCTGTACATGGTCA
>NZ_DASSES010000073.1:0-6197 GCF_035695185.1 Frateuria sp.
TGACCTGGATGCGTTCGGCGAGGTCGTCCACCACGCGGCCCAGCCACTCGGGCTTGGCGTCCGGATCGCCGCTGGCGGCGCGCCAGCCGCTGCTGGCCGCGTCCAGCAGCGGGGTCAGCTCGATCGGCTCGCCGAAGTTGAGTGCGACGTGGCCGTAGCGCTGGCGCAGCACCTTGAGGCCCTTGAGCAGGCCGAGCAGCGATTCCTTCTCCTTCGGCTTGCCCGACAGCTCGCCGATGTAGCTCTTGCCCTCCATCAGTTTCTCGTAGCCGATGTAGACCGGCTGGAACAGCACCGGCCGGCGCGGCGCGCGCAGGAACGCGCGCACGGTCATCGCCAGCATGCCCGCGCGCGGCGCCAGCAGCCGCCCGGTGCGCGAGCGGCCGCCTTCGATGAAGTACTCCATCGGCACGCCACGGTCGATCAGCTGCGCCACGTACTCGTTGAACACCACCGAGTACAACGCGTTGCCCTTGAAGCTGCGGCGCAGAAAGAACGCGCCGCCGCGGCGCAGGATCGGCCCGATCACCGGCAGGTTGAGGTTCACGCCCGCGGCGATGTGCGGCACCACCACGCCTGAGACGTGCAGCTGGTAGCTCATCAGCAGGTAGTCGGCATGGCTGCGGTGGCTGGGCACGTAGACCACCTCGAAGCCCGGCGCGGCGGCACGGGCCTTGTCGAAGTGGTGCATGGCGATGCCGTCGTACAGCTTGTTCCAGAAGTTCGACAGCAGGAACGAGGCCGAACGCACCACCGGGTGCGAGTAGTCTGCGGCGATTTCCATCACCAGCTTGTGCGCGCGCCGCCAGGCCTTGGCGTAGGAGATCCGCTCCTTGGCCGCGGTCGCACCGATGGCGGTGCGCACGGGCTCGGCGTTGAGGACCGAGTCCACCACGGTGCGCCGGTGCGAGAGGTCGGGCCCGATCACCGCGGCGCGGATGCGGTGGAAATGCGTACGCAGGACCCGCGCGATCTTGCGCGCGAAACGTTCCGGCCGCGCCTGACCGGCCTCGTCCAGCACCTGGCGCAGCGATACCGGCGCGGAGAAGTGCACCACGGTGTCGCGGCCGTTCAGCAGCAGCGCGAGCAGGCGGCGGAAGCGGCCGACCATCACCCAGTTCTCGGAGAACAGCACGCGGAACCAGCCGCTGTCGCGGCTCGGCGCGCGGCCGACGTAGATCGACACCGGCACGATCTGGATGTCGCGACCCGGGTGGTCCTCCAGCGAACGGACCAGCTGGTCAAGCGTCTCGTAGGGTGCGCGCTGGCGGCTGCGGCCGAACAGCCAGCCGTCGCGCCGCGCCAGCGCGAACACCGAACGCCGGCGGCGGGTGCCGGCCAGCGGCTGCATCGGCGCGGGCAGGCCGGCTTCGCGGCAGGCGCGGTCGAGGATCAGCGCATCGGAAAAGCCGTCGCGCTCGATCACGTAGCACACCGGCGCGCCGGCCTTGAGCAGGCTGGCCGGTTCGGCCGGGTCGCGCCGGATGCGCACCCAGGGTTCGAGCAACTGGCCGGCGAGGCTGAACCACCAGGGCGCGCGGCTGCGGGCGGGAGAATCCGCGGTCATGTTCTGCATTCGGCGGATTGTAGCCGGTGGGCCGGACGAACCGCTCAGTGCGTCATCGCCACCGTGCCGGCGGCTGCCGGGGTGGCCTGTTGCCGGTGCGCCAGGCGCACGCTCTCGAGCAGGTCCTGGTCGTACCAGTGGCCGTTCTGTTGCACCAGTGTCGATTCCATCGACAGTGGCGTGCCCAGCACGCGGTATTCGATGCGCACGCGCGCATACGGCGGGTGGTATTCCAGCGGCACCACGCGCGCCGACCCCAGCGCCTCGTCCAGCGGCAACCCGTAGAGGGCCAGCAGGCGCTCCAGCCCGTGGAAGGCAATGGCATAGCTGCGCATGGCCTGGTCGAAATCCATCCTGCGCAGGCTTTGTGCATCGCGCAGGCCGAGTTCGCGCGCCGTGGCGACCACCACCCCGACCGCCTGGCGCGCCTTTTGCCGGTCGAACCACGGCGCCTGCTGCGCCCACGGTCCGAGTGCGTCGACCAGCGCCACGGCGTGGCGTTTCTGGGTGTCGGTCAGGCGTGGATTCTCCTCGATCGACTTGCTGGCCAGCGCCCGCGCGATGCCGACCAGCAGCGGCAACTGGTCGCCATAGCGGGCCTGCGTTTTGGCCAGCCAGGGCTGCAAACGGCCATCGAGCGTGGCGGTCGCATCCGGGGCGGCCAGTTGCTGCAGCGCGGCGTCGAGGCGCTCGCGCCCGGCCTCGTCCAGCGGCTGCGCGCCGGCATGGGCCTGGCCCCAGTCCTCGCGCAGCATGGCGTAGTCGTGCGGCGGCAACGCATGCTGCCAGAACCCGGCGAAGTCGCCGGCGCGCACCAGGTCGATCGATTGCTGGACGGCAGCTTCGGGCGACGGGTTGGTCGCGGCGCGGGCAGGGGTGTCGTGCGACTGGCAGGCGGCCAGTGCGGACAGGGCGAGCAGCGCCAGCAGGCGCGGAAAAAAGGGCGGGCGCATGAACCTCTCTTGCATGGCGCGGCGTGGGGTCGCCAAGCATCGCGCCGCCGGCGTACGCAGCCTGTCGAACTGGCGGCAAGCCGATGTCTGCTTGCTGGCGCGGCAAAGAAAAACCCCGCGGGCCTGGAGCCGCGCGGGGCAAGTCCGGCCGGGCCGGAAGGGAAATGGCCTTGCCCGCAGTTTGGAGGTCGGCAGGTTTCGGCGGGACAGAGCTTACGCGCCCCGCATATTTAAGGCAATGGGTTTGTTTTACCTTGCAAGTGGTTGATTTTAAGCGCAAGCCGAAAGCGGCTCTTTACACAGGGAGGGGCTCAGTCGACCCGCAAGGCCTCCACCTTGCGCCGGCGGCGTTCTTCCCGCGGCAGCTGCCAGTCGTTGTCGAACAGCGCCGGTTCCCAGTTGCCGTAGGTGGGATTGGGCAGCACGAACCAGCGTTGCCCGATCCAGCCGAGGTAGGGTGCGGCCGCCCGGCTGCGGCCGGCCGGGGTATTGGGCAGCACGTCCAGGAAGTCGGCGAGCTGGTCGCCGAACTGCATCAGCACCCGGTACTGGCGGGCGACCTGCTGGCGCCGGCAACCCTTTTCCGAACCCACCTGCTCGCAGCCTTCGACAAAGGTGCCCAGGCCGAGGAAGGATTGCGGCCCGGCCACCGGCAGGCCAGCCTTGCGCAGGTTCGCCAGGGTGGCCTGGTCCAGGTCGGCCGACCGGTTGGAGATATAGATCACGGCGACGCCGTGCCGGGCCGCGAAGCGGGTGAACTCGACCACGCCGGGTAGGGCCCGGGCCCTGGCTTCCTTGCACCAGGCCGCCCAGTCCGGCTCGTTGAACTCGCCGCCGCTGCGCACCAGCCGCGCCTGGTAGGGTGAGTTGTCCAGTACCGTTTCGTCGATGTCGAGGATCACCGCCGGCTTGAGCCCCTCGGCCGGCACCACGCGGTCGGCCCTGGCCAGGGCGTCCCAGTGCGGGTCGGCCAGGGCCGCGAGCAACCGGGCCTGGGCGTCGCGGTAGGTCTGCAGGTAGATGAGGTCGTGTTCGATCGCAGCCTGCGTCCAGGCCACCGCATTGAGGTTGTCGTCGGCGGGCACGGCGGCCGGGGCGGCGGCGGGGGCGGCGGGTGCCGGCTTCCGGGACGGCTGCGCCGTACAGCCGGCAAGCAGGAGCAGGGCGGCCAGGGCGGGGAGGCGCGGGGTCATCGCTTGGGATCCTTGTGCACGCGAACGGCCCGCCAGTGTACGTCAGGCTGGCAGGCGGGCCGGCCTGCTGCGAGACTGGGGCCCCCTCACCGACGCGGTGGCGCATGGCCCCCAACCCGTCCCTGCTCCGCGAGCCCTCGCGCGCCACCCGGATCGCCAGCTACGTACTGGCGGGCCTGGCGCTGCTGCTGGTGATCGGGCTGCACCTGCTCTCGGCGCTGCTCGCAGGTCTGCTGGTGTACGAGCTGGTGCAGACGATCAGCCCGCTGCTGGAGCGGCGCCTGTCCGGCCGGCGTGCGCGGGTGGTGGTGGTGGCGCTGATCGGCGCGGTGGTGGTGGGGCTGCTGATCCTGCTGGCGCTGGGCGCGATCAGCTTCTTCCACAGCGAGATCGGCAATCCGCAGGACCTGTGGGACAAGCAGCTGATGCCGCTGGTGGAGAAGGCACGCGAGCAGTTGCCGGCCGCCCTGGTCGGCTCGCTCCCCGACAGCGTGGACGAGCTGCGCGTGATGGCTGCCGAGCTGACCCGCAAGCACGCCAGCAGCCTGCAGCTGGCCGGCAAGGACACCGCGCGCGGCTTTGCCCACATCATCATCGGCCTGATCCTGGGTGCGATCGTGGCGCTCAGTCACAGCGCCGGCCCGACCCACCAGGCCGGCCCGCTGGCGGCGGCGCTGGGCGAGCGCTGCAACCGGCTGGCCGCGGCGTTCCACAACATCGTCTTCGCGCAGATCAAAGTCTCGCTGATCAACACCGCGTTCACCGCGATCTTCCTGATCGGCGTGCTGCCGTTGCTGGACATCCACGTGCCGCTGGCCAAGACGCTGGTGGCGGTCACCTTCGTGGTCGGCCTGCTGCCGGTGATCGGCAACCTCATTTCCAACACCGCGGTGACCATCGCCGGCCTGTCGGTCTCGCTCGGCGTGGGTATCGCCGCCCTGATCTTCCTGATCCTGATCCACAAGCTGGAGTATTTCCTCAACGCGCGCATCGTCGGCACGCAGATCCGCTCGCGCGCATGGGAGCTGCTGATCGCCATGCTGACGATGGAGGCGGCCTTCGGGCTGCCCGGCCTGGTGGCCGCGCCGATCTACTACGCCTACCTCAAGAGCGAACTGGAAGGCGAGAACCTGCTGTAGCGCCGTCCCTTGCAGAAGCCCGCTTGCGCAGGCGGAGGATCGCCCGCGACGGTTCCCCACAAGGGCGAATGCCTATTTGCCAGCGAGCATGGCGGCGATTTTCGCCATGTGCGACTCGGCGGTCTCGCGCACGATTTCCTTGTCGGCCTCCGGGTCCTTGCCCTGCCAGTGCAGGTCGGCCTGCGGCAGTTCGTGCAGGAAGCGGCTGGGCTGGTTGGTGTGGATCTCGCCATAGCGCCGGGTGCGCGCGGACCAGGAAAGCGTCAGTAGTTCCTTGGCGCGGGTGATGCCCACGTACATCAGGCGCCGCTCCTCGTCGATGCGGCCCTCGTCAATGGCGCCTTCGTGCGGCAGCGTGCCTTCCTCGCAGCCGACGATGAACACGAAGCGGAACTCCAGGCCCTTGGCCGCGTGCATGGTCATCATGCGCACCGCGTTGCCCGGCTCGTCGCGGTCGGCATGGCTGAGCAGCGCCAACTGCGCGGCCAGGTCGCCGGCGCTGTTGCCCTTCTGCATGGCGCGGAACCAGTCGGCCAGTTCCTGCAGGTTGGCCAGGCGGCGATCGCGCAGCGCGGGGTCGGGCGTGCTGGCGGCGATGTGGGCGGCGTAACCGGTGCGCTTGAGGATGCGCTCGACCAGGTCGGCGGCGCTCTCGTGCAGCGAGGCGCTGCGCAATTCGTCCAGCAGCTCGGAAAAGCCGGCCAGGGCGGCGGCCGGACGCGGCGTGAGCTGGCGCAGCACCGCGTCGCTGCGGGTCGCCTCCAGCAGTGAACAGTGCCTGGACTGGGCGAGCTGGCCGAGCTTCTCCAGCGTGGTGGCGCCGACTTCGCGCTTAGGGCTGTTGACCACACGCAGGAACGCCGCATCGTCGCTGGGATTGGTCAGCAGGCGCAGGTAGCAGAGCAGGTCCTTCACCTCGGCGCGGTCGAGGAAGGACAACGCGCCGGTCAGGTGATACGGAATGCGGGCCAGGCGCAGCGCCTTCTCCAGCGGGCGGGCCTGGAAGTTGCCGCGGTACAGGATGGCGATGTCGTGCCAGCGCGCCTTGTGTTTCTCCGCCAGCGTGGTGGCGATGGCGGCCACCTTTTCGGCCTCGTGCTCGGCGTCCTTGCACTCGAGCACGCGGATCGGCGCGCCCTCGGGGTGCTCGCTCCAGAGCTTCTTCTCGTGCAGGTGCGGGTTGTTGGCGATCAGCTGGTTGGCTGCGCGCAGGATGCGCTTGCCGCAGCGGTAGTTCTGCTCCAGCTTGATCACGCGCAGGTTCGGCCAGTCGCGGCCGAGCTGGTCGATGTTCTCCGGGTTGGCGCCGCGCCAGGCGTAGATCGACTGGTCGTCGTCGCCCACG
>NZ_DASSES010000074.1:0-14459 GCF_035695185.1 Frateuria sp.
CTGCGGGAAGCAGCCAAGGTCCGCTCTTATCTGCAAGCTGCCTACAACGCGGGCATCAAGGCCAGGCAGTCCGCGAAAGCCAGTCCCGAACTGCGCGCGTTGAAGATCACCACCAACCCGGCGCGGGACCTGGCGACTATCGAGGGCGCCTCTGCCACCCGCGACCGGGCGCTGAGCTTGGCCGAGCTGCGCGCCTACTGGCGACGCATCAAGACCCTGCCGGACCACGAGGGCGCAGCCCTGAGGTTCCACCTACTGACCGGCGGGCAACGCCTGGACCAGCTCGCGCGTGTCACTCTGTCGGATTATGACCACGACCAGAAGACAATCACTATCCGCGACCCTAAAGGGCGCCGGAAGGACGCGCGGGCGCACCTCGTCCCTTTAATTCCTGCCGCAGAGGAAGCCATGCAGGCGATGGCGGCGGAGCGGCTGGGACCTTTCATCTTTACGGTTACCGCCGGCGAGCGGGGCGTCACCTATCCGACGATGAACAAGCGATGCGCTGCCGTCTCGAAGGCTATGGAAGAGGCCGGGGAGCTGCCGGGCGGCTACTTCACCCTAGGCGATCTTCGGCGCACCGTGGAGACTCGCCTCGCAGCCGAGGGGACATCGCGGGAGGTTCGCGCTCAGCTGCAATCCCATGGTTTGGGCGGAGTGCAAGCCCGGCACTATGACCGGCACGAGTACCTTCAAGAGAAGCGAGAGGCCCTACTGACGCTGTGGCGATTACTCAACCGGGAGCAGGCCAAGGTCCTTCCAATGAAGCGCAAGCGACCCTCAGCCGTGAGCTAGCTGCTTAATGCGCGAAGGGCAACTGCCCGTCCTGGCTCAAGGTCTTTGAAGGCCTGGGTTACGGGTCGGTCGCCTTTGTCGAGGCCGTTTAACAGCTTGGCCAAGTGCCCGATCGTCCAGTCTAGAAGTTGCAGGTCGTCAGGCTGAACCTGTGGGCCGACCTGTTCTGAAAACTTCGGCTGCGACCGTTCAGCAAGCTTTGGCAATCTCGCGACAGTCCCGCTTGCAAGGCGGTGCAAGTCGAGGATCGTAGGGAGGGTCTGCGGCGAAACGCCCAGTACCATCTCTTGAAGGCTGTCCCAGTGAGCCAAGATCGATCGGGCCTCTATGGTCGCCCCCTCGACGGCCTCCGCAAAGGCTCTGGTTCGGTATTCGTGGACCTCGGCCGGGGTAAGCGGAAAATCGCCTGCCGTTGCAGGCGTTGCGCTCCGAATCTTAGCTAGCACGACCTCGGCTGAGGCTTGCTCACAGACGACGCGAACTTCCCTAAGCATCGTGTACAGCGGAGCGAAGATCGGGGCAATGATGCTCTCTAAGTTCTTCCGCCGGGCCTCCGTCTGATGCCGCCAAAGTCCGTAGGCTCCAGCAACCGCTAGGACGGTCGAACTGAGCGCGGCCACCACTGTGGCGGTGTTGTCGTCGAACGGATGCAGCAATGGGAGCTTCAAGACGAGCATCAGTAGGCAGCCAGCCGCGCCCCCCGAGATAAACCAAAGTCCCTGTCTCATCACCTGTCCTCGCTCAGAACGTGTATCCGTCTTCCTGCACATATCTGTTGTTTTGGACCGGCCGCCTTACAGCACTTTAAAGGCGCTTCTGATTGACTGCTGGTAATCGTGGAGAGCCTGTTCGCGCACCTGGCGGGTGAACCCGTGCTGAGCGAGCACAGGCTCAACAAAGGCATCAAGCATCCGATCGGTGTCCTGGAAGAACTGCCTGTCAGACTCCAGGCCATCTATCAGCCGGTCGACTCGCCCAAGCTCGACGTCGTCGGCGGCTTCCCGGAAGAAGTGGTGAGCGAGCAAGCGGCGACGGCGATTAGCCTCGGCTAGCCGAACGCTCAGTTCCTCCGGGATGGGGCCGTGCTTAGCCAGGCGCTTGGTCAACTCGCCCAGCGTCTCGCTGAATCGGGCATCGTAGTAGGAGTCGTACTGTTCGGGCGTCCAGCGACCCCCAGTCTTCTTGTGGAGGTCTAGCCAAACAAGGGCATTGACTATCCCGTGCTCCAGTACCTGCACGAAGTACATGGCAAGTCCGTACCGGGCACAAAGGCGCTTGAAGGGAGGGTCGGACCGGTCCCCGTACTCGTCTTCATCTTCCGCGCTGTCGTCGGCCGCCATCGCAGCTCCTGAGCCTGATGAATTTAATGGTCAACTTAGCCCTAAGGAACGCGTGGGCCTTCCCACACGCTCCTGGCTCCGTGTGGATGAATTTAGTCGTCAACTTAGCCGGAAGGAACGCTCGGCATCCCCCGACGTGTCCGAGAACCGTCTAGCTGGGTTTAGTAGTCAACTTAGCTGAAAGGAAGCAGCGACCCGTCGCGCGCCCGCTGGGACACTACGGTCGAATTTAGTCGTCATCTTAGGAGGAGGCCCGCCCTGGCTCCTCCCTCAGCAACCCTCAGGGCAATCCACTAATCAACCAGTCCACCTTGCGAGTGCTGGGCCTCACGGCCACGGCGGCTTTGCCGTGCGCGCTCGCCTACCCCAAAGGAAATCAATGCATCTCGAACGTACCCCCAAGCTTTTCGTCGACGCGGACGGCTACTGCTGCGCGCGCGTCCCGCTCGCCAAGGCCGGCATGTATGCGGTCCTATTCGCGGGAGACCTGGCCCGTCTGGTGGCCAACGGCATCCCGCTCAACTGGTTTTTCAACCTCAACGGGCAGCGCACCTTTGGACACGTCAAGGTCGCCATACCGCACGACAACGTGCGAGCCGTGGCCCGCCTGATCACCGGAGCAGGGAAGGGGCGGCAGGTCCATTACCGCGACGGCAACCGCTTGAATCTGCGCAGGGGACACCGGGTCGGGGTCGAGGGTGGCCGGGCGACGGTCGACGCGGCCGAGCTGCTGGAGAAACAGGCAGGGCGGGCGGCGGGTGACTCCGATTGAGCACCCCCGTAGCGCCTGCCAGGCGGCAAGCAACAGCGAGGCGCGATGACGGACATACAGCGCACCCTAGCGGACTGGCAGGCCCTTCCGGTCACTATGGTTCCCCTTGAGGGAATCGAGACCGACGAGGCGCTACAGCCACGCACGCGGGACGTTGTGGCGGCAAGGGATCGCTACCGGTTAGACGAGGCATCCCAGCTTCATATCGCACGGCTTCGCGCCGACCTTGCGGCGTTTCCTGGCAAGGAAGTCGAGCCGCTGTTGTTGGCCGACGTGGACGGGCGGCGGCTGCTAGTCGACGGGCATCACAGGAGGGAAGCCTATCGCCTGGCCCACCGTACCGTGGCCCCAACCCGCGTGTTGCGCCTGAGCATGGGCGAGGCGGTCATGGTCTCCAAGCTCGTCAACTGCGGAGGAGTGAAGCTCCCTCTGCATCCCGAGCAGGCCAAGGAGGCGGCCTGGCAATACCTGGCCCACGTCACGGAGCGCGGGAGACGGCCGCTACCGTCCGGCCAGTCTCGCCGAGGGATCGCTGGCACCTTCGGCGTCAGCAAGTCGACGGTCTGCCGCATGATCGAGATGCTCCCCAAGGTGAAGCTAGGGGACTTCGGCGAGGATGCGCTAGACCCCGGCACAAGCTGGCCCCGGTGGCGTCAGTGCCGAGGGAACGCCTGGAGGGATGTGCTCGACGATGTCCCGCTAGACGATCGCCTAAGACTCAAGGCGGAGAAGCTGGCCGAAAAGTTGGCGGCCATGCTCGACAAGGCAGGCCCGAAAGTCTCTCGGATGGCAACCGCGATCCTGGTAGCGGAACGCAAGGACGAGACCGCCGATTGCCTGGAGCAGTACCTAGTCGCCGAGGATGCGGGCGAGCCGCATGGCGACTACTGAGGCTCTTGTGTCCCAAATTGGATGCCTAGCGGGACAGCCGAGCGTGTCCCAATAGGACAGGCGCCGATGTTCTGGCGGAAATTTCCGAGACGGTATCTAACCATCGGTCGACCCGCGCGACCCCCCGGTACCCCACCTTTCCCTTCAACCTATTGCCCGCCACGGGCATCGCCCGGCCTTGCTTCGGCATCGCTGGAGATTGCCCGTGCGCGGCACCTTTTCATCCCGAGGAACCATGATCGAACAGAACAGCGGCGCACCCGTGCGCCTCATCCGTCTGCCTGAGGTCTGCAAGCGCGTCGGCCTCAAGCGCGCGACGATCTATGCACTGATGGGCGACGGGAAGTTCCCGCGCCAACGGAAGCTCGCAGCCAACAGCGTTGCGTGGGTAGATCGCGAGGTCGACGCCTGGATAGCCGAGCGCATCGCCGCGTGAGCAGCAACCTACTTTCGGACAAACGGCAACCGAACGGCAACGGACGTTGCCTTGCGGACAAAAGAAAAGGGCCTGCATCTCTGCAAGCCCTTGATATTACTGGTGGCCGGGGACGGAATCGAACCGCCGACACGGGGATTTTCAATCCCCTGCTCTACCAACTGAGCTACCCGGCCGGGAAGAGGGCAGGACGCGTGGTGCGTGCTGCGGAGCCGCGCATTAAACAGGGTGCAGGCGTTTGCGTCAAGGCTCGCCGGGGGCGACATAGCCGGCGGGCTGGGCGACGTCGCCACCGCCGAAGAAATATTTCTCCATCTCGGCCGCGAGGAACTGGCGGGTCTTCGCCTCCAGCGGGTTCAGGCGGTACTCGTTGATCAACATGGTCTGGTGGGCCAGCCATTGCTGCCAGGCCTGCTTCGATACCTGTTCGTAGACGCGCTGGCCGAGCGGGCCGGGCCAGGGGGCGAAGTCGAGGCCTTCGGCGTCGACGCCGAGCTTGGCGCAATGGACGGTGCGGGGCATACGGATCTTCCTCGTTGCCGTTCGTCCTGAGCGTAGGCCGCTGGCCGAGTCGAAGATGCCGCGGCGCTTCGACTTCGCCCGCCTGTCGCGGGCTACGCTCAGCGCGAATGGCTGGTGTGTGACGCGAGCGGTGGATGCAACGTTTCGAGCAAGGTGCGCACCGGGGCGGGCAGGCCGAGCGTCGGCCATTCGTCGCGGGCGTACCAGCGCAGGCGCGCATTATCGGCGATGGCGGGGTGGGCTGTCGCGCCGTCGAAGAGCAACGGTTCGACGGCAAGGCGGTAGTGGCTGAAGACGTGGACGAAGGGCGGGAGCGGCCGTGCGTCGTCCAGGTGCGCGTGTGCCTGCGCCTGGCGCCAGGCCGCTTCGTGGTCGGCCGCCTCCGGCAGGCTCCACAGGCCGGACCACACGCCGTCCGGGCCGCGCCGCTCGAGCAGCACGCGGTCCCGGGTATCGCGCAGTACCAGCATGGTCGTGCTGCGCGACGGCAGGGTCTTGCCCG
The DNA here is from genome assembly GCF_035695185.1 of Frateuria sp. GTDB lineage: Bacteria > Pseudomonadota > Gammaproteobacteria > Xanthomonadales > Rhodanobacteraceae > Frateuria_A. The sequence goes on from NZ_DASSES010000074.1 coordinate 5,259, forward strand.
GTTTCGGCGTGGGCAGTTGCGCGGTGCGGCCCTCGCGGCGGGCGACGCAGGTCCCGGTGAGCGGGCAGGCCAGGCAGAGCGGGCGCGTGCGCACGCAGACGGTGGCACCCAGGTCCATGATCGCCTGCGTGTAATCGGCCACGCGCTGGTGCGGCGTGTGTGCCTCGGCCCGTTCCCACAGCTGCTTCTCGACCGCGCCCTGGCCAGGGTGGCCTTCGATGCCGTGATAGCGGGTCAGGACGCGCTTGACGTTGCCGTCGAGGATGGCGAAGCGCAGGCCGTGCGCCTGGGCAAGGATCGCGCCGGCGGTGGAGCGGCCGATGCCGGGCAGCGCGGCGAGCGCCTCGAAGTCGCGCGGCAGCTCGCCGCCGTGGCGTTCCACGCACAGCTGCGCGGCGCGGTGCAGGAAGCGCGCGCGGCGGTAGTAGCCCAGGCCCGACCAGAGTGCCAGCACCCGGTCCTCGTCGGCGGCGGCCAGGTCGGGCAGGGTGGGCAGTGCCTCGGTGAAGCGCAGGAAGTAGGGGATGACGGTGGCGACCTGGGTCTGCTGCAGCATCACTTCGGACAGCCACACGCGATAGGACGCGCGCTGCCCGTCCGGCGTGGTGGCTTGCCAGGGGAGGTCGTGGCGCCCGTGGCGGTCGAACCAGGGCAGCAGGTCGGTGGCGAGGGTGGAGTTCATCGGGCGCTGCTGCTGGCCGGGGCCGCGGGCGCGCTGGTGCTCGACGCGGTGGCGGGCGCGAGCTGCAACTGCAGGCCTTCGACGTGCACGCCGGCCACGTCGAGCGTGGCCGCCTCCACGTGGCCACTGCCCGGCGGCACGCCGAGCCGGGGCCCCTCCTCGTCGCCGATGTGCGACCACCAGCGCGCCACGCCCAGCGGCGGCAGGCGCAGGTCCACGTGGTTGCCGGGGCCGTCGAGCTTGAGCGCGAGCAGGAGTGGCTCGCTCTGGTTGGCCGGGGTCAGCTGCAGCGAGATGTCGTAGCGACCGGTGTCGGCATGGTCCATCGAGCCGGCGAGCGTGGCCGAGGCATCGGCGGCGCCGTGCCAGTGGGCCTCGCCGGTCAGGCGCATCGCCAGCGTGGCGCCGCGGGTGAAGTCCAGGTCGATGTCGTTCAGCTGCAACGCGTTGCCCTGGATGCGTGGCGTGGCGGTCAGGCGCAGCTGCATCGGCGTGCCGCCGGCATCCCGGGCCGCGATCACCAGCGGGAACGCCTGGCCCGAGAGCAGGTTGCCGGCATCCAGCGAGAAGTCGCGCAGCAGCAGCCGGTTGCCGCTGACGATGGTGCCGCGCGAAATGCGCACGCCGGTGTCTATGCGCGGGATGTTGGGTGCGCCGCCGCCGCCCGACGGCAGGCCGGACAGCCAGGCCTGCAGCGCGTCGAGGTCCACCCGCGGGGCGTCGATCTCCAGTCGCGAGATCACGGTCGGGCCGCCGAACAGCGTGCTCCAGGGCAGCGCCAGGCGGCCGTTTGCGGCCAGCAGGATCGGCATGCTGGCGCCCTGTGCGGTCAGGGTGAGCCCCTGCAGTTCGAGCGCCGGCCGCGGGAACAGGGTGGGGCTCGCCGGACTGGCCAGGCTGAGTTCGAGGCCGGCCTGGCGCGCCTGTTCCTGCAGCAGCGCGGTGAAGCGCTCGGGCTGCAGCAGCAGGTAGACCGTCACCAGCAGCGCGACCAGCCCGGCGACGAGGACACCGGCCAGGCCCAGCAGCGCGTAGCGCAGGCGCCGCGTCATCGCGCCTTACGCACGGGCCAGCGTGGCCGGCAGCAGGCCGTCGACGAAGGCGCGCGCGTCGAACTCGCGCAGGTCGGTGGCGCTTTCGCCCAGCCCGACGAAGCGGATCGGCAGGCCGAACTCGCGCGCCAACGCGAACATCACGCCGCCCTTGGCGGTGCCGTCGAGCTTGGTCACCACCAGGCCGGTGACGCCGACGATCTGCTGGAACTGGCGCAGCTGGCTGATCGCGTTCTGGCCGGTGGTGCCGTCGATCACCATCAGCACCTCGTGCGGCGCCTCCGGGTCGAGTTTCTTGAGCACGCGGGCGATCTTGGACAGCTCGTCCATCAGCCCGCCCTGGGTGTGCAGGCGGCCGGCGGTATCGGCGACCAGCACGTCGGCGTTGCGCGACCGGGCGGCCTGCAGCGCGTCGAAGATCACGCTGGCCGCGTCGGCATCCTGGCCCTGGGCGATCACCGGCACGCCGTTGCGCTCGCCCCAGGTCTTCAGCTGCGCCACCGCGGCGGCGCGGAACGTGTCGCCGGCGGCGAGCAGCACCTGGCGGCCCTCGTCGCGCCAGCGGCGGGCGAGTTTTCCGATCGTCGTGGTCTTGCCCACGCCGTTGATGCCGACCGTGAGCACCACGAAGGGCTTGCGGCCGCCGATTTCCAGCGGCTGCTGCACCGGCACCAGCATCGCGACCAGTGCCTCGCGCAGTGCACCGAGCAACGCGTCGGCATCGGCGAACTCGCGCTTGTGCATGCGCTTGCGCAGGCCTTCGACCAGGGTGGTGCTGGCTTCCACGCCGACGTCGGCAGTGATCAGCAGGGTCTCGAGCTCGTCGAGCAGGTCGTCGTCGAGCTTCGGGTGGCGGACGAACAGCGAGCTCAGGCCCTTGGCGAAACCGCTGCCGGCCAGGCGCTCGCGCCAGCTGCGCCGGGTCGGGGCGGGTTCCGGTACGGCCGCGGGGGGAGGCGGCTCGTCGACCACCGCCGGCTCGGCGGGGGCCAGTTCGGCACGGGCCTCGTCCAGCACCGGGCTGGCGTTGTCCAGGGCGGCGACGTCCGCGGCGTGTTCGTCGCCCGGCGGCGTCTGGCCCTGCTCGGCCGGCTGCTCCGAAGTCGTTTCGGCGGGTTTCTTCTTCCAGAACTTGAGCATTGCGGCAGCGTTTCCAAGACAATGCGCGGATGCTATCACCCGCTACCAGACTGGCCGCTGAGGGCCGCCTGCGCCGTCCCTGCACGTGGCCGATCCTGGCCGGGTGGGGGAGGACGGTTGCGCACGAGGTGCGTTCCTGCACCGGAGCCCCGGCGTGACCGGGCGGATCCGCATCATCGGCGGCCGCCTGCGCAATTCGCGGCTGGAAGTGCCCGACCTGCCGGGCCTGCGCCCGACCCCGGAGCGCGTGCGCGAGACGCTGTTCAACTGGCTGGCCCCGGTCATCGAGGGCGTGCAGGCGCTGGACCTGTGCGCCGGTACCGGGGCGCTGGGCATCGAGGCGCTTTCGCGCGGCGCGGGCAGGGTGCAGTTCGTCGAGCGCGATGCGCGCGCGGCGCAGGCGCTGCGCGCCAACCTGGCGCGGCTGAAGGCCGAAGGCGGGGCGGTGGCGGTCGCCGATGCCACCGCCTTCCTCGATGGCCTGGCCACGCCGTCCGGTCTGGTGCTGCTCGATCCACCGTTCGACGCGCAGTTGTGGACACCGCTGGCACAGCGGCTCGAGGCGGGTGGCTGGCTGGCGCCGGAGGCATGGGTGTACGTCGAATCACCCCGTGGACTCGAACCCGCGTTGCCGCCGAACTGGCGCCAGCACCGCGAGGGCCGCGCGGGCGAGGTGCGTTATGCGCTCTATCGCCGCTGTGCGGAGCTTCCATTAAGCTAGCGCCAACTTTCGTCGCAGCCCAGCCGTGAACCCCACTCCGGTCAACAAGCGCCTGGCGGTCTACCCGGGCACCTTCGATCCGATCACCAACGGCCATGCCGATCTGATCGCGCGCGCCGCACCGCTGTTCGAGCGGGTGATCGTGGCGGTGGCCGAGAGCCCCAACAAGGGCAAGGGTCCCGGCTTCAGCCTCAACGAGCGCATCACGCTGGCCCGGCTCGCGCTGGCCGATCTGCCCAACGTGGAAGTGCGCGGGTTCGACTGCCTGCTGGCCAACCTGGTCGCCGAACTGGGCGCCGGCGTGATCATCCGCGGGCTGCGCGCGGTGTCGGATTTCGAGTACGAGTTCCAGCTCGCCAGCATGAACCGGCACCTGATCCCGCAGGCCGAGACGCTCTTCCTCACGCCGGCCGAGCAGTACAGCTTCATTTCCTCCTCGCTGGTGCGGGAGATCGGCCGCCTCGGCGGCGATATCTCCGGTTTCGTGCATCCGGCGGTCCAACAGGCCATGCGGCAGCGCTGGCGCAAGACTCAAGTCCACTCACAGGGAGACACCCATGCGTAAGTTCCTGATCGCCGCAACCTTCGCCCTCGCCGGCAGCCTGGCCCTGTCGGCCTGCAACAAGCAGGAAGACAACCAGCAGAACACCCAGCAGGCGGCCGCCCCGAAGCCGACCAACCCGAACGACGCCCAGGCCTGGAACGCCTACCTCGGCCAGATCGTGCAGAACAACATGCAGGGCATGACGGCCGAGCGCCCGTATGCCTACCTGGTGCCCGCCGGTGACGACGACGACTCCCAGGCCAAGTACGATCGCCAGCTGCAGAACGTGCAGGACGTCATCGCCCGCGGCGTGCAGCCGGGCAACCTGCTCGCCTTCGCCGGCCCGAGCTCGGCCAAGACCGCCGACTTCGTGACGACCGCCTTCCAGGGCGCCAAGCCGGGCACCTTCAAGGACGTGATCGTGCTGTTCATCGGCGACCAGGCGGACAAGGACCGCGTGACCACCGCGCTGCAGCCGACCGGCGCGACGGTGCGCTTCGTGGCGATGTAAGCCACGCGCCAGCGCGTGTCGATGCGCCCGCGATGCCCGAGGCATCGCGGGCGTTCCTTTTTCCACGGTCCGCAAAAGACCGCGCCGCGGCCGTTGGCCGGGATGACGCCAGCGCGTCAGCGGGCAAGCGGGAGAGCATTCCCCGTTCCCCGGCGTTACCATGGACGCCATGTCCCTGAAGATCCTCGACACCTGCGTCAACTGCGACGTCTGCGAACCCGCCTGCCCCAACAAGGCGATCTCGATGGGCGAGGACTACTACATCATCGATCCGGCCCTGTGCACCGAGTGCGTGGGCCACCACGACGAGCCCCAGTGCATGGTCGTCTGCCCGGTCGAGTGCATCATCATCGATGCCGATCGCGCCGAGACGCGCGAGCAGCTCGAACTCAAATACAGCCAGTTGATGGCCAAGGAGACCTCGGCATGAGTTTGTCCCTGCGTTGGCGCGCCCTGTTGCTGAGCCTGCTGCTGACCAGTACCGCCGCCTTCGCAACGGATCCGCCCGCCCGGGCCAGGCCAGCCTCTGCCGCCGCCGCGCCCGCGCAGAAGCCGGGCCATGCGGCGATCGCCAGCGCGAATTTCCTGGCCACCAACGCCGGGCTGGAAGTGCTGGCCAAAGGCGGCAACGCATTCGACGCGGCGGTCGCCGTGGCCTCCACGCTGTCGGTCGTGGAGCCGGAGAGCTCGGGGCTGGGCGGCGGCTTCATGGCCGTGCTGCGCCGGGCCTCGGACGGGCGCGAGGTGTTCATCGATGCGCGCGAGGTCGCGCCGGCGGCGGTGGATTCGAAGGACTACGTCAATGCCGACGGCTCGCCCAACCGCGACGCCGCACTGAACGGGCCGCTCTCGGCCGGGATTCCCGGCGAGCCGGCCGGGCTGGCCTGGTTGGCGGGACGCTACGGCAGGCTGCCGTTGTCGGCATCGCTGGCGCCGGCGATCCGCACCGCGCGCGACGGCTTCCAGCCGGACAGTCGCCTGCGCAACGCCATTGCCGGGCGTGCCGATGACCTGCGGCGCTGGCCCGCCTCGGTCGCCAAGTATTTCGTCGATGGCAAGCCGCCGGTCGAAGGCAGGCTCTGGCGCGACCCGGACCAGGCGCACACGCTAGAAATCCTCGCCAGGCAGGGCCGCGACGGCTTCTACCAGGGCGACGTGGCGAAGACGCTGGTAGCGGCCGTGCGTGCGGCCGGCGGCAACTGGACCGAAACGGACCTGGCCGGCTACCGGGTGAAGGAACGCGCGCCGATCAGCGTGGACTACCGTGGCTACCGCATCGTCACCGCGCCCCCGCCGTCCTCGGGTGGCGTGGCCATCGCCGAGATCCTCAACATCCTCCGCGGCGTGGACATGCAAAAGCTCGACCGCGCCCACCGCGTGCACTACGTGGTCGAGGCGATGCGGCGCGCCTTCCGCGACCACAACGACTACCTGGGCGACCCCGACTTCGTGAAGATGCCGCTGGACATGTTGCTGTCGCCGTACTACGCCGATGGCCTGCGCCAGAGCATCCTGCCGGACCGGGCCACGCCTTCCTCGATGCTGCCGCACACCGGCGCCTCGGATCCGGGTCCCCACACCACGCATTTCTCGATCATCGACAAGGACGGCAACATGATCGCCGTCACCTCGACGGTGAACTACACGCTCGGTTCCACCTTCGTCGCCGCCGGCACCGGCGTGCTGCTCAACGACGAGATGGACGACTTCGCACTGGTGCCCAACAAGCCCAACGTCTACGGCCTGCTCGGCAGCAAGGCCAATGCGCCCGTGGGCGGCAAGCGCATGCTCTCCTCGATGTCGCCCAGCCTGGTGCTGGGGCAGGACCGCACCGCGGTGATCGGCTCGCCCGGCGGTTCGACCATCATCACCCAGGTGCTGGAAGGCATCCTCGCCTTCATCGACGGCCAGGACGCCGGCGCCATCGTGGCGCAGAAGCGCTTCCATCATCAGTTCCTGCCCGACCGCGTGGACGTGGAGCAGGGCGTGTTCGACCCGGCCACCACGCGCGAGCTCGAGCGCATGGGCTACACGCTGCACCCGCGCGATCCATGGGGTTTCATGAACGTGGTGACCTGGGACCATCGCAGCAACCGGCTGGACGCGGCCAGCGATCCCCGCCGTCCCTCCGGCCTGGGCAAGGTGCAGTAGCCGCGGAACGGGCAAGCCCGGGCGGGGCCAGCGCCGCGGTCCTGCGTCGGATTGCACGGCATGCGCCACGCCGTGCCCGGCCCGGTCCCCGCCGTCGCCCCTGTGCGCCCCTCGGCACGACTGCGTAGAATCCCTGCGCAGGCATCCTTCGAACAGGGGACGTGTCATGCAATTGTGGTCCCTTGAGGGCAACACCCAGAAGCTCGATGGCGGCGCGATGTTCGGCAACGCGCCCCGGGCGATGTGGGCGCGCTGGATCGAGCCGGATGCGGAAAACCGCATCCCGCTCGCCTGCCGCTGCCTGCTCGTGAAGGACCTGGACGGACGCAACGTCCTGTTCGAAACCGGTATCGGCGCCTTCTTCGAACCGAAACTGCGCGAGCGCTACGGCGTGGTGGAGGACCGCCACGTGCTGCTCGAATCGCTGGCCCAGGCCGGCCTGTCCCACGAGGACATCGATGCGGTGGTGCTCTCGCACCTGCACTTCGACCACGCCGGCGGCCTGCTCGCGCCATGGGCCGAGGGCGAGCCACCGCGGCTCTTGTTTCCCAACGCCACCTACCTGGTCGGCGCCGGACACTGGCGCCGCGCGCAGGCGCCGCACCCGCGCGACCGCGCCTCGTTCATTCCGGAACTGGCGGGGCTGCTGGAGGCCAGCGGCCGGCTGGAGCTGGTCGAGGGCCCGTATTCGAAGACGCTGGGCACGTCGGTGCGTTTCCACTTCTCCGACGGTCACACACCAGGGCTGATGCTGGCCGAAGTCGGCGGCGTCGTGTTCTGCGCCGACCTGATCCCCGGTCGCCCGTGGGTGCACCTGCCGATCACCATGGGTTACGACCGCGCGCCGGAGACGCTGATCGACGAGAAGCGTGCCTTCCTCGAAGACAAGCTTGCGCGTGGCGTGCGGCTGTTCTTCACCCACGATCATGCCTGCGCGGCGGCCCGGGTGACCCGCGACGAGCGGGGCCGCTTCGGCACCACCGCCGAACAGGCGACCCTGCGCGGCGAGACCGCCGACGCCGGGGCGACCGGGTGAACCGGCACCTGCGGATCGGCACGCAGGCCCTGCTGCTGCGCGGCGGCGGCGCCGTGCTGCTCATCGCGGGCCTGGGCCTGGCCGCGGTCACCGAGCGCAGCCTGCTGGCGCACCACCTGGCTGCCGTGCGCCACGGTGGCGACGTGGTCCAGGCGGACTCGCGCGGGCCGCAACCGGGCCAGCACGGCAGCATGGTGCTGGTCTCGGGTACGCCCGCGGTGATCGAGGCGCCGCACGATGCGCAGTTCAACCTGACCGTGGCCACGCCGGTGCTCGACCGGCACGTGGAGATGTTCCAGTGGCGCGAGGTGCACGTGGGCAGCGACGTGCATTACGAGCTGGACTGGTCCGACCAGTTGCAGGACACCCGCCGGTTCGAACAGCCGCGCGGGCATGCCAACCCCAGGGTCATGCCGCTGCGGAGCGCGCGCTTCGTGGCCGGAAAGGTGCAGGTCGGCGGCTTCACGCTGGGCCCGTTGCTGGTTCACGCGTTGCCGGGCGCGGAAACGGTGGCGCCGGACCCGTCGCGCCTGCCGGCCAACCTCGCCGCCAGTTTCAGCCTGTATCACGACTACCTGACCACCAGCGTCGACCCCGGCTCGCCGCATCTGGGCGATGTGCGGGTGAGCTGGCAGGCGGTGCCGCTGCAGCCGGTGACGATCCTCGCCCGGCTGGACGGCGATCGGCTGGTGCGAGCCAGCCAGGCGGACGATCAGGGTTTCCAGGTGCAGGTGGGCGTGCGTTCGCTGGGCGACCTGTTGCCCGATGTGCCCGATCCGCCGGAATTCACGACCGCCCGCCGGTCGGGCGCGATCGCGCTGGCCGCACTGGGCGCTTTCCTGCTGTTGTGGGAACGCCGCCGGCGCCTGGGCGACGTGGTGCTGGCGCTGGCGGTGGGAGTGACCGCGATCGGCGCGGTGTCGTGCGCCTCGTGGCTCGGCGGCGACTGGCGGCCCGTGCTGGACTGGCTTGCCGTCACGGCCGCCGGCGTGCTGGTGGTGGTCGTGCTGCACCGGCGGATGGGGCGGGCCTGATCGGGCCGGCAGGCTTTCCGCTTGCGAGGGCTCGCGCTGCCCGAACGTCCGCCCGCCTGACGGCGTCTTGCGGAGGGTGCGGGGTTCGGGCGCCCCGGCTCGAGGCGGACGCTTCGACTTCGGCGCTTCGCGCCTACGCTCAGCGCGAACGGTTCGGGGGAGGCCCCTCCGGGAACCGGATCCGGGGCGCTAGCTGTGATCTCTCAGTAGGTTGTTCACCCGGGGCGATCCCGGGATTCTGGAGGTGCGACCCAACCAGCACACCAGGAGCCCCGGATGAACCTGCATAAACATGCCCGTCTTACGCCTCGAGGTCGAGCCCTGCTCGTG
>NZ_DASSES010000075.1:0-20503 GCF_035695185.1 Frateuria sp.
ACGGTGAGCGCATAGCAGGGCTCGGTGGTTTCCGGCAGCGGCCGGGGCTCGCGCAACGCCAGCGGCAAGGCATTGGCGTAGGCTTCGCCCGGTGCCGCAAGCCAGTAGTCGGCGGCCCAGGCGAGGGTCTGCATGAGCTCGGCATCGAGCAGCGCCCCCTCGTCGAGCACGGCCAGCACGCTTTTCAGCCGCGCACCGGCCACCGCCGCCTCGACCCCGCTGGCAACCACCACGCCAACCATGGTCTTGCGCCCGAACGGCACCAGCACGCGGCTGCCGACGGCCACGCCGCCGGCGGGCGGCAGGTAGTCGAACAGGCGGGCCAGCGGAACCGGCAGGGCAACGCGGACGACAGCGGGCATGGAGACCTCGTGGGCGGGCCAGTGTAACGGCTCGCGCAAGCTGGCCCGGGGGCGCGCGGACGCGTGCTTTCCCGTCATCTAGGAATTTGTCCTAAGTGGCTCTCGCCCGGCCGAAATTTCGCTTATCCACAAAGACTGTGGATAAGTCTGTGGACGGGCCGGGGAGAGGGCTGTCAAAGCCCTGTCACGAGGGCCTTGGGCACGCGCTGGGCAAAAAATAACCAGCAAAATTAGGGCTGTGAAATCAAGGGCTTGGACGGCCGGGTGTGATGGTGTTCACGTTGCGCTCATGCTTCCCCGGGCGGCCTTGACAGGCCCATGACGCTGTGCACAACCGCCGCGGCAGGCATCGGCCGGCCGACCTGGTCCTCAATGCGCGAGCGTCCAGACAAAGCCCGCGGCCAGCACCATGCCGAGCAGGAACGAATAGCAGTACCCGACCAGCAGGTACTTGAATATCGTCATCGGCCAGCCCTGGCGATAGACGCGTTTTTGCATCAGCAGGAGATAGACGGGCATCCACACCAGCAGCGCCAGCCGGACCCAGCCCAGGCCCTGGGCCAACCAGGCTGCATGGGGCTGCAGCCAGCCCTTGAGCGCGGTCAGCACGACCACCAGCAGCAGTGACAGGAACAGGAACGCGTGGCTGTGCAGGGCGACGATCAGGTGTTCCATGTACAGCCGTCGGCGGAACAGGTAGACGACCTTGAGCAACAAGGCGAACAGCGGCAGCAGCAGGAGCATGGTCTGGGGTAGCGCCGAGAACAGCTGGCTTATCAGGCGTTCCTGGGCATCGGCCGCACGCTCGCCGCCGCTGTCCAGTGCATCGAGGTTGTCGCTGAGGCGTTTGGCGGCGCGTGTCAGGCGCTGGTTGATGAAGTCGGGCAGCCAGCGGATCTGTACGGGCTTCTGGGCAAGCAGCTTGATCGGATCGTCGGGCCGGTGAGCCGCGCCTGGCCGGTTTGCCCCCGACGTGCCGGCGGTCGCCGGGCCAAGCAGCACGATGCTCGTGTCACCGAGCTCGGCGCGTCGCTTCGCCGCTGCCTTGCGCAGCTTGCGTTCGGCTTCCTGGATGTCGGAAGCGGCCATCTTGCCGACGGCTGGCAGGTTGCGGACCGGCTGAAGATGGGCCAGCTCCCGCTGCAACGCCTGGTCCACTTCGGCCGGGGTGCGTGCCTGCTTGAACGCGTCCACGTCCACCTGCACCGCGTCGTCGCCAAAGACCATCGGGCGCTCGCCGACGGCCAGGTGCGCGGCGAAGAAGGCCATCAGGCAGAGCACGAACATCACCCGGAAGGGCGCGACGTAGCGCTGCCGGCGGCCTGCGAAGTATTCCAGCGTGAGAAAACCGGGCTTTGCCAGCAAGGGCGGCAGCGTGTGCAGGATGCGCCCGTCCACGTGCAGGAACATGTCCATGCCGTCTTCCAGCATGTGGTGCACGGGCTTGAGCACGCTGTGCACGGACTGGCCGCAGTGGTGGCAGAACTCGCCCTCCAGCGGCGTGGTGCAGTTGGCGCAGTACAGTTTGCCGGCTTCGGTCAGCTCGTTCATCGGGAGCCCGCCCCTGTGAAAGCGTGCGATCTTGGCACAGCGCGTCCTGCGGGGCAGCCCCGGCGCCGGGCTAGAATGGCCGGCCCTCCCCTGGATGCCGAGCGAGATGAAAAGCATCGACCGCGCACGCGTCGTGCACGAGGTCGGCGCCACCGTGCGCCTGGCCCTGCCGCTGGTGCTCGCCCAGCTGGCGGCGGTCGGCACCAACGTGGTCGATGCGCTGCTGTCCGGGCATTTCAGCGCGCACGTGCTCGGCGCGGTGGCGGTGGGCACCAGCGTGTGGTCGCTGGCGATCGTCAGCGGCATCGGCGTGATGATGGCGGTACCGCCGTCGGTGGCCCAGCTCGACGGTGCCGGCCGGCGTGCGGAGGTGGGTGCGGTGTTTCGCCAGGCGTTGTGGCTGGCGGGAGTGCTTGGGCTCCTGCTCTGGTTCGGCGTGCGGCACGCCGGGCCGCTGGTCGACCTGATCGGCGTGACGCCGAGCCTGCGCCGTGATGTCGATGCATTCCTGCATGCGATCAGCTGGGGTGCCCCGGCGCTGGCCTGTTATTTCACGCTGCGCGGGCTGTCCGAAGGCCTGTCGCTGCCCCGTCCGTCGATGATGTTCAGCCTGGGCGGCCTGGCCGTGCTGGCACCGGTGGGCTACGTGTTCATGTTCGGCAAGCTGGGCCTGCCGCCGCAGGGCGCGCGCGGTTGCGGCATCGCCACCGCCACGGTGCTGTGGCTGGAGATGCTCGGCTTCCTGGTCTACGTGCTGTGCCACCGCCATTACCGGGGGCTCAACCTGTTCGAGCGCTTCGAGTGGCCGCACTGGCGGCGCATCGGCGCGCTGCTGCACATCGGCCTGCCGATGGCGGTGACGCTGCTGGCCGAGGCCGGCCTGTTCGTTGCCACTGCGCTGCTGATCGGGACCATGGGCGAGGACGTGGTGGCCAGCCACCAGGTCGCGATCAACGTGGCCTCGGTGTTCTTCATGATCCCGCTGGGCGTGGCCATGGCGATCACCGTGCGGGTGGGTAACGCAGTGGGCCGGGACGATGCGCGCGGCGTGCGCTATGCCGGCTTCTGCGGCATCGGCCTGGCCCTGGCCACGCAGCTGGTATCGGCTGGCCTGATGCTGGGCCTGCCGCATGCGATCGCCTCGCTCTACACGGACAACACGCGGGTGATCGCGCTGGCCGCGCAACTGCTGGTGCTGGCCGGGCTGTTCCAGTTCTCCGACGGCATCCAGGTCGCCTCCAATGGCGCGTTGCGCGGGCTGAAGGACACCCGCGTGCCGATGGCGATCACCCTGTTCGCCTACTGGGGCGTGGGGATGCCGGTGGGCTGGTGGCTGGCGTTCGGGCACGGTCTGGGCGCGCGCGGCATGTGGATGGGCCTGGTCGCCGGGCTCACCGTGGCAGCGGTGCTGCTGTTCACGCGATTCTGGCGCAGCGCCTGGCGCCACCGCTGGCGGGCGACCAGGCCGGAAGACAGCATGACGGTGCATTCGCAAGCGGTTACGCTCAACGACCACCTGTGAGGACCGATCCATGAGCACCCCGCCGCCGCTGCGCCGCCCGAACGGGTTCTGGGCCTTCCTGTGCGTGATCGGCCGCGGCCTCAACGTGGTGCGGCTGGTGATCCTCAACCTGGTGTTCTTCGGGCTGCTGTTGCTGGTGCTGCTGCTGATCGTGGGCGGCGTGGCCGGCAGCCGCCTGGCTCACACCATCCGGGACGGCAGCGTGCTGGTGCTCCAGCCCCGGGGGGAGCTGGTCGAGCAGTACAGCATCGAGCCGCTGCAGCGCGCGCTGGAGAGCCTTTCGGGCGAACCGCCCAAACAGGTGCAGATGCGCGACCTGATCGGCGCGATCGACGCCGCCGGGAAGGATGCCCGCATCAGCCGGATCCTGCTGCTGCCGGACGAACTCAAGGGCGGCGGTTTCGCCGCGCTGCGCGAGGTGGGGGCGGCGCTGGACCGTTTCCGTGCCGCCGGCAAGCCGGTGATCGTCTGGGGCGTGAACCTCGACCAGGGCCAGTACTACCTGGCCGCGCACGCCGACCGCATCCTGCTCGACCCGCAGGGCGGGGTCATGATCACCGGCCTGGCGAACTACCGGCTGTTCTACAAGGACCTGCTCGACAAGCTGGGCGTGGACGTGCACCTGTTCCGCGTCGGTCGCTTCAAGAGTGCCGCCGAGCCTTACATCCTCGACCACGCTTCGGAGGACGCCAAACAGGCCGATCGCTTCTGGATGGGCGGACTGTGGGACGAATACATCGGCGAGGTGGCAAAGCTGCGGCGGCTGGCGCCGGCCACATTCCGCGCCGACATCGACAACCTGCCACAGGCGATCGAGAGCACCGGCGGCGACCTGGCCCGGCTGGCCCAGGACGAGCACCTGATCGACGGCACCGCCACCCGCGCCGAGCTCGACGCGATGATGCGCAAGGCGGGCGTACCGGCCGGCGACAGGCCGCAGGAAGGCTTCCGCCAGGTCAGCCTCGAGCGCTATGTCGCCAACCTCGGGCACGACAATCCGTTCGCGCCGGGCGTGGCGGTCGTCGTGGCCGAGGGTGAAATCGTGGGCGGCAAGCAGCCGCAAGGCAGCGTGGGCGGCGAGTCCACCGCGGCATTGATCCGCGCCGCGCGGCGGGACCGGCATACCAGGGCGCTGGTGCTCAGGATCAACTCGCCCGGCGGCGAGGTGTACGCCGCCGAGCAGATCCGCCGCGAGGTGGAAGCGACCCGCAAGGCGGGCATCCCGGTGGTGGTCTCGATGGGCAACGTGGCCGCCAGCGGCGGCTACTGGATCGCGATGAACGCCAACCGGATCCTCGCCGATCCCAACACCATCACCGGCTCGATCGGCATCTTCGGCATGTACTACGCCGTGCCGGGCACGCTGGCGAAGATCGGCATCCACAGCGACGGCGTGGGTACCGGCCCGATGGCCGGCGCCTTCGACATCACCCGGCCGCTCGACCCCCGGGCGGGGGCGGTGATCCAGGCGATCATCGACAAGGGCTACCGCGATTTCGTCGGCAAGGTGGCCACGGCGCGCGGCAAGACCTTCGAGGCGATCGACACGATCGCACAGGGCCGCGTGTGGACCGGTCGCCAGGCGCTCGCGCGCGGCCTGGTCGACCGGCTCGGCGGGCTGGATGCCGCACTCGACGAAGCGGCGGCACTGGCAAAGCTGGGCAAGGACTACCACGTGCGCTACGTCGAGGCGCCGCTGGGCGGCTTCGAGCAGTTCCTGGTGGGCATGAACCAGAGCGCGATGATGGAGGTGGCACAGGACCATGGCCTGCGGTTGCCCGCCTGGCTGGCCGCGCTGCCCGAGCTGGCGCCGGAGCTCAAGCTGCTGCGCCACGCCCAGGCCGGGCGGCCGAACGTGTACGCCTACTGCTTCTGCGCGCCGCGCTGAACGCCCGCTCGGCACGGGAGCCGGGTGGCTCCCGCTGGCTTGGCGGAGCTACTGCCCGGCGTCGTCCAGGGCCTTCTGCTGTTCGCTGGCGTGGTCGTCGACAAGCTTCTGGACGTCCTTGGCCTTCTGCTCGTCCTTTTTCATGTCGTCCCAGGGCGTGGCCACGCGCTTGGTCGACGCGGCCGCCTGCGGTTCGGGCGCCTTGTTCGAGCATCCGGCCAGCGCGAGCAGGAAGGCGAGTGGCAGCAACGGTTTCATGGCGGTTCCCCTTGTCGGCCAGGACCGGCAGTGTCCCGCCGCGGCGGGATCGCGGCAAGCGCATCGGCTAAGCTCTGCGCCCATGAACCTGCGCACCGACGCCTGGCAGCTCTCCGGCCACACCGCCCTGATCACCGGCGCCAGCAAGGGCATCGGCCTGGCCGCCGCGCGCGAGCTCGGCGGCCTGGGCGCGGACCTGCTGCTGGTGGCGCGCGACGACGTCCAGCTGGAACAGGTTCGCGCCGAACTGGCCGAGGATCTGCCGGGGCGCGACGTGCTCGCCTTTGCCGCGGACCTGGCCGAGGACGAGGAGCGATTGGCGGTCTTCGACTGGATCGCCGACATCGACGCGCCGGTCTCGCTGCTGGTCAACAACGCCGGCGGCAACACGCCAGACGCCACGCTCGCCTACGCGAGCGGGGACTACCGCGCGATCTTCGAGCAGAACCTGTTCAGCGCCTTCGAGATGTGCCGCCTGGCGCACCCGCACCTGGCAGAGCACGGCAATGCCGCGATCGTGAACGTCGGCTCGGTGTCGGGCATCACCCACGTCCGCACCGGCTCGCCCTACGGCATGACCAAGGCCGCACTGCACCAGCTCACCCGCAACCTGGCGGTGGAGTGGGCCGTGGACGGCATCCGCGTCAACGCCGTGGCGCCCTGGTACATCCGTACCCAGCGCTCGGAGCCGGCGCTGGCCGATCCGGACTACCTGGAAGAGGTCCTTGAACGCACGCCGCTCAGGCGCATCGGCGAACCGGAGGAGGTCGCCGCCGCGGTCGCTTTCCTGTGCCTGCCCGCGGCCGGCTACATCACCGGCCAGGTGCTGGCGGTGGATGGCGGTTTTCTCAGTTTCGGCTTCTAGGTCGTTGGGCAGGTGGGCGCCGGCCGGGCGCGGGCACGCGTGGTGATGGGCTGAAGCTCGCCCCGTGGGCCGGCTCACTGGCCGCAGTTGGCCAGTTGCGCCTGCAACCGGGCCTCGCGCTTCTCCAGTGGCGGTCGCTGGCTCTTGAAGGCGTTCGCAAGCTTGTGCTCGTTTTCGTCGTAGGCGTCCTGCAGGGCCTGGCAGGTCTCCTGGGCATCGAGCTCACGGCACCGGTCCTGCACCTGCACGTAATTGTTCGCCACCAGGCCGGAGGTGACGCGGCCGCGGTTGGCTTCCGGCGCAGACATGCCGGCCGCGCCACGGTCGGGACCATACACCTCCGACAGCGGCAACTGCTCGGCGCCCAGCACGCCGTAGGGCACCAGGTAGGGCGCCGGATTGCCGTTGTCGCTGAGGTAGGTCTTGCCGTCGGTGGCACGAACGCAGGCGTACATGACCGGCAGGGGCATGGCCGGTCCGGGCGCCGGCGGCGGGGCAGCAGGCGCTGGCGACGCCGCGGGAGCGGTGGGGGCGGAGGGCGCTGGCGCCGGGGGTGCGTCGGCGACCTGCATCGTGCGTTGCTGCAGGCCCGGGCGGCAGGGGGTGTCCTGGTAGATGACGCGGCCGTCGGCGGCGGTGCATTCGTAGATGGTGGTTGCCACCGCGGAGGCGGGCCAGGCCAGCCCGGCGGCGAGCAGGCCCAGGCCTAGCAGGACGGCGGGCAGGTGGCGGTACATGGGCCGATTGTAGGATCGCGAGGGTGAACCGCGGTGCGCGGGGGCGCCAGGCCGGTCCCCCACACGATCCTCTCGCCGAGGAGATGGGCAGGGCGAACTAGAAGTCGGGCTCGTGTTCCTCGGCGGCGAAACCCAGCGTCACCGCGCCTTCGCCCACGTTGACCATGCCGGTGATGCTCATCGGCGCTTCGAGCAGCGTCACGCCGGTTTCCTCGCAGGCCTGGCGCAATCCTTCGTAGCCCGGCAGCCTGGCCAGCTCCGACAACTCGCCGCCGTAGCTCACGCACACGACCGGCACCATCAGGCCGGCACGCACACGGCGCGAGGCGTAGCCGAACAGCGTCTCGGCGCCATGTTCGAACCCGCGCACCTTGCCGACCGGGCCGGTCTCGCCCCGGAAACAGCGCAACAGCGGCTTGATGTCCAGCGCCGTACCGACCACCGCACTGAACAGGCTGACGCTGCGGTCACCCTTCTTCTTGGTGCGGTTGCGCAGGTGGTGCAGGTCGCGCGGCAACATGTAGGCATAGGTATGGTTGGCGACCGCGCCCAGCCGTTCGCGGATCACCGGCGGCGCTTCGCCTGCCTTGATCAGCCGGGTCGCCTCGAACACCGCCGGACCTTCCCCGGCGAAGACATTGCGCGTATCGACCACCCGCATCAGGAACGGCCCCGGCACGCCGGCACGCTCGCGCACCTCGCGGTAGTTCTTCAGGATCGCGAAGCTGGCCTTGAGCACGTGCTCGTGGATCGGGCTGCGCGTGGCGGTGATGGTCAGGCAGAACACGCAGTCCTGCTCCAGCACCAGCTTGTCCAGGAACAGCCGCTGTACGTCCTCGACCGAGCAGGGCTCCGTCTCGGCCGCGTGGGTGCCTGCCAGTTTCATGTAGAGGAAGCGCTCGATCTCCTCCTGGTCGCGATCGTCCTTGAACACGCTCCCGTCGAGCTTCACGGTGATCGGCATCACCGCGATGTTGTGCTCGTCGAGGAACGCCCGCGGCAGGTCGCAGGACGCGTCGATCGCCAGGCCCATCCGCATGGTGTCATCCCCCTGATCAATGACCGCCCAAACATAGCACGCGCGGCAATACTGCGACTTCCGTCATGCCGTGGGCTTCTCGCCGGGGCATCGGCCGGTCGGCGCCGGGCTTGAGTGGCCACCGGCGGGCTACCGTAGAATGGTCGGACTCGAATGGCTCCTGCCGGCGTGGCGTCGCCGGCGCGCGGACCGCGACTGCGGTGCGCTTCCCTTCGGAAACCCGATGAAAGACAAGCAAGCGATCGTCTCCAATTGGCTGCCGCGTTACACCGGTACGCCGCTGGAGCAGTTCGGCCAGCACATCCTGCTGACCAATTTCGGTCTTTATGTGGAACTGTTCGCCCAGTGGCACGGCGTCGAGGTGCAGGGCCGCGACCGGCCGATGCCCAACGCCACCGCCGATGGCATCACGCTGATCAATTTCGGCATGGGCAGTCCCAATGCGGCCACCGTAATGGACCTGCTGAGCGCGGTGCAGCCGAAGGCCGCCCTTTTTCTCGGCAAGTGCGGCGGGCTCAAGAAAAAGAACCGGCTCGGCGACATGGTGTTGCCGATCGCCGCCATCCGCGGTGAGGGCACGTCCGGCGATTATCTGCTGCCCGAGGTGCCTGCGCTGCCGGCGTTCCAGCTCCAGCGCGCGGTCTCCACCATGATCCGCGACCTCGGCCACGACTACTGGACCGGCACCGTCTACACCACCAACCGGCGCGTCTGGGAGCACGACGAGGCGTTCAAGGACTACCTGCGCCGCACCCGCTGCATGGCGGTGGACATGGAAACGGCCACGATCTTCGCCGCCGGCTTCGCCAACAAGATCCCCTGCGGCGCGCTGCTGCTGGTGTCGGACCAGCCGATGGTTCCCGAGGGCGTCAAGACCGAGGCCAGTGACCGCAACGTGACCGAGCGCTACGTGGAACCGCACATCCGCATTGGCATCGAGGCGCTCAAGCTGGTCCGCCGTAACGGGCGCAGCGTGAAGCACCTGCGCTTCGAGGACGACGCGGAGAATGAATGACGTGCGGCAGGTTATTGGCTGCCTAAGCAACCATTACGAATATTCAAAATTCATTGACTGATCGTGAGCGAAGCGCTAAATAGAGGGGGCCTGAGCCATCACATTGGCCGCTTGTGCACGGGCGTACCAGCTGAGGGCTTCCCCTTGGCGATCAAAAATTTAACGCGGGAGGATTTCATGACTTACGGGGTTAAAAAGCTGCCTTCAGCCGTCAGGTTGGCGCTCTCTCTGGGTGCAGTCATTGCCGTGGGTGCTTCGGGCACCGCATTCGCGCAGGACTCGCAGACCGGCACGCAGCCTGACCAGCAGAAGCCCAAGACGCTGGAAACCATCACGGTTACCGGCTCCAACATCCGTCGCGTCGATCTCGAAACGTCCAACCCGGTCGTGACGATCGACGCCGCCGCCATCAAGGCGACCGGCAAGCTCACCCTGGGCGACATCGTCCAGCAGCTGCCCGCCGTCACCGGCGGCAACGTCAATCCGCAGGTCAACAATGCGGGCGGCACCGGCGGTTCGTCGATCGGCCTCCGCGGCCTGGGCTCGCAGCGCACGCTGGTCCTCATCGACGGCAAGCGCATCATCAACCAGGATCCGAACTCGATCCCGGCCGACATGATCGAGCGCATCGAAGTCCTCACCGACGGTGCGTCCTCGGTGTACGGCTCCGACGCGATCGCGGGCGTGGTCAACTTCATCCTGAAGAAGGACTACCAGGGCGCGCAGTTCTCGGCGACCTACGGCGAGTCCGACCGCAACGACGGCGCGTCCAAGGGCTACACCTTCACGTTCGGCCAGACGAGCGACAAGGGCAGCATCATGGCCGGCGTCGACTACAACAAGACCGAAGGCGTGCAGGCGAGCCGCCGCAAGTTCTCCGAGAACTCCGTCTCGATCACCGGTAGCGTGAACACCCCGCCGTACAGCTACGTCGGCGGCTCGAGCTTCCCGGCCTACGGCAACATCCAGCTGCCGGACGCGCTGGCGGCCCAGTACGGCTGCGGCAACGTGGCGCTGAACCCGGGCGCCAGCGGCCAGAACGTCAACACCGACTACCACTGCTTCACCAACAGCGACAAGTACAACTACGCGACGGTCAACCTGATCCAGACCCCGCAGGAACGCACCAGCGGCTTCCTGAAGGGCACCTATAACCTGGGTGACCACGTCCAGGTCTACCTGGATGCCTACCACAACAAGACCAGCGCGGCCTTCCAGCTGGCGCCGGCCCTGCTGGGTACCCTGTACGGTGCCGTGATCTCGGCCGACAGCTACTACAACCCGTTCGGCGAGGAGTTCTCCTCCAACGGCCTGGACTACCGCGAGCGCCTGGTCTCGGTCGGCCCGCGTGCCGCCAAGAGCGCCATCACCACCGACCAGATCAACACCGGGTTCAAGGGTGATTTCAGCATCTTCGACCAGGACTGGACCTGGGATGCCGGCTTCAACTACGGCCATTCCTCGCAGACCCTGATCACGCTCGGCCTGCCGAACCAGGACAAGATCAACGCCGACCTCGGCCCGTCGTTCCTCGACCCGACCACGGGCGTGGTCACCTGCGGTACGCCGGACGCGCCGATCACCACCGGTTGCACCCCGTTCAACCCGTTCAACCTGTTCGACCCGAACTCCGTCGCCGTGCTGCAGGGCGTCGCGGTGCCGGCGATCAGCACCAACTTCTCCCAGGAGAAGACCTACTCGGTCGACGCCAGCGGCGGCCTGTTCGATCTTCCGGCCGGTACGGCGCAGCTCGGCATCGGTGCGTCCTACCGCAAGGAATACACCAACAGCCAGGTTGACCCGCTGCTGCTGATCGATCCGGCGACCGGCAACTGCACCCTGGGCAGCCAGTGCAGCTCCGCGCTGAGTGGTGGCTACAACGTCAAGGAAGTCTACGGCGAGCTGTTCCTGCCGGTCCTGTCGGGCCTGCCGGGCGTCGAGGCGCTGAACGTCGACATCGGCGAGCGCTACTCGAAGTACAGCACCTTCGGCAGCACCAACAACTGGAAGTTCGCGATCGAGTACCGTCCGATCGCCGACCTGCTGCTGCGTGGCACGATGTCGGACGTGTTCCGTGCGCCGACCATCGGCGACGTGTACGGTGCGCCGCTCAGCGACGCTCCCAAGCTCGCCAGTGACCCGTGCGACCACATCACGGCGGCCAACCCGGCCTGCGTGAACGTGCCGACCGACGGCTCCTTCGTCAACCGCGACGTGGCCCTGCAGCAGCAGATCAAGGGCATCGCTGCCGGTTCGCAGTACGCCGGCTTCCCGCTCGGGCCGGAGTCTGGCCGCTCGTTCGACTTCGGCGCGGTCTACTCGCCGTCGTGGGCGCCGGGCCTGTCGGTCAGCGCCGACGTGTGGCGTCTGTACCTGAAGGACACCATCACCGGCATTGGCGCGCAGACCGTGCTCGACCTCTGCTACAACGGCGTGACCAGCTATTGCCCGCTGATCAGCCGCAGCACCGACGGTCAGATCACGCAGATCGTCGAGCCGACCGGCAACCTGGGTCGTACCGACGCCTCCGGCGTGGACATGTCGCTGCGTTACAAGCTGCCGGAGTTCGGTATCGGCAACTTCGTCGCCGGCATCGACGCGACCTACCTGAAGCGTTACGACCAGCAGACCGCCCCGGGCGAGGCCGGCAACCAGATCTATCACGAGGCCGGCACGTTCGTGTACTTCGGTTCGCCGGAGTCCGGCGCCTGCCCGACCGGTGGTGGCGTCTGCCTGTTCCCGCGCTGGCGTGGTCAGGGCTTCGTGAACTGGAACCTCAACAACTGGAGCGCGTCCTGGCGGATGCGTTACGTCGGCGGTTTCCGCATGGGCTCGCCGGTTCCGGGCGTCGAGGCTTCGCCGATCCCGAGCTACCCGAACTACGTGTTCAACTTCGGCTCGACGATCTACAACGACGTGCAGGTCGGCTACAACATCGAGCCGCTGCACACCCGCGTGGACTTCGGCGTGAACAACCTGTTCGACAAGCAGCCGCCGTTCCTGTATGCGAACAACACGCTCAATGCCAACACGGATCCGAGCGACTTCGACCTGCAGGGCCGGTACTTCTACGGCCGCGTGACGGTGACCTTCTGATCGCCTGACTCGCAGTTGTTTTGTTAAGGTGTACAGCCGCGCGGTGACCCCGCGCGGCTTTTTTTTTGGACGATCCCCATGCGCACCGCACCGATTGTTTCCGCCTTCCAGCAAGGCGACTGGGCCACCGCCGAGCGACTCAGCGTCGAGGCCCTGCAGGCATCCCCGTCCGATCCCGACCTGTTGCTGCTGCGGGCCCTGGCCCTGCACCAGCAGGGGCGGCTGGAGGATGCGATCGATATCTATGGCGAGCTCGCGCACCTGGTTCCCGGTTCGCACATCCACTGGGGCAACTACGCCACCGCCTTGCTGCAGGCGGGACGACTGGACGAGGCCGACCAGGCCAGTGCCACGGCACTCGGCCTGGCCCCGGAGAGCGTCGAGCGGCTGATCACCCGGGGTCTGGTGAAAATCCAGCAACGGGCCTTCATCGAGGCGCGCGACCTGCTGCTCAAGGCAAGCGAGGGGGACCCCCGGTCGGCGGCCGCGCGGATCCATGCCGCCAGGGCCTGCCTGATCTGCCGGGACTACCGGGCCGAAGACCTGCTCCGGCCCTGGCGCGATTGGCTGCCGCTGGAGCCGGCACTGCAGCTGGAGCTGGCGGACCTGAAGCTGCAACTGGGCGATGCTCGTGTGGCCCAGGCGCTGCTCGAGGATCTGCTGGCGCACGTGCCATCGCATGCGTCGGCCAGGCTGCTGCTGGCAGCGGTGTACGAGCGCATGAGCCGCAACGACGCGGCAAGGGCGCAGCTCGACGCGCTGGCCGCGGACGCCGTCTTCGCCGAGGCGAACCGGGTCGAGATCGAGCACCAGTACGCGATGCTCGAGCTCAGGAGCGGCGATGCCGCCGGTGCCCGCCAGTTGCTCGAGCAGGCCGGCCCCCGCCATCCGGGCGATTACGCACACTATTTCACGCTGGCCGAGGTCTGCGACAAGCTTGGCGATCACGACGCGGCGCTCCAGGCGCTGCAATCGGCCCACGCACTGCAGGTGGAGGAACTGAAGGCGGCCGTGCCCACGCGGTTCGAGCCCGATGCGCCGTTGTTGCCGGCGGCCGTCGGTCGGGTGTCCTCCGAACAGTACCGGAGCTGGCCCACGCTCGAGGCCCCGGCGCGCGAGCACTCGCCCGTGTTCATCGTGGGCTACCCGCGTTCGGGCACCACCCTGCTGGAGCAGATGCTCGACGCCCATCCCACGCTGCAGTCGATGGACGAGCGGCCGTTCTTCAACGTGCTGGCGGATCGCCTCGGGGAGCACGGCATCGCTACCCCCGGCGACCTGCACCGGCTGGACCAGCAGGCGTGCGACGAGCTGCGCAGGGCGTACATGGACCTGGTCTGCGGCAAGATCCAGCGGCGCTGGAGCGCCCGGCTGGTGGACAAGAATCCGCTCAACATGCTGTGGGTGCCGCTGATCCACCGCCTGTTCCCCAACGCCCAGTTCATCCTGGCCCTGCGCCACCCCTGCGATGTGCTGGTCAGCAACTACATGCAGAACTTCCACGCCGGCATCCTGGCAGCTGCCAGCGAGAGCTTCGAGCGGCTGGCGCACGCCTACGTCACGGCCATGCAGGCCTGGCTCGCCCACGTCGACGTGTTCGCTCCCAGCGTGTTCGTCTCGCGGTACGAGGACCTGGTTGCCGACCCACAGGCGCAGACCGGCCGCATCGCCGCCTTCCTCGGCCTGGAGGATGCCAGCCCGATGCTGCGCTTCGACCAGCACGCCAGGGACAAGGGATTCATCGCCACGCCGAGCTACGCGCAGGTGATCCGGCCGATCAACCGCTCCGGGCTCGGCCGCTGGCTCCGCTACCGCGACGCCCTGGCGCCGGCGCTGCCGATCCTGGCCCCCATGCTGCAGCACTGGGGCTATGCCGTCGATGCCGCCGGTGAGTAGGCGGTCCCGGCGGGCGATCCAGGGTCAGTCGTCCGGCAGGCTGCCCAGTTCCGGGACGTAGGCGACGTAATCCCGCCAGCGCCCGACCGATCGGGTATGGATCGGCTGGCGCGCCTGCCAGAGGCTCGCCGTGCTGATCGAGGAGGGCTGCGGCTGGTGCGACCCCCGCGGGTCGGTCCCCGGCAGGCCCAGCCACGTGGACAGCGCCGCGAGGTGCCTGTCGGGCTCGGCCACGAAATGCTCGTAGCGGACCTTCCAGACCCGGTCCGCATAGTGTCTCTCCGCGCGCTGGGCGAGACGGCGGAAGCCGCGCACCACGGCGGCGATGTCGGCGAGGTCGTAGGCGTAGTCGTGTGTTCCTGGCTGGAACGACTGCTGCCATATCGAGAGCGCGTTGTCGCGCGCGTTGCGCTCGCACAGGACGATGCGCGCGTGCGGGAACATCGCCAACAGGAGGTCGACGTAGAGCATGTTGTACGGCTGCTTGTCGACGAACCAGCGCGCGCCATCGGCATCGTCGCGCCGGAGCTGGGCAGCGTAGTCGAGCGCTGCTCGCGCCAGCGACTGGGGAGTGACGGGTCCCGCCAACAGGCGCTCGCCCAGCGTGGGCAGCCAGGGAAGTTCGCCGCGCGAGCGCAGCATCGGGTGCCGGCCAAGCCGCTCGGCCAGCAGTGTGGTTCCTGAGCGCGGAAGGCCCAGGATGAAGACCGGCGTCCAGTCCGGATCGGGCGACAGCTCGATGCCGGGGTGCATGCCCGCCATCCGGACATCCACCTGCTGGCGCCAGCGCTTGCGCGACCAGCGGACATCCGTATGCCTGAGCGCGTTGCCGGCGCGCAGGTGCCGCGCCGCCTCGCTGAACGCCCCCACGTCGTCCCAGGCCTTGCCCAGGGCGAACTCCAGCGAGGCGCGAGCCTCGGCACCCAGGTCCGTCCGTTGCGCGATGACGGCGAACCGGTCGAAATCCGGATGCTGCGCGCTGGCATAGCGCTGCAGCGACGAAAGACCCAGCGGCACGTGCCAGTCCGCGGCCCTCGGTTCGAGCGCGAGCACCTGCTCGTAGTGCGCGCGGGCCTGCTCGAACTGCCCCAACTGGGACAGCATGACCGCGGCGTACGCGTGCAGCCTCGTGTCCGTACCGCCAGCCGCAAGCTGCCGCTCGCAGAGCGATGCCGCAGCCTGCCTGGCATCGCAATCGCCGAGCAGCTCGACCGCGGCGATCACCTGTTCGGGATCGTGCCGGCCCGGCGGAAACAGGTCCTCCAGAGCGGCGCTTGCCGCACGCACGCGGCCCTGGTTCCTGAGCAGGCGCGCAAGCAGGAACGTGGCTGCGGGATGCCGGGGAACGTTCTGCAGCAGCTCGCGCAGGACCCGCTCCGCCGACCCGGCGTCGCCCAGCCCCAGCAGCGAGCCGGCATAGGCCAGCTGTACCTCCGCATCGTTCGGGAAGGCGGCCGCACACGCCGTCAGGACACGGTGCGCGGTGGCAGTGTCCCGTCGCAGCGTGAGGGTCTGCGCGCAGGCAAGCCACGCTTCGCCGGGTGCGCCATCCAGCGCCTGCAACAGTGCCCGGGAGCCCTCGCCCTGGGATGGTCCCCGCTCATGCGCGGCCAGGGCCAGGGCGACCCGGTCCGCGTATGCGTCCTTCTCATTCATGCACAGGGCTTCCACCCCGGGCGAGCGGCCAAAGGGCGCACGGTCAGCCTTGCCACGGCGCCAGCCCCAGCGCGGCGCGCAGCGGGTCGAGCAGGGCGCCGTAGCGGTGCGAGTGCGCGGTGCTGCGCTGCAGCGGCCGGCGTACCTGGGTGGCGCTGGGCGAGCGGACTTCCCGCTGGTTCTCGTGGAAACGAAGGCAACGCTCATCGAATTCCAGCCCGCAGAAGTCGAGCAGCCGGCGGGTCTCTCCCTCGGGGTCGGCGAGCAGGGCTTCGTGCGAGAACTCCAGCACGTGCTCCGGATGCAGCGCGTGCCAGTGGCGAAGGCTCGTGTCGTAATCGCGCCAGAAGCTCGCCAGGTCGCCGAAATCACGCGTGTACTCGTTGTTGTCCAGCTTCTGGCGGTAGCACGAAAGGCAGGTTTCCAGGGGGTCGCGGCGGCAGCCCACGATGCGCGCACCCGGCAGCATGGCGCGGATCGCGCCAACGTACATCCAGTTGCCCGGCAGCTTGTCGGTAAACCGTGCCCGCCCCTCCCGGTGATGGGAGGTGCGCTCGAGGTAGCGTTCGCCCAGCCTCGCCCAGTCGGCCGGCCCCATTGCGTCCACCCATTGGGTGATCGGCCGCCCGCGGCGCCGCGACTCCTCCGCCAACACCTGCGGCAGGTCCGGCAGCTCGCCGGGGCCGGACACCGCCGGATGCGAGGCGAGGATCTGTTCGACCAGAGTGGAGCCCGAGCGTGGCAGCCCGACGATGAAGATCACCTCCCTGCCCAGATCGCCCGGCGCGCCGGCGGGGGGCGGATCGAACGCCGTGTTGATCGCCGCGATGCCGGCCGAATAGGCCGCGGCATGCCACTGCCGGCGGCGGCGGGCGAGGGCGTTGGCGCCGGCCAGCGCCGCCAGTGCCTCCGCAGGGCGACCACTCTCGTCCAGCGCGCGCGCCAACGCGAAACCGGTCGCGATGCGATCGTCGTCACTGGCGCGCGGATCGCGCAGGGCGGCCTGCATGCGCGCCACGTCCTCGGGCTCGAACCGGTTGAGCTTGATGTCCGCCAGTCCCCACCACGCCATCCCGGCCCAGGGCTGGCTGGCCAGCACGCTGCGGTAGCCGGCGATGGCTTCCTCCACCTGGCCGCGCATGCGCATCAGGTCGGCCAGCTGGGCGCGCGCGGCCGCGTGCTGCGGGGCCAGCTCGATGGCGTGCTGCAGGGCTTCGGCCGCCTCCTGGTTGCGCACGCAGCGGGTCAGCATCACACCGAGGTTGTACCAGCCGATCGCCAGGTCCGGCTGCAGTTGGCAGGCGCTGCGCAGGGCCTGGACGGCCCCGTCGTAGTCGCCCGCCTGGCCGAGCAGCGTGCCGAGCGTGTTGTGGTAGACCGGGTCGTTCGGACGCTGCGCCAGCGCGGCGCGCATATGTTCGATCGCCTGCGGGTACTGGCCACGCATCCCCAGGATGCCGGCCTGCATGCGCAACACCTCGGGGTGCTGCGGCCTTGCGGCCAGGGCCGGGGCCAGCCAGCGGCTGGCTTCTTCGATCCGCCCGTTGTCCAGCGCGTCCGCCGCCATGGCCACGCCACGCGCAGAGGACTCGGTCAGGCCTTGCAATCGCGATACCATCCGATCCCCGGATCCAGTCTTTGGTGGGTACCCATTATGCCCTTGTGCGGTCGGTGGCCGTTCGGTGACGAAGTCCGTATGGCGAGGTGCGCGTGAGTATCGGTGGCGAACATCCGGATAGCTGCCGGCAGAGCGCCCGCGAACTGGCGCACCAGGGCAGGCTCGACGCGGCCGAGAGCCAGTACCGGCACTTGCTGGACATGCGCCCGACCGACCTCGAGGCGCTGCTGTTCGTGGCCGACCGCCATGCTTCCCGCGGCCAGTCCGCGCAGGCACTGGCGATCCTGACCGACGCGCGCCGGGCCTATCCGGCCGAGCCGCAGCTGACCCACCGGATCGGCCTGGCGCAGCTGGCCGCGGACAATCTGCCGGTGGCGGCCGAAAGCCTGCAGGAAACCGTGCAGCTGGCGCCGGGATGGTTCGCCGCCCGGCTCTACCTGGCCATCGCGCTCGAGCGGATGGGGGAACAGCAGAAGGCCCTCGTCGCCTACTTCACCGCCATCCAGCAGGCGCAAGCCCAGGGCCGCTGGCTCAGCGACGAGACCACCGCGCCGGCGCTGCGCGAGGCGGTCAAGCACGCCATGCGCTACGTCAACAGCGGGCGACACCAGTTGTTCTCGCAGGTGCTCGAACCGCTGCGCGTCCGCTACGGCGCCTCCGCCCTGGAGCGGGTGGAGCAGAGCCTGGCCATGCATCTTGGCCTGGCACCGATGGCCCAGCCGGATCCCCGCCAGCAACCGAAGTTCTTCTATTTCGCCGGCGTACCGAGCCAGCCGTATTACCCGCGCGAGCGGTTCCCGTACCTGGATGCGCTGGAAGAGGCGACCGCACTCGTGCAGCGGGAGCTGGCCCAGGTACTGGGCAACCAGCGGGATCTCGAAGCCTTCCTGGGCGAGCATTCGGCCGCACTGACCCAGCAGATGCTGAGCGCCTCCGGCGACGCCTCGGCCGCGTGGGACGCCTATTTCTTCCATCGGCACGGCGATCGCTACGATGAGCATTGCGCACGCTGCCCGGGCACCGTTGCCCTGCTCGATGCCATGCCGCTGGTGCGCATCCGCGACCATGCACCCGAGGCGCTCTTCTCGGTGCTGCGACCCGGGACGCACATCCTGCCGCACCGCGGAGTGACCAACACGCGTCTGGTGACCCACCTGCCGCTGGTCATTCCGCCGGACTGCGCGCTGCGCGTGGGTGGCGAAACCCACGTATGGCGCGAGGGCCAGTGCGTCACGTTCGACGACACCTTCGAGCACGAAGCGTGGAACCGCAGCAATCAGACGCGCGTAGTACTCATCCTGGACGTCTGGAATCCCGACCTGACCGACGTGGAGCGCCTCGCCGTGACCGATCTGGTCGAAGCCATCGGTGACTTCAACCGGCAGTGCGAGCCGCCGGAACCCGTCGCGTAACCGCACGCGGCCAAGCGCCGGAGAAGGCGCAGCAGCGCCGCTTTAGCGTTGGACTCGCGCATCTTTCACCCGCGCGTGACTGCCCGCGCGGCATGTTTCCGGGGTCAGATCACGCCCCCTTGGATTCGCTGACGGCTGTCTCCTCCGAGACCTCCCGCCCGCCCGGCGATGGGGCGCGCCCCGGTGCGCGAAGCGAACCCCCACTCGCGCTACCCCCTGCCTTAGCCTCGCGAGGAGCTACCCATCCATGAGCGAAACCGTCGGCGACTTCATCCTCCAACGCCTCAGCGACTGGGGCCTCCGGCGAATCTTCGGTTTCCCGGGCGATGGCATCAACGGGATCATGGGAGCGATGGGGCGCGCGGCGGAGCGCTTCGACTACGTGCGCGTGCGCCACGAGGAGATGGCCGCCTTCATGGCTGGCGCGCATGCCAAGTTCACCGGCGAGATCGGCGTGTGCATGGCCACCTCGGGCCCCGGCGCGATCCACCTGCTCAACGGCCTGTACGACGCGCAGATGGACCACATGCCGGTGCTGGCGATCGTCGGCCAGTCCGCGCGCAGTGCGATCGGCAGCGACTTCCAGCAGGAGGTCGACCTGCAGGTGCTGTTCCAGGACGTGTGCGGCTATGTCGAAACCATTCTCTCGCCGGTGCAGGTGCGCCAGGTGGTCGACCGTGCCATCCGCATCGCCGCGGCGCGGCGCACGGTCACCTGCGTGATCGTGCCCAACGACATCCAGGAGTTGCCGGCGGTCCGCCACCCGCCGCGCAAGCACAACGATGTCTACACCGGCGTCGGCTATGCCAATCCGTGCCCGGTACCCGGCGACGAGGACATCAAGCGCGCCGCCGACGTGCTCAACGAAGGCCGCAAGGTGGCGATCCTGATCGGTGCCGGCGCCATGCATGCCGGCGACCAGGTGGTGGCGGTGGCCAACCGGCTCGACGCCGGCATCGCCAAGGCGCTGCTGGGCAAGGCGGCGCTGCCGGACGACCTGCCCTTCGTCACCGGCTCGATCGGCCTGCTGGGCACCAAGCCCAGCTGGGACATGATGAACGACTGCGACACCCTGTTGATGGTCGGCACCACCTTCCCGTACTCGGAATTCCTGCCCGAGGAGGGCCAGGCGCGCGCGGTGCAGATCGACATCGACCCGCGCAACGTGTCGATGCGCTACCCCACCGAGGTGAACCTGATCGGCGACAGCGCGCAGGTGCTCGAGCGCCTGCTGCCGCACCTGCGCCCCAAGGACAACCCGGACTGGCGCGAGCGGATCGAGCTCAACGTGCGCAAGTGGTGGCGCGACCTCGAGGCCAAGGCGATGGAGCCGGCCAGTCCAATCAATCCGCAACGCATCTTCTGGGAGCTTTCCCCGCGCCTGCCGGACAACACCATCATCTGCGGCGACTGCGGTTCGCACACCAACTGGTACGCACGCGACGTCAAGATCCGCAAGGGCATGATGGCCTCGCTCTCGGGCAAGCTCGCCACCATGGGCAGCGGCATGCCCTATGCCATCGCGGCGAAGTTCGCCTATCCCGAGCGGCCGGTGCTGGCGATCGTCGGCGACGGCGCCATGCAGATG
>NZ_DASSES010000076.1:0-5189 GCF_035695185.1 Frateuria sp.
CGAGGTGCTGCAGGCCTCCCTGACCACGCCGGTGCTGGTGGATTTCTGGGCGACCTGGTGCGGGCCGTGCAAGACGCTGGGGCCGATGCTGGAGAAGCTCGCCGCCGAGTACAACGGCGCCTTCCGCCTGGCCAAGGTGGACGTGGACAAGAACCAGGAGCTGGCCGGAATGTTCGGCATCCGCTCCATTCCCACCGTCATGCTCGTCAAGGACGGGCAGTTGCTGGACGGCTTCGCCGGGGCGCTGCCCGAGGGCGAGCTGCGCGAGTTCCTGGCGCGTCACGTGCAACCGCTGGAGGGCGAGGCCCCGGCCGAGCCCGAAGCGGTGGACGAAGAGGATCCCGCACAGGCGATCAATCGCCTGCAGCAGGACATCGCCGCCGCGCCGGACCGCGCCGAGCTGAAGCTCGACCTGGCGCTGGCGCTGATGCGCAACGGCCAGGCCGACGCCGCCGAAGCCGAGCTCAACGCGCTGCCCGCCAATCTGGCCACCGACGCGCGCGCCGTGCGCCTGCGCAGCCAGCTGGACCTGGCCCGCGCGCTGGAGGGCGCCCCCTCGCTGGCCGACCTGCGCCAGCGCGTGCAGGCCGATCCGGCCGACTGGGCGGCGCGCGACCTGCTCGGCGTACGCCTGCTGCTGGAGGACGACCCGGCGGCCGGCCTGGACCAGTTCCTCGCGATCCTGGAAAAGGCCCGCGACTGGAACGACGGCGGCGCCAAGAAGCGCCTGCTCGCCGCCTTCGCCACGCTGGACGATGCGGAGCTCGTCGGGCGCTATCGCCGCCGGATGGCCTCGCTGCTGTTCTGAGCCTGCGAGCCAGCCTGTAGGAGCGCGCCTGTGCGCGACCGGGAAACCCGCGGTCGCGCACAGGCACTCCCGACACGCGGCCTCATGCCACTCCATACGCCCGCGTACGTTAGACTGGCGCTTTTCCCGTCAGCCTCCGCCGATGCGCCCGTCCACCTTCCGCCGCCTGCTCAACCTCTGGCCGCCCTTCCTGTTCAACAGCATCCGCGTGCTGGAATTGAGCGAGGACTGGAGCCAGGCGCGCGTCGCGCTGCGCCTGCGTCCCTGGAACCGCAACTACGTGCGCAGCCAGTTCGGCGGCAACCTGTTCGCGATGACCGACCCGTTCTGGATGCTGCTGGCGATGCACCGCCTCGGCGGCGACTACTACGTGTGGGACAAGGCCGCCGCGATCGACTTCGTGAGCCCCGGCCGCGAAGACGTGTTCGCCTCCTTCCACCTGACCGATGCCATGGTCGAGGAGTTGCGCGCCGCCGCAGCTGGCGGCGGCAAGGTCCTGCGCTGGTTCGAGACCGAAGTGACCACCGTCTCCGGCGAGGTCGTGGCCCGCGTGCGCAAGCAACTCTACGTGCGCCTCAAGCCGAGGGCACGGGAAGCGTAGGGTACCGTCAGCCCGCCTGCGGCCCCGCGTCCCGCTCGAAGCGGGCGATCTCCTCCAGCACGGCTTCGGCCCGGCGCACGGCCGACCCGGCGAGGCTGTCCTCCAGCCAGCGCAGCCGACCGGCGCGCCGGATCAGCAGGTAGACGAGCACCACCAGCGCCAGCGAGACCGTGCCGCTGAACATCAGATGGCCACCCAGCCATGGCGCGACCTCCCGGTAGTCGCCGTTCCACCGGTCGAAGTCGGCCTGGACCAGCATCAGCATGGCCGGCACCCAGATCACCGCGCCCAGCACCGCGAATACCGGCGCTTCCACGCGCACCCGCCATGCACGCATGCGCGCCAGTCGGCGCTGGATCTGCAGCACCGGCGCGGCGTAATCGACCCCTTGCGCCAGCTGCAGCAGGCGCCCGGCGAAGGCGATCATCAGGGTGCCGAACGCCTGCATCGCGATGCCGCAGACCATGTGCTGGACCACGCCGAGATGGGTACTCCAGAACCAGGCCCCCCACAGCATCACGACCACGCCCACGACGACCTGCACCGCCTGCCCCCACACCAGCGGCCGCAGGCCGCGGCGAAGCCGATCCATGCCGCCCTCGCGCAGAAGCCGCAGGTTCAGGGCCTGCTGCTGCGCGAGCCGCCGGTCGAGCGATTGCCACGCCTGCTTCATCTCGTCCAGTTCCATGTTCATGCTCCGGTGGGCGCCGCGGCGACCAGCTGGACGCGCAGCTTCTGCTTGATGCGGCCGATCTTGGTGGCCACGTTGGTTTCGCTGATGCCGAGCACCTGGGCGATCTCGGCGCAGCTGCGGTCCTCCAGGTACAGGACGATCAACGCCCGGTTGAGCGGGTCGAGCTGGCCGATGAAGGCGTAGAGCGCAGCCAGCCGCTCGTCCGGTTGCGCCACGTCCGTGTCGCCAGGCAATTCCAGGTGCGCCGCCTCGAGCGGCTGCAGCCGTTCGTCGCGGATGGCTCGTCGGGCGTGCGAGATCGCCACGTTCAGCGCCACGCGGTACATCCAGGTGGAGAACTTCGCGCGTGCCGCGTCGTAGCTGCCGAAGGCGCGCCACAGCTGCACGGCGATCTCCTGCGCCAGGTCGTCACGGTCCTCCCGGCCCCGCGCGTAGACGCTGGCCACCTTGAAGACAATGCCCCGGTGCTCCTGCATCAGCGCTTCGAACTGGCGTTGGCGGGCGGTCATGGCTCCCTCGGGTCCCGTCTTTCCGACATGATTCGCCGGGACCGGATAAAAAATCACACCTCCCCTGGGGTGCTGCGGCACGGCCTACAATGCGGACTCCCCTCGCTCCCGGTCCCCCATGCCACGCCTGCGCGTCAAACGCTATCTGCTCACCGGCCTGCTCACCTTCATCCCGCTGTGGGTGACCTGGACGGTGTTCAGGTTCGTGCTGGGGTTCCTGGCCGGGATCGGCGCGCCGATGGTGGCCGCGGTGCTCGGGGCGCTGGCGCTGGTGGCGCCCGACACCGCCACCGCACTGGGCAGCGCCTGGTTCATCTCGATCCTGGCGATGCTGATCACCCTGCTGGCACTGTACCTGCTCGGCTTCCTCGCCAGCCGCGTGATCGGGCAGCGGCTGCTGCACGGGTTCGACACGCTGCTGCAGCGCATCCCGCTGGTGCAGACGATCTATGGCGGCACCAAGAAGCTGATGGCCGTGCTGCAGCAGAAACCCTCGGGCGTGCAGCGGGTGGTGCTGGTCGACTTCCCGCACGCCGGCACCAAGGCGATCGGTTTCGTCACGCGGCTGATGATCGAG
The DNA here is from genome assembly GCF_035695185.1 of Frateuria sp. GTDB lineage: Bacteria > Pseudomonadota > Gammaproteobacteria > Xanthomonadales > Rhodanobacteraceae > Frateuria_A. Next base: position 3,190 of record NZ_DASSES010000076.1, read on the forward strand.
GAAGGCAGCGGCCGGGAAATGGCGGCGGTGTTCGTGCCGACCACGCCCAATCCCACCGGTGGCTTCCTGCTGACCCTGCCGGTGGAGGCTCTGACGCCCACCGACTGGACCATGGACCAGGGCATGGCTTTCATCATTTCCGGCGGCGCCGTGGCACCCGATACGCTGCCCGCCACGCAGCGAAAGCCGCTGTAGAGCGCCCTCCCCGGCGCGCCGCGGCGCAACCGCGGACATCCATCCTCTTTGGAAGCCTCGCGCTCGCGTACGTTGCGTTCCTGCCCGCCCGCCGGCAGGCGTTCGCCCCTGTCCCGACCCCTGACCTTTGACACTGTCTGCCCCATGACCAATGGCCTAGCGTGGCCGGTCATGGCCGTGCTCCGGGGGGAACGCGGCCGGCAACAACGCAACCGCCGTACGGCGAACCACACAGAGGGAATTCCATGTCCAAGCAGTATCTGAAGCCGCTGGCGCTCGCGGTGAGCCTGGCGCTGTCGCTGACCGCGTGCGGCAAGCACGAGGCCGACCAGAACCCTGCCGCCAGCAGCAGCGCGCCCGCCGCCGCCGGCACCACCGCGATGGCCGGCGCGCCCAAGAGCGTGTTCGACGTCAGCGAGCTGGGGGCCACGAATGAGGCCTGCACGGACTTCAACCAGTTCGTCAACGCCAAGTGGGTGGCCGCCAACCCGATCCCGTCCGACCGCACCCGCTGGGGCGCCTTCGACAAACTGGCCGAAGACAGCCTCAACACCCAGCATGAGATCGTGGAGAACGCGGCCAAGAACGCGGCCAGCGCGCAGGCCGGCTCGATCCAGCAGAAGATCGGCTACCTGTACGCCTCGGGCATGGACGAAGCCGCGATCGAGAAGGCCGGATTCGACCCGATCAAGCCCAAGCTCGACGCCATCGCCTCGCTGAAGAATGGCAAGGACGTGGCCGACTACCTGGACAAGAGCTTCAGCACCGGCGACATGCAGGTGTTCGCCTTCGGCTCCGAGGCGGACTTCAAGAACGCCTCCATGCAGATCGGCTATGCCTTCCAGAGCGGCCTCGGCCTGCCGACCAAGGACTACTACACCGACGCCAAGTACGCCGAGCAGCGCAACGCGTACCTGGACTACATCGCCAAGGCGCTCCAGCTGACCGGCGTGCCCGCGGCCGACGCCAAGAAGCAGGCCGACCAGGTGCTGGCATTCGAGACCAAGCTGGCCGGCGCCTCGTTCGCCCCGGTCGAGCTGCGCACCCCCGAGCACCAGTACCACTTCGTCAGCGTCAAGGAAGCGGACAAGATCACCCCGCACTTCAGCTGGGAGAAGTTCTTCGACGCGCAGGGCGTGAAGGTGGACAAGGGCTTCTCGCTGTCGCAGCCGAAGTTCTTCGCCGAATTCGACAAGCTGCTCGCCAAGGCCCCGATCGGGCAGTGGCAGGCCTACCTGCGCTTCCACGTGATCGACGACGCCTCGCCGCTGCTGTCCAAGGCGTTCCAGGACAACAAGTTCGCCTTCTACGGCAAGACCCTGTCCGGCCAGCCGGAGCAGAAGGCCCGCTGGAAGCGCGTGCTCGGCGCGGTCAACGGCTCGATGGGCATGGCGCTGGGCCAGCTCTACGTCGACAAGATGTTCAAGCCCGAGGCCAAGGAACGCGCGCAGGTGCTGGTCGACAACGTGCGCAACGCCCTGAAGGCGCGCATCGAGAACCTGGACTGGATGAGCCCGGAAACCAAGGCCAAGGCGATCGCCAAGTGGAGCACCTTCCTGCCGAAGATCGGCTACCCGGAAAAGTGGCGTGACTGGTCCGGCCTGCAGATCAAGCAGGGCGACTTCTACGGCAACGTGATGGCCGCCGCCAAGTACAACTACGAGTACGACATCAACAAGATCGGCAAGCCGACCGACCGCAAGGAGTGGGGCATGACCCCGCAGACGGTCAACGCCTACTACAACCCGACCGACAACACGATCAACTTCCCGGCCGCGATCCTGCAGCCGCCGTTCTTCTACGCC
>NZ_DASSES010000077.1:0-20627 GCF_035695185.1 Frateuria sp.
ATGCTCCGTGGGTTCAGGCCAGCGCGGCGCGCAGCAGCGGCGCGAGCTGGTGGGTTTCCTTGAGGAAGCCGTCGTGCCCGTAGGGCGACTCGAGGACTTCCAGCGTGGTGGGGCCGTGCAGCCGCCGCTGCAGCTCGCACAGGTCGGCCAACGGCACCAGCAGGTCGGAGGCGAAGCCGACCAGCGTGGCAGGCGTGGGGATGCGCTCGGGCGTGACGTCGTGCAGGTCGATCGATTCGGACAGGGCGAGGAAGCGCTCTGCATCGAAGCGCTCGACGAAACGGCGACCCTGGTGTTCCAGGTAGTCCTCCACCGGCAGGCGGAAACGACCGTCGCGAAACTCCGGTGCGCCGGCGAAGCGGCGGGCGAACTCCTCGCGGCCGCGGTAGGTGGTGACGGCGAGCTGGCGTGCCAGGCCGAGCGCCTCGTCGGCCTGGCCGCTGGCCACGCCCAGACGCACGATGCCGCGTTGCACGCTGCGCTGGGCCGAAGCAAGCGGATGCGGCCGGTGCGCGCCGGCCAGGACTACCAAGCGGTCCAGTGCGCGCGGGTGCCGCGCGGCGAAGGCCAGCGCCACCATGGCGCCATACGAGGCGCCGACGAAGGCGTGCGCGCGATGGATGCCCAGGGCCTCCAGCAACGCGGCCAGCGCGTCGGCCTGGTCCTCGCTGGAGATCGCCTCGACGCCCAGCTCGACCGGCGCCAGCCAGTCAATCGAGAGCACCCGGTAGCGGTCAAGGTCGATCGCCGCACCGGCGTCGACCAGCGCTTGCCACCAGCCGGCGGCCGCGTCGCAAGCGGTCACGTCGCGACTGGCCGAGATTCCGCCCTGCACGATCACGGTCGGCGCATCGGCCGCACCGCACCAGAGATAGCGCACGTCGACCTCGCGCGCGCCCTGGCCGTACTTCGGGGAGAGTGTCAGCCGCCGCGTGCTGCGCTGCGCGGTGAGGCCGCCCATGCGGGCGTCCACACGCGGCGACAGGGCGGCGGACGATGCGGTCAGGGGCAGCGGCTGGGCGGTCATGCGGGGTCTCCGTGGGCATCGCCCGCGGGAACCGGAAAGGTCGCCACCCGTCGCCGACGATCTGACGTCAGCGACGAATCACGCCCATCTCTCGGCGGCGACCAGCGCCCCGCAGGAATTGGCACCGTCGCGGGAACGCTTCCCGCAGGTTGCCCCGGCATCAAAGGGCCTATCCCTCCGCCGGTCTCGATGAGTGAGAGGATTCTGGCGCTGTAGAATGTTTGTGTCAATAGACGTATAGACGTCTGGATGTCTTTTTATCCTAAAGACGAAGGCGCAAATTATGCCCGCTGTGGGGATGGGACCGGAGTGAGGGAGCCACTTGCGACAGACCAGCTACAGCGCAAAAAAGAGAGCGCCCCACCATACGAACAGCTTCCCCGCGGGCCCGGCCCCTCACCGGAACCCTCCCCCTGCAGAGGAGAGGGCTCGAGATCGGGGAGAGTGGTCGAGATCGGCGGAGTGGGCCCGGGATCGGGCGTATGCTGATGCCCCCTCCCCGCCCACACCAACCATGAGCCTCGTACTCCCCGCGCTGCACGAACAGCTCCGCCAGGACGGCTTCGCCTTCGTTGCCGCCGGCACCATGCAGGAACTGCTCGGCGCGGGCTCCCTGCCCGACTGGGCAGTTTTCGCCGCCAGCTGGAACGAGCTGGCGCCCGACACCTACCTCGCCTCGGTGGGCCGCCACCGGCGCCGCCGCCACGCGGTGTTCTCGGCCGATGCCGAGGGCATCCGCCGCCTGGCGCACCAGCCGCATTACCAGAGCAAGACCTACAACACGCTGCAGGGCGATATCCGGCGCTGGTTCGAGCCAGTCACGGCCGAGGGTCCCAGCCTCCGTCGCATCCTCGACTTCTGCCACGGCTTCTTCGGGGCGCTTGCACCGCTGGTGACGCATTGGCACGTGGAGGTGCACCAGTTCCGCATCGAGGCGCGCGCCGATCAGGCAGGGGAGCCGACGCCCGAGGGCGTCCATCGCGACGGGGTGGACTATGTGCTCGTACTGCTGGTCGGCCGTACCAACATCGAAAGCGGCACCACCACCATCCACGCCGCGGACGGCCATCTGCTCGGCAGCTTCACGCTCACCCGCCCGTTCGACGCGGCGCTGGTGGACGATGCCCGGGTGTTCCACGGCGTCACGGGGGTCACGCCGGTCGATCCCACGCAGCCGGCGCACCGCGACGTGCTGGTGGTCACCTTCCGGGCCGTCACGGAAAGTGACGCGTGAACCGCGAGGCGGTGGGCAGGCGCTATGACGGCGTATTGATGCAACGCGCCCGCGAGCGCAGCTGGGTGGTGCTGCACGAGATCCGCCAGCGGCTACGGCCCGGCATCGGCGAGGACGAGGCCAAAGCGGTGGCGGGCGAGATTTTCCTGCGGCATGGCGTCGAGCGTCTTTGGCACCCGCCGATCATCCGCATCGGCGCCAACACTACGCTCACCTACCGCCAGCGCTCGAACCCGGACGTCCGGCTCGGCGAGGAGGACATCTGCTTCATCGACCTGGGACTGGTTTTCGACGGTCACGAGGGCGACGTGGGCGACACCTTCGCCATCGGCGCGGCACCCCGCTACGCCGCCTGTGCCGAGGCCGCCCGCACGCTGTTCGGCGAAGTGGCCGGCGCCTGGCGCAACCAGGGCCTGAGTGGCCGCGCACTGTACGGGTTCGCGGCCGAGCGGGCGCAAGCCATGGGCTGGCGCTTCAACCACGCCATCAAGGGGCACCGCCTCGGCGACTATCCGCACGCGGTGCACAAGGCCGGCGACCTGGGAACGCTGGAGGACACGCCCTCGGCAGGCCTGTGGGTCCTGGAGATCCAGATCGCCCATCCGACCGAGCCCTTCGGCGCGTTCTACGAGGATTTGCTGGGAGAAGATCCGGGCCGGTGAATGGAAGGCCCCTGCCGTGGGGCCAGGGGCCTCCCGGGCGATGCCGCCTTAACCGCGCTACTTCAGGATCAGTTCGCGGATCAGCTGGCTGCCGAGCAGCTCGCGCATCGACTCGCGATCCATCGCCGCCTTGTCCTGCGCCTCCCGCGAACCCATCACCTTTGCAAGGACTGCATCGGCCTCGTCGGTACGATCGAGCGCCGCCATGTTCGGATAGGTCACTGCCAGGATCAGGTCGGCGTCCTGCGGCGTCCTCGGCTGCGCCTCGTAGACCGAATAGCCGGTGATGAGCCCGGCCTTCTTGCTGGCCTCCATCGCAGCCTTGTAGGGCCCGTCGAGGTATTTCATGTAGTTGTTGAACTGGCCGGGCTTGATCTTGATGAAGCTGACTTCCCGGACCGGCCCTTCCCTGTATGGCCTGGCGTCCTGGGCAAGGGTCGAGCCCGTCACCGCGAACAGCATCAACGACGCGAACAGGATGGCGACACGTTTCATGATCCACCTCCTTTGGCAGCGCGCGCACATGCGACGCGCGCGTGACGCTACGCCCGCCAACGGTGGTGTGCGTGTGAACAACGCCTGGCGCGCGGCACCGGCCAGGGCAAGTGGAGGGCTCCGGGACGGCGACCAGGGATGTCGCGCACAGGCCACATCCCTGCATGTCGCCGCGCACTACGCCTCAGGTCACTTGATGTTCTTCGCGCAGGCGTCGTGCATCTTCGTGCGCCAGGCTTCGGCGCTGTCGTTGCTCGCGTAGATCCTGTCGAGCATGGCCCGCGTCCCGGCATCGGGGCGGTTGCCCAGCGTGCCGATGAAATGGTTCTCGGTCACATGGTTGTCGCGCGCGGCAGCTGCGCTGCCGGCCAGCATCGCAAGATTTTCGCAACGGTTTTTCTGGGTGCCGGGGGTCGCCGGCGAAACGACCGGGGGGACCACGTTCTGATGCACGGACTGGGCGGCGCACGGGCCGGCCAACAGCAAGGCGGCAGCGAGCGTTGAGGCAACGATCTTCGGGCTATCCATGGCTTTGCTCCTTGGGTTGGAAGCAGCGTCCCCTCCTATCGATGCGGCCGTCCGTGTTGGGCGGGAAATGGCCGAGGCGATCCGCAGAAGAAGGTGGCGACGCCGTGCTCGATCGCGAGCCAGCCAGACGCTACGACGCGTCACCCGTCACGTCAAACGCACCGGAGCGACCGCCTTTGCGGGCGAGCCGCTCCTCGCAAACAGCCTATAATGGGCGGTTCGCACCCGAGTTCCGCCGCCGCATGTCCACGCACCTGTCCGAAACCCGCCGCCGCCGCACCTTCGCCATCGTCAGCCACCCTGACGCGGGCAAGACCACGCTGACCGAAAAGCTGCTGCTGTTCGGCGGCGCGATCCAGATGGCCGGTTCGGTCAAGGGCCGCAAGGCCGCGCGCCACGCGACCTCGGACTGGATGGCGCTGGAGAAGGAGCGCGGCATCTCGGTGACCTCCTCGGTGATGCAGTTCCCCTACGAGGGCAAGATCGTCAACCTGCTCGACACCCCGGGCCACGCGGACTTCTCCGAGGACACCTACCGCGTGCTCACCGCCGTGGACTCGGCGCTGATGGTGATCGACTGCGCCAAGGGCGTGGAGGAACGCACCATCAAGCTGATGGAGGTGTGCCGCCTGCGCGACACGCCGATCATGACCTTCATCAACAAGCTCGACCGCGAGGGCCGCTCGCCGATCGAGCTGCTCGACGAGGTCGAGTCGGTGCTGGGCATCGCCTGCACCCCGGTGACCTGGCCGATCGGCATGGGCAAGCGCCTGAAGGGCGTCTACCACCTGCTGCTGGACGAGGTGCACGTCTACGAGCCGGGCAAGAACTTCACCCGGCAGGACTCGACCATCTTCAAGGGACTGGACGCACCGGGCCTGGAGGCCGCGGTCGGCGCCGAGATGCTCGCCGAGCTGCGCGACGAACTGGAGCTCGTGCAGGGCGCCTCCAACCCGTTCGTGCTGGAGGACTACCTCGCCGGCAAGCTGACCCCCGTGTTCTTCGGCTCCGCGGTGAACAACTTCGGCGTGCAGCTGCTGCTGGACTTCTTCGTGGAGCACGCGCCGAGTCCGCGCCCACGCGGCACCTTGGGGCGTGCGGTGGCGCCCGACGAGGAGAAGCTCACCGGCTTCGTGTTCAAGATCCAGGCCAACATGGACCCCGCACATCGCGACCGCGTCGCATTCATGCGCGTCTGCTCGGGCACCTACTCGGCCGGCATGAAGATGATCCAGACACGCACCGGCAAGGAGGTGCGCATCGCCAACGCGCTGACCTTCATGGCGTCGGACCGCGAGATCGTCGAAAGCGCCTATCCCGGCGACGTGATCGGCCTGCACAATCACGGCACGATCTCGATCGGCGACACCTTCAGCGAGGGCGAGAGCCTCAGCTTCACCGGCATTCCGAACTTCGCGCCGGAACTCTTCCGCCGCGCGCGCCTGCGCGACCCGTTGAAGATGAAGGCGCTGCAGAAGGGGCTGGCCCAGCTGTCCGAGGAAGGCGCGACCCAGTTCTTCCGCCCGCTGATGAGCAACGACCTGGTGCTGGGCGCAGTCGGCGTGCTGCAGTTCGACGTGGTGGCCTACCGCCTGAAGGACGAATACGGCGTGGACGCCTCGTTCGACCCGGTCGGCGTGGCGACCGCGCGCTGGGTGCACTGCGACGACCCGAAAATGCTCGAGGAATTCCGCGAGAAGAACGCGATGAACCTCGGTATCGACGCGGCCGGCGAGCTGGTCTACCTGGCGCCTTCGCGGGTCAACCTGCAGCTGGCGCAGGAGCGCTGGCCAAAGGTGCGCTTCTCGGCCACGCGCGAGCACGCCGCCTCGGTCGAGGTGTGATCGCCGTGTGGAGTGCACCTGCGCGCGACCGTGGGCCTTCCGGTCGCGCGCAGCTGCGCTCACACAGGGGCCGGGGGTGACCTCATCCACTGGGAAGGCAGCCGCGCGCGCTGCTAACGTGCCCTGACCAACCCAGGGGAATCGCATGCACGGCTACCGCCTCGCCTTTGTCACGCCCACCGATGCCCCGCGCTGGCAGCGCTGGCTGGTGTTCTCGCCGGTGGCCCGGCTGGTCTTCTTCACGTTGTTGCTGGTGGTCGCGAGCATGCTGTCCTGGCTCGTTCCGGCCGGGCCGGCGGAAAGCGCGGCTGCCAGGGGCCTGCGTGAGTTCGGCTTCCGTGCCGTGGCACCGCTGCTCGCCTACCTGGCACTGGTCAAGCTGATCGAACGCCGACCGCTGCGCGAACTGGCCTGGCGCCGCCTCGCGCCGGACGGTGCACTCGGCCTGGCCGCCGGCGCACTGCTGTTCAGTGCCGTCGTCGGGGCGCTGTGGCTGCTCGGCAGCTACCACGTCGTCGGCACCAACCCGGATGCGCACTGGGTGCTCGCCGCAATGACCGTGGGCCTGGGCGCGGGCATCGGCGAGGAAATCATCTGCCGCGGGGTGCTCTACCGCATCATCGAAGAAGGCCTCGGCAGCTGGATCGCCTTGCTGGTCTCGGCGCTGTTCTTCGGCGCCGCCCACCTCAGCAATCCAGGCGCCACGCTTTGGGCGGGCCTGGCCATCGCCATCGAGGCCGGCATTCTGCTGGCGCTGATCTACCTGGTTACCCGCTCGCTGTGGGTCTGCATGGGCCTGCACGCGGCGTGGAATTTCATGCAGGGCACCGTTTTCGGCATCCCGGTCTCGGGTACCACGGCGGATGGCTGGCTGGTGTCCACCCGCAGCGGGCCTGACTGGCTGAGTGGCGGGGTGTTCGGCGCGGAGGCCTCGGTGGTCGCGCTGACGCTGTGCACGCTGGCGTCCGCGGTGCTGCTGGTCGCGGCGGTGCGGCGCGGACTCATCGTGCCTCCCTGCTGGCTACGCCGGGAAACCCGACCAGGCCGTGACGCCTTGCCGGTGCCGACGACGACGGTCGATCCCTAGCCAACTGCCCTGCCTTGCCCCCCCTCTCCCCTCCGGAGAGGGGGAGATGCCTGGAATGCCGGCCGGCACGCGAACTTCTCCCGCGAGCCCCGCCCCCCCCGGCCAGCCCTCTCCCCGGGAGAGGGCCCGACATGCGGTATTGCTCAGGCGATGCGCTTCTGCGGCTCGGCTTCGTGCCGGCGATCGGCCCGGGTCACCTTGGCGCCAAGCTCGGACGGGTCGAAGTCGTCGACCGAGATGAACTCGAAAACCCCATCGCGCACGCGCCGCAGCAGCGCCGCCTCGGCCTCGCTGATCACGCCGGCGGCCACGGCCTCGGCGAGCTGGCCTTCGTAATCGTGGGCGTGGAACTGGCCCGCCTTGAGCGCCTTGCCGAACTTGCGCTCGACCGGTTCGGCCGCGACCACGTCCGGCAGCAGGGTGTTCATGCGGCCGATCGTGTTGTTCGGGGTCGGCGTGAGGTAGACCCATTCGGTCAAGCGGTCGCGCGCCTCGCCCGGCGCGGTGAGGATGGCCGCCACACGGCGCCCCAGCCGATCCGACGGCGGCACTTCGCGGCGCCCGAACGGGAACACCAGCACGCGCAGCAGGAATCCGACCGGCTTGACCGGGAAGTTGCGGATCGCGCCATCCAGCGCCATCTGCGTGCGCCACATGCACTCGTGGAAGGCCCAGGCGAGCAGCGGGCGGTCGGCTTCCGGACGGCCGGTGTCCTCGTAGCGCTTGAGCATGGCGCTGGCGATGTAGAGGTAGGACAGCACGTCGCCCAGGCGCGCCGAAAGCTTCTCCTTGAACTTCAGCTTGCCGCCGAGCACGCCCATGAAGACGTCGGCGCACAGCGCCAACGCGGCCGAGTAGCGATCGAGCTTGCGGTAGTAGCGGCGCGTGTAGGCATCGCCCGCGCTCCGGCCGATCGAGGCCCCGGTGACACCCAGCACGAAGCTGCGTACCGCGTTGGAGATGCCGAAGCCGATATGGCCGAACAGCAGGCGGTCGAAAGTGCGCAGCTTCTCGCCGTAGTCGGCGATCGAAAGCGCCTGCATCTCCTTCAGCACATAGGGATGGCAGCGAATCGCACCCTGGCCGAAGATCATCAGGCTGCGCGTCATGATGTTGGCGCCCTCGACGGTGATCGCGATCGGCACGCTCTCCCAGCCGCGGCCGGCGTAGTTCTTCGGGCCCAGCTGCACCGCCTTGCCGCCATGCACGTCCATCGTGTCGCTGGCGACCTGGCGCGCCGATTCGGTGGCGTGGTACTTGGCGATCGCCGAAGTCACGGCGGGCTTCTCGCCGCGGTCGACCGCCGCGGCAGTGGCGCGCGAGAGCGCCGCGGTCGCGTAGGTCAAACCGCCGATCCGCGCGAGCGCTTCCTCCACGCCCTCGAAGCGGGCGATCGCCAGGCCGAACTGCTTGCGCATGCGCGCGTAGGCGCCGGTCGCCGCCGCCGAGGCGCGCATGGCGCCGGTGGCGTTGGACGGCAGCGAGATGGCGCGACCCACCGACAGCACCTCGACCAGCATGCGCCAGCCCTGGCCAGCCATGTGCGGGCCGCCGATGATGGTCGACAGCGGCGCGAACACGTCCTTGCCGTGGATCGGTCCGTTCTGGAACGGGATGTTGAGCGGAAAGTGGCGGCGGCCGATCTCGAGCCCCGGGGTCGAGCGCGGCAACAGTGCCAGCGTGATCCCCAGGTCTTCGGTCTCGCCCAGCAGGTGCTCGGGGTCGTACAGGCGGAAAGCCAGGCCGATCACCGTGGCGATCGGGGCGAGCGTGATGTAGCGCTTGTCGAAGGTCAGTTTCACGCCCAGCGTCTCGACACCGTCGACCAGCTGCCTGCAGACGATGCCGTAGTCGGGAATCGAGGTCGCGTCGGAGCCCGCGTACGGACCGGTCAGCGCAAAGCAGGGGATCTCCTCGCCCACCGCCAGGCGCGGCAGGTAGTGGTTCTTCTGCTCCTCCGAACCGTAGTGCAGCAGCAGCTCGGCCGGCCCGAGCGAGTTGGGCACGGCGACCGTGGAGGCCACCGTGGCCGACATGGTGGCGAGCTTCTGCAGCACGGCCGAGTGCGCGAGCGCGGAGAACTGCAGGCCGCCGTACTGCTTTGGAATGATCATCCCGAAGAACCTGTTCTTCTTGATGAACTCCCAGATCTCCGGTGGCAGGTCCCCCAGTTCGTGGGTGATCTGCCAGTCATCGATCATGCTGCAGAGCTGCTCGACCGGGCCGTCCAGGAAGGCCTGCTCCTCGGTGCTCAGCTCCGGCTTCGGCTGCCTGAGCAATTGCCTCCAATCCGGCATGCCGGAGAACAGCTCACCCTCGAAGCCGACCGTACCGGCCTCCAGCGCGGTCTGTTCGGTGGCCGAGAGCGCGGGCGTGGCGCGGGCGAACAGCTTGAGTAGGGGCGCGCTGATCTTGCGCCGACGGAACGCCGGCATCAGCAGCGGGACGGCGATCAGCAGCTCGATGAGGAGCAGCACGGTCATCGTCACCCAGGCGCCAGTCAGCACGCCTGCCACCAGCGTGGCCGCCACCGTGGCGATGGCCCAGGTGCGCAGGCTCGTGCGGTGGTAGGCGCAGGCGCCGGTCGCGACGATCGCGGCCAGCAGGGTCAGCAACACGGACATGTCAATGCACCTCTTGCGGTATGGCAGGACGACGCGTGGCGCCGCCCCGGTCTGGATCTTCGATGAAGGCAACGATTTCCCGCGTAAACGCATCGTTGGCGTCGCCGGCGAGCATGTGCGTGGCACCAGGCACCTGGACGTGGTGCGCGTGCGGCACCAGCCGCAGGAACTCGGCCACGGTGTCGCGCGAGACCACGTCGCTGCGTTCGCCCGAAAGCAGCAGCACCGGCACGTCCACGCGTGCGGCCGCGGCCAGCAGGCGCGGCTGGTAGCGTTCGCTCTCGTTGACCACGCCGGCGAGCAGTGCCGGGTCCCAGTGCCAGCGCAGACGGCCATCCGCGCCTTCGCGCAGCAGTGGCCGGAGCTGCTCCTCGCTCTTGCGTCCTCGCCGTTGCGGCAGGTACGCCGCAACCTGCTCGGCCGCTTCGGCGTAATCGGTGAATCCGTCGGGGTGCGCCTGCATGAAGGCCAGGATGCGTTCCACGCCCGCCGTCTCCCAGCGCGGCGTGATGTCCACCAGCACCAGCGCGCGGAACGGCGCCGGGCGCGCCTCGCCGGCCAGCACCAGGCCCAGCAGGCCACCCATCGAGGCACCGACCAGTACCGGCGGTTCGGGCTGGGCCTGCGCCAGGGCGTACAGGTCGCCGGCGAACTGGTCCATGTGGTAATCACCGTCGGCCAGCCGGCCACTCTCGCCGTGGCCGCGGCTGTCGAAGCTCACGCAACGGCACCCCCGTGCCGCCAGCGCGTCGGCGGCGCCATTCCAGGCTCCCCTGGTCTGTCCGAAGCCGTGTGCGAACAACAGCGTGGGCGAGCCGGCCGGGTGGCGCGTTTCCACGGCGAGGGACACGCCGTCGGCAGCGTCGAAGTGGGTAAGCTGAACCATACGCACGAGTATGGTTTGGCCGTGGCGCGAGGTCAACTGTCCGCGAGCAGCTCCCCAGGAGGGAGGGCGCCCCTGCCGTGCCCGCCTGTCGCCTGGCCGCCCACAAGCGCTACCATGCGCGGATGAACGCCAGCAGCAAGTCCGAACGCACCCGCCTGTCCGCCGAGAACTGGGAGGACGCCGCCCTGGACCTGATCGCCGAACAGGGCGTCGGAGCATTGGCGGTGGAAGGGCTGGCGCGCCGGCTGGGCGTGACCAAGGGCAGCTTCTACTGGCATTTCCGTACCCGCGAGGCGCTGTTGCAGGCGGCGCTGGAACGCTGGGAACAGTATGGCGAGCGTGAAGTCATCGCCCAGATCGAGGCGATCGCCGATCCACGCGAGCGGCTGCCGGAACTGTTCCGCCGGGTGGCCCACGAGTTGCGGCCCCACCGCGTCTACGCGGCCTTGCTCAAGGCGCTGGACCACCCGCTGGTGGTGCCGGTGATGGCGCGCGTGTCACAGCGGCGTACCGAGTTCCTCGCCACCGCCTTCCGCCAGGCCGGCCTGTCCGCCCCGGAGGCACTCAACCGCGCGCGGCTGACCTACGCCGCCTACGTCGGCTTCCTGCAGCTCAATTTCACGCTTGGCCTCCCGCGTATCAGCCACGAGGACTTCGACGCCTACGTGGAACACATGATCGCGACATTGATTCCGGCCTGATAAGCCCTTCAGGGGCGGGGTCACGCGCGTCTGCGCGCGCCTTTTGCTGCACTCAACCTTGCAATACCAGTGCACGCAAACTAGCGTTCCGGAACCGTTTTTTCCTAAGACCTTGAAGAGGACATCATGGCCAGCAAGCTGGAAGCGCTCGAGCGCTGGGTGAACGAAGTGGCGGCGCGCACGCGACCGGCGCAGATCCATTGGTGCGACGGCTCGGAGGCCGAGTACCAGCAGCTGGTCAAGGAGATGCTGGCCGACGGCACCCTGATCGAGCTCAACCAGGACACCCATCCCGGCTGCTACCTGCACCGCTCCAACCCGTCCGACGTGGCGCGGGTGGAGCACCTGACCTTCGTCTGCCACAGGAACCAGGAAGACGCCGGCCCGAACAACCACTGGATGGACCCGGCCGAGGCGCACGCCAGTATCGACGCGCTGTTCGACGGCTGCATGGAAGGCCGCACCATGTACGTGATCCCGTACTGCATGGGCCCGATCGACTCGCCCCTGTCGCGCTGCGGCGTGGAGATCACCGACAGCCCGTACGTGGTCGCCAACATGCGCATCATGACCCGCATGGGCAAGGCCGCCCAGGAGCGCATCGAGCGCGAAGGCACGTTCGTCAAGGGCCTGCACTCGACCGGCGAACTCGATCCCGAGCGCCGCTTCATCATGCACTTCCCGGAGGAGCGCACGATCAAGTCCTATGGTTCGGGCTACGGCGGCAATGCATTGCTGGGCAAGAAGTGCCACGCCCTGCGCATCGCCTCCAACCAGGCCCGCGACGAGGGCTGGCTGGCCGAACACATGCTGATCGTCGGGCTGGAGAATCCCAGGGGCGAGACCCATTACGTGGCCGCCGCCTTCCCCTCCGCCTGCGGCAAGACCAACCTGGCCATGCTGATCCCGCCCGAGGGCTACAGCCGCGACGGCTGGAAGGTCTGGACGGTGGGCGACGACATCTGCTGGATGCGCCCGGGCGCGGACGGCCGCCTGTACGCGATCAACCCGGAAGCCGGTTTCTTCGGCGTCGCGCCGGGCACCAGCAACGACACCAACCCGAACGCGCTCAAGAGCATCTCCCGCGACACCATCTTCACCAACGTCGCGGTCACGGCCGACAACCAGCCCTGGTGGGAGGGCCTCCCGGGGACGCCCGTGACCGACTGGCAGGGCCGCCCCTACGACCCGGCCAACGGTCCGGCTGCGCATCCGAACTCGCGCTTCACGGTCAGTGCAAGGCAGTGCCCGACCTGGTCGGAGAAGGCCGAGGACGCGCAGGGCGTACCGATCAGCGCGATCGTGTTCGGCGGTCGCCGCCCCTCGTTGCTGCCGCTGGTGATGGAGGCGCGCGACTGGACACACGGCGTGCTGATGGGGGCGGCGATGGGCTCGGAGACCACCGCCGCTGCCACCGGCGCGGTCGGCGTGCTGCGTCGCGACTCGATGGCGATGAAGCCGTTCTGCGGCTACCACTACGGTGACTACTTCGCGCACTGGCTGTCGTTCGACAAGCCGGGCATGAAGCTGCCGAAGATCTTCCACGTCAACTGGTTCCGCAAGGGCAAGGACGGCAAGTTCCTGTGGCCGGGCTTCGGCGAGAACCTGCGTGTGCTGGAGTGGATGATCGATCGCGTCGACGGCAGGGCACGCGGCGTGGAGACGCCGATCGGCATCCTGCCGACGGAAGGCGAACTCAAGCTCGACGGCCTCGACCTGCCACGCGAGTCCACCAGCGAGTTGCTCGGCATCGACACCGCCGGCTGGCAGGCCGAGCTCGATGCGATTGGCGGGTACCTGGACAGCTTCGCCCCGCGCATGCCCGAACGCCTGCGCCAGGAACAGCAGCGCGTGGCCAGCGCCCTGGCCGCCGACACCGCGCCCCGCGCCGCCACGGCCTGAGGCTTGTGGCCCCTCTCTCCGCCGGGGAGAGGGGCCACGGCGCCCTCCTCGCGCGGACCATGCATCGCGGTGTCCCTGCCCGCCGGGGATGCCGGGGGACGAACCCCCGACAATCGGCTGTGGCGTTAAACGCTCCGCCGCCCTGACGCATCCAAGCTGGCAAGATGGATGCCGCCTGCCTCGCCACCGGAAGCCCGATGCCCCCACCGCCCGTTGCGTGGTCCGACGCCGATGACGCGCGCGCCGCGGCCCGGGGCGATCGCCAGGCGTTCCAGCGGCTGTACCGCCAGCATGTCGACCGCGTCTATGGCGCGGTGTACCGGCTGGCCGGCTACGACCATGCCCGCGCCGAAGACCTGACCCAGGACGCCTTCGTGCGAGCCTGGCAGAAGCTGGCCGATTTCCGCCACGAAAGCGCCTTCGGCACCTGGCTCTACCGGCTGGCGGTGAACGTGGCACTGATGGACATCCGCTCGCGGGGCGCCCAGCCCGTAGGCTTCGTCGGCGAGGAGGACCTGCCCGATCCCGGCGAGGTGCCCTTCTGTGCGGCCGAGCGCGAAGAGCTGGAGCGAGCCATCGCGAAACTGCCGCCCCGCGCACGCGCGGTGCTGGTACTGCACGATGTGGAAGGCTGGCGCCACGAGGAAATCGCCAGCGAACTGGACATGGCCGTCGGTACGTCCAAGGCGCAACTGCACCGTGCCCGCGGCCTGCTGCGCCGGATGCTCGAACCCGGAGAGCCCTCATGAACGAATTCGAATGGCGTCGCCAGCTGCGCGAGTTGCGCGCGCCGGTCGTACCGCCCCACGACCTGTGGGCGCGCATCGACGCCGCGCTGGAGCCGGCTGAGCCGGCACGCACCAGCGCCCGCCCGGGCTGGTTGCTCGCCGCCAGCTTCGCCGGGTTGAGCCTGCTGGCGGTGGGTCTGAGCCTGCGCCAGGGCGCCGTGATCGCGCCGCAGCAGGGCAGCACCGCCACGGCAGCTACCCAGGCGCCATGGAAGCCGGACGACCCGCGCCTGGCCGGTGCCGCCGTCGAGCTCGATGCCGCGCGCCTGGAACTCAGGCAGGCGCTGGAACAGGCCCCCCATTCGGCGGGACTGCAGCGACTCCTGTCGCGCACCCACCAGCAGCAATCGCGACTGCGCCAGCTCGACCAGCAGGCAGGCTGAAACCCCTTTCGAGGAACCATCCATGAAGACCGTACGCTTTCTCCCTCTGCTGCTCGCCCTGTGCATCGGCCAGGCGCTGGCCGATACGCCGATCAACCTGCAACACGCAGCCAGCCCCAACGCACGCATCAGCGTGAGCAACGTCAAGGGCCAGGTCACCATCACGGCCTGGGACCGCAACCAGGTGCAGGTCACCGGGACCCTCGGCGAGGGCGCCGCGCCGCTGGCCATCGAGGGCAGCAACGATGACCTGGAGATCAAGGTCAAGCCCAAGGACGACGGCTCGCACGGGTGGTTCAACTGGCACGGCGACAACTCGATGGGCGATACCAGCCTCGAGCTGCATGTGCCCAAGGGCGCTTCGCTGGACGTGGACGTGGTGAGCGCACCGCTCGGCATCGACGGCATGGACGGCGGCAATATCTCGGTCAACTCGGTCAGCGGTCGCGTGCGGATAGACGCCCGCACGCCGGATCTGTCGGTCGAAAGCGTGAGCGGTACCGTGCAGCAATCCGGTCATGCCGAGCGGGCTGACCTGCAGACCGTCAGCGGCGACATCCTCGCCCCTGCTCTGGGCAGCCAAGCCGACCTGCAGACCGTCTCCGGCCGCATCCAGGCCACGGGCGGGCCGTGGCAGAAGTTCAACCTGAGCACCGTCTCGGGCGATGTGCAGCTCAACGGTGGCGTGGCGGGGCATGGCAGCATCGACATCGACAGCATGAGCGGCGACGTGCAGATCATGGTGCCGGCCGACCTGTCCGCATCCATCCACGCCAGCAGCTTCAGCGGCGACCTGCGCAGCGATTTCGGGCAGGCCGTCGAACACGACCATGGTCCCGGGAGCGAGCTCAACGCCGAGGTGGGCGGCAGCAATGGCCGCATCCACGTGGAAACCTTCAGCGGCGACCTGCGGATCCGCAAGAAGGATTGAGCGAAGCGCGCCCCGACCCCGGGCAGGCCCGGCTGGGGCGCGTCCTGCGAGTTTGCGCCGATCGCATCACAGCCGCCCGTGACGTTCTTCCATGGATGGCAGCCGGATGGCGAGGTGGCGCTGACGGGGACGCTGCGTGGCGCTGCGCACCGTCGCATTGACTCATTTTCCCCGACCCGAGCCAGGAAGCGGTTATCCGACTGGACAACAAAAAAGGCCGTCGCATGCGACGGCCTTTTTCCGTTTGCCCCGTTTGCCGGAACCCGCGTTACAGGTCCTGGTGATACTGCACGTACGGCGTGCGCGACTGGTCCGGCTCCGGCCCCGCAGGCGTCGGCACCGACGAACCGGACGACCAGAGGTTCTGCGCACCGATGCTCAGCTCGCCCTGCCAGGGCAGCCGCAGGGTGACGCCCAGGTCGATGCTGCTCCAGCGCTTGTCGCCGTAATAACCACCCGGCAGCGCCGGCTGCATGGTACGGCCGACGAGCGTGCCGCTGAGCGGACCATGGTCGACACCGAAGCTCAGCGCCTTCTGGTCCAGCGTGTTGATGCCCAGGACGTTGCCAGGCAGCAGGCGGATGCGGCCCACGCTTGCGCCGAGGTCGATCCCGCTCTGCCCACCGACCGCCACGCGGCCGCTGGCATTGAGCTGGGCGCTGCTGTCGAAGTCGGGCAGGCCGTTGACGCCCGGCGTGGCACCCGGCAGCACGCGCGGCAGGCGCTTGTCGGGCGTACTGTCGGCGGCCACGCTCAGGCCGACGCTGTAGCGGCCGAGGTTGTAGGTGGCACCGATCTCGCTGCCGACCACACGGGGCCCGTGGGAAATCGCGTTGTGCTCGCTGAGACCCGCGTGGATCTGCAGGTTGGGATCCAGGCCGTACTGGAGGTCGGTCGACCTCACGCTGCCGGCGCCCGCCACGGGGAACGACAACGGCGCATCCCCGAGCGGGCTGGCCCCGGGCGACTGCGCGTCCGCCCGCAGCATGAGCATGCGGCCATCGCGGTCGCGCCACAGGGGCACCGCGACGCCATAGCCCAGATCGACCGCCTTGCCGGGCGCCTGATACAGCCATTGCGACGCCAGCGCGTTCGGGTTCCCGCCCAGCGATTGCCCTGCCGCGGCAAGCGGCATCAGCAAAGTCAGCAGGGGCAACAAGCGGCGCATGAGGTCGGTGATGAGCAGTCGGCAAGTGGCCGGCGGGCGTATGCCAGCCGTTGGGGAAAGTATAGCTCCTTTACGTTTACCTAACACCCCGCCGCAAGCGGCCGGTGCCGCAAACGGTGAACCCAGGCACATATCCCAAGCCGGTAGACCACGAGGTGAAAAAAGGGTTCCCCCGGGATGAAAAACAGGAAAAACGGACTCCGACAAACCCCGCCACCCACGATATAGTCGCGACACGGCCCCGCCACGGAAACTTCCAGACCGCCATGAACCCGGCTCCCCCCAACCGCGAGCCCCCGACGTTCCCGGCCGACCGGGAAGCGCTGCATCGGGCGGTCGAGCGGCTGTTCGGGGCGGCGGATGCCGGCAGCGTGGCAGCCGTCTGCGAGACACTGTTGTCGGATTGGCACGTGCGTGCCCGCTTGGGCTGGCGTCAGCCGGGCAGCGACGACGTGCCCGCCACCGGCCGGCTGGAGTTGGCCGAGGACCCGCAGGGGCTGCGCGTGCTGGTGCTGGAACCGGAAGCGCCGCTGTCCGAGCCGCTCCGCGATCGGCTGGCCTGGTTTGGCCGCCTGGCGGGCACGCGGATGCGCCAGCAGGCCGAGACCGCGCGGCTTTACGAGGCAATCTCCCGCCTGGCGCTGGCCGAACGCCTGCAGCGGGCGCTGTACGCGATCGCCGAACAGGCGGGCACCGAACGCAACATGACGCAGATGATGCGTTCACTGCACGGCATCGTCGGCAGCCTGATGTACGCGGAGAACTTCTACATCGTGCTGTACGACGAGGCCACCGGCAGCGTGCGCTTCCCGTACTACGCCGATGCCGCCGACCGCGATCCGCCCTCGCCCGAGCACAGCGTGCCGCTGGCCGACCTCGAGCACAGCCTGACCTGGAACCTGCTCAAGGGCGGGCGCGCCATGATGGGCTCGATCGAGGAGCTCAACCGCACGGTGCCCGACCGGCTGGTGCTGATCGGCCCCGACTGCGAGCACTGGCTGGGCGTGCCGCTGCTGCGCGAGGGCAAGGTGGTCGGGGGCATCGTCATCCAGAGCTACCGCGCCGACACCCAGTACACCCCCCAGGACCGCGAGCTGCTCTGCTATGTGGCCCAGCACGTGCAGGCGGCGCTGGAGAAGCGCCAGGCGCAGGCCGAGCTCGAGCGACGCGTGACCGACCGCACGGCCGCCCTGCGCGAAGCCAACCGCGTGCTGCGCCAGCAGGTGCTGCAGCGCCAGCGCGGCGAACGGCTGCAGGCGGCGCTGTTCCGCATTGCCGAGCTGGCCAGCACCTCCGAAGGCCTGGATACCTTCTATGCGGCCGTCCACCGGGTCATCGGCGGCCTGCTTTACGCGCGGAACTTCTACATCGCGCTCGTGGACGAGGACAGCGGCCAGCTGACCTTTCCCTACTCGGTCGACGAGGTCGATACCGTGCCGGCGCCGCGCCTGCACGGTCGCGGCGCCACGGAGTACGTGCTGCGCCACGGCAAGCCGCTGCTGGCCGACTCGGCGGAGCTGGAACGCCTGACCGCGCTTGGCGAGATCGAGCGCCAGGGCACGCACTCGCTTTGCTGGCTGGGCGTGCCGCTGGTGTGGGGCGAGAAGGTGATGGGCGTGCTGGCGGTGCAGAGCTACACCCCCGAGCACACCTACAACGAGCGCGACCAGGAGCTGCTCACCTTCGTCAGCTACCACATCGCCAACGCGTTGCAACGCAAGCACACGGCCGAATCGCTCAAGCAGGCCTATGCCGGTCTGGAGCGTCGCGTCACCGAGCGCACCCGCGCGCTGGCGCTGGCCAACCGCGACCTGCGCGAGCAGATCGCCGAGCGCGAGCGCGTCGAGCGCCGGCTCAAGTACGAGACCCTGCACGATTCGCTGACCGGCCTGCCCAACCGCACCCTGCTGCTGCAACGCATGGAACAGGCGCTGGAGCGCTACCGCGCCGATCCCGACGAGGGCGCGTTCGCGGTGCTGTTCATCGACCTGGACCGCTTCAAGGTCATCAACGACTCGGTCGGCCACCTGGTCGGCGACGACCTGCTGTTCCAGGTCGGCGGGCGTATCCGCGCATGCCTGAAGACGCGCGACGTGGTCGCGCGGCTGGGCGGGGACGAGTTCGCCGTGCTGCTCGAAGGCGTCGTCGACCCGGGCACGGCGGTGGCGGTTGCCGAGCGCGTCATCGGCGAGTTGCAGGTGCCGTTCCGGCTGGGCGCCAAGGAGATCTTCACCTCCGCCTCGATCGGCGTGGCGCTGCCCGGCCCGCACTACCAGAAACCGGAGGAATTGCTGCGCGACGCCGACGCGGCCATGTATCGCGCCAAGGACGAAGGGCGGCACCGCGCGGCCGTGTTCGACGATCGCCTGCGTCGCGAGGCGCTGTCGCTGCTGGAACTGGAAAGCGACCTGCGCCGCGGCCTGGCCCGCAACGAGTTCGTGCCGTTCTACCAGCCCATCGTGGCGCTGGAGGATGGCCGCGTGGTCGGCTACGAGGCACTGCTGCGCTGGCACCATCCCGATCGCGGCCTGCTCGCCCCGGGCGAGTTCCTGGTGATCGCCGAGGAAGCCGGCTGCGCCGAAAGCATCGACTGGCAGATCTTCGAGCAGGTCTGTGCGCAGGCGCCGCGGCTGCTCGGCAAGGATGGCTTCGTCAGCATCAACGTCTCCGGCCGCCACTTCCGCCTGCCGGACCTGGATGCGCGCCTGCTCGCGCTGCTGGCCGAGCACGGCCTGCCGCCACGCCAGGTCCGCATCGAGGTCACCGAGCGCGCGTTGCTGGACAACCCGGCGCAGGTCAAGCGGATCCTGGAGAACATGCGCAGCCGCGGCGTGCGCGTGGCACTGGACGATTTCGGCACCGGTTACTCGTCGCTGAGCTACCTGCACCAGTACCCGTTCGAGACGCTCAAGATCGACCGCTCCTTCATCACCGAGCTGCCGCGCGAGGGCGACGCCCAGGGCCTGGCGGTGGTGCGCGCGATCCAGGTGCTGGCCGATTCGCTGAACATGCTGGTGATCGCCGAGGGCATCGAGGAAGAACACCAGCGGCAGGCACTGATGCGCGTCGGCTGCCGCTACGGCCAGGGCTTCCTGTTCGCCCGCCCGCAGCCGATCAGTGTGTGGCTGCCTGCCGACCCGACGCCCGCGGTGGCCTGACCCCCACGAGGGGCGGCTGAGGCCTGCCCTGCGGACCTACTGCGACGTCGTGGAGGTATCCGCGCTCAACCCGCCGCTCAACACGTGCTCGGCATCGATGCGGTCGAAGGTGTAGCGCTGGGCGCAGAACTCGCAGATCACCTCGATCTCGCCATCGCGCGCGGCCAGTGCCGCCTCCACTTCGTCCCGGCCGATCGAACGCAGCATGGATTCCACCCGCTCGCGCGAGCAGCTGCAGCCGAACGCCAGCGGCCGCGGCTCGAACAGCCGCACGGTTTCCTCGTGGTAGAGGCGGTACAGCAACTGCTCCGGCGCGGTGGCCAGCATCTCCTCGCGGCCCAGCGTGCCGGTCAGGTGCAGCACGCGGTCCCAGGCGTCCTCGTCTTCGACGGCACCGTGCCCGCCCTCGCCGGGGAGCTTCTGCAGCATCACGCCCACCGCGTGCTCGCCGTCGGCCGCCAGCAGCAGGCGGGCCGGCAACTGCTCGGACAGGCGGAAGTAGTTCTCCAGGGCGCCCGCCAGGTCCGGCTGGCCGAGCTCGACCAGGCCCTGGTAGCGCTGCCCGCGCTCGGCGTGGCCGATGGTGATCGCCATGATCGCGTCCGGCAACGCCGACAGGTCCAGCGCCGCGGGCAAGGGATCGTTCCAGCGTGCAAGGCCACGCAGGCGGCCCTGGTCGCTGCACTCGGTAAACAGCAGACGCAGCGCACCACTGCTCTTGAGCTCGATCGACAACGCGCCGTCCAGCTTGATGTTCCCCGTCAGCAGCGCGCTGGCGGCCAGGCTCTGGCCGAGCAGTTCGCGCAACGGCTGCGGGTAGTCCGAGCGCCCGGCGACCTCGCGCCAGGCTGCGCCCAGCCGCACCAGCACGCCGCGCACACCGGCGCGCTCGAGCACGAAGCGATGCAGCACGTCCTCGACAAGCACGTTTTCCACAGCAGATGACCTCGACACGGTGAATCGGGTGAAGTGGGGGCGGGGCCGGCTCGGGACAATGGGCCGCTTATACTCTCCGGGATTGCCGCCCAAGGTCGACGCCACGACGATGCCACCACCGCGCACCGCCCTCCGCCGCCTGCTGCGCCTGCTCGCCATGCTGGCGGTGTCGTGGCTGGCGCTGTCCTGGCTGGTGGTGCTGGTGCTGCGCTTCGTGCCGCCTTGGACCTCCGCGGTGATGATGGAGCGCCGCGTGGGGGCATGGCTGCATGG
>NZ_DASSES010000078.1:0-15786 GCF_035695185.1 Frateuria sp.
GGCAGTGGCCTTGAATTGCTCGCTGTAGCGAGTGGTCGTTCTCGGACCTGGCTTGGGCATGGGGCACTCCTGAAAGTTAGATCAGGGTGTCCACTAAACCGAGGGAACTATCGCGTCCGCTTGGACGAGTTGTTAGATGCCTTCGTCGCTGAGTGCATCCGCAGGCCAAAAGGAGAGAAGGTAACCATGCGCCCATCGGGGAGCGTGAGCATGAACTGGTTTTGATGATTGAAGCCAACCGATGATACCCAGGCAAGATGGGACTCAGTCCGAGGGATATCAGCGAGCTGCTTGTACAGCTCGCCAAGTGCAACGACTCGAATTAACTTGCCTTTGCGGTAGAAGCTGAGGACGGGCTGAGAAAGCCGCACGTCTAATGGCAGCAAATTTTGACCGCCGTAGCCAACAACGGCGGAAATACCATCGTTGGCTATGAAAAGCCAACGATGCCATCCGGGCAGTGACCACAACACCCTTTGTGTCGCTCGATTCCGAGCTATGGTGGTGTTAGCTGCCGGATCCGTAGTTGCGCAAACATTCTCAGAGGGCGAGCAGACGGTGCCAGCGCGCGGTGGCGGCAGCGGCGTATCCGCGTGCGCAACCGCACAAAGCAGCGCTAAGGTCGTGAGGGCGAGAGCGATATGTCTCATGGCATCTAACGCTTGAGTTAAGCGGCGGCGTAGCCGTCCGCCTTGAACGAACTGTTAGGCACCATACCCTGCAGTCCACGGTTGCGATCTGAGCGCCTCAATGTGACCGTTGGCAAGTAGGCGCCATAGCTCAATGGCGCTTTCAGGTGACGAAAGAGACATGTGCCAAGGGCCTTCACCAGTCTCGGCATTTTCGAGCACGACGAGACCGCTGCCAAACACACTCGTGGACCACCCGGACTCGTGATTGAGCGAAACGTCCGGATGCTCTGGATCTGGCGATGCCAGTGAGGTGAGAAGCACTGCCATCGCAGCCTCGTCAGGCGAGGCGACCGTGTTGCCCATTCTGTCGTATGCGAAGTAGCTCATGTGGCCTAACGCTGGAGTTAAGCGGCGGCGGAGCCGTCCGCCTTGAACGAGTAGTTAGGCCACAGGCCTGGCGGATGCGATGAAGCCAGGGATGTGGCGCGACCGGTAGACGTGGGGGTGCGAGCGGATTTCGTCGGCAAGCTGATCAAGGTAAGCGTTGCCAGCTTGTGAGAAGTTCGCAACCTCGTCTTGCGAGAGTTGGATGTCTGTCGTGAAGTAAGCAACGGACCCGCAGAGTACTGACAGAACATAGCTATTGCCCTCTTGGAAAAGGGTCCACGACCATGAGGATTGCGCAATCTGTTTCATGCCTAACGTTGGAGTTAAGCGGCGGCGCAGCCGTCCGCCTTGAATGAATTGTTAGGCCCCGGACCGAGGGCCACCATGACGCCGGTTGCGAAAGATCGGTCCACGGTGGAAAACCCAGACCACTGGGCCACCAAGAATGTACCAAGCGCCACTTAGAACTGCCCAAAGCTTTTCCTGGAGAGTGACGGACTGAGAGTACTTGGCACGCAATCGCTCGCGTTGCTCACGCTTGCGAGTTGCCACCTCTGCTCGTCTCTCCAATGCGGCCGCGGCTAGCGCTTCTCTCTTTGATTTGCCACGGTTGCTCATACGGGGCCTAACGCTTAGTAGACCCCAAATCGGGGCATATGCACCGGATAGTCGGGCGCGATCAGGCTCAGGTCAAGCGGGAAATTCCCTTGTCGATCAGTAGGGATGCGCGCGCTGATGGTCTTCCTACGCGCGCTGGGAGCTCCGTGCATATTGCGCAAATCGGGGTGCTAATTTTTATGGGCGCGGAAGTGCAGGAATAAACCGTTTTGTCGGCGCGGGCCGCTTGCGGTGCCGGCCTGGCGCGGGTGCTCCGGTCAGAGCAACCGCAGCAGTTCCTTCATCAGTGGCAGCCGGCGCACGCGCACGGCGCTGGCGCGGAAGACCGCGTTGGCCAGCGCCGGGGCGGCGGTGGGCATGGCCAGGAAGCTGGCGCCGGTGGGGGCGCGGTCGTTGGGAACGAGGATGACTTCGACGTCGTTGGGCAGCTGGGCCATGCTGGCCAGCGGGTAGTCGCGGAAGTCCTGCTGCTGGACCTGGCCGTTCCGGAAGGTGATGGCGGGGTTGAGCGCGTTGGAAAGGGCGTCCAGGGTGGCGCCGGCGACCTGGCCTTCGAGGCCCAGCGGGTTGATCACGCGGCCGACGTCGACGGCGCAGACTACCCGCACGATATCCAGTTTCTCGCCGTGCATGACCGCCTCGATGGCATGGGCGACGTAGGCGCCGTCGATATGCCAGCAGGCCACGCCCATGCCGTTGACGTTGTGCAGCCAGTTCTTCCACTCGATGCGGTCGGTGACCAGCTTGAGCACGTTGAGCAGGCGTCCGACATCGAGCATGCCGCCGCCGGACAGCGGGATCTGGCGGGCGTCACCGAGCTGGCGCAGGCGCGTGTCCAGCGGGTTCTCGCGCAGGTTGTGCGCGATTTCGTCGACGAAGCTCTCCACTGCGAAGGCGTTGGTGACGTGCGGTTCGCCGCGGAACGGACCGCGCGGCATCGCCGAGGCGAGGCTGTACCAGTCGTTGCGGTAGGTGGGCACGAGGCCGGCCGGCAGCTGGTCGGCGGCCACTTCGGAGGTCCACAGCCGGTCGGCGGCGATGCCGCGGCCGGCGAGCGCCGGGGCGCTGGCCATGCGCTGGTCCCAGGCGATCACGTGGCGCTTGCGGCCGATGACGGCCTTGATCTTGTGCACCGTGCCGGAGCGGTAGTAGTCGTGGGTCAGGCCCTGCTCGCGCGTCCACATCAGGCGTACCGGCTTGTCGACCGCCTTGGCCAGCATCACTGCCTCGGCGACGTAGTCGTGGTCGAGCCGGCGGCCGTAGCCGCCGCCCACGCGCGGCACCTCGATGGCGATCTTGTCGGGCGCCAGGCCGGTCAGGCGCTGCACTACGGCCCAGGCGCGCTGCGGCGCCTGGGTCGGCACGACCAGCGTGGCCTGGTCCTTGTCCAGGCGCACCAGGCAGTTCATCGGTTCGGGCGTGGCGTGGGCCAGCCAGGGCTGCACGTAGGTGGCCTCGACGCGGCGGGCGGCCTTGCGGCTGGCCGCCTTGAGATCGCCCTCGTCGCGCACGCGGGTGGTCGGCGCGCTGTCGGTGTCGAGCAGGGCGAGCGCCTGCGCCTCGAGCTTGCCGCTGTCCTGCCCGGCACTGCTGGCGCCGGGCTTCCATTCCCGCTTGAGTTCGGCCAGGCCGCGCAGCGCCGACCAGGTGTCCTCGGCCAGCACGGCCACCGCCGGGGCGATGGCGGTTTCGCCGGGCGGCACGCCGTCCTCGGGCTTGATCGGAATCACCTTGACCACGCCCTTGACCGCCAGCGCCGGGGCGGTCTCGATGCTGGCCAGGCTGCCGTCGGGCCAGGGGCACTGGTCGAGCACGGCGACCAGGCCATCGGCGTAGTGGGCGTCGAGCGCGTAGCGCGCCTGGCCGGTGACGATGCGTCGCGCGTCGACGTCGCCGGCCGGCTGGCCGATCAGGGCGTAACGCCGCGGGGACTTCAGCGGCAGCGGTGCGTTGGGCGGATCGATCTTGCTGGCCGCCTCGACCAGGCTGCCGTAGGGGAAGCGGCGGCCATCCGGCGTGACCACCATGCCCGCCTCGCAGCGCAGCCGGTCGGCGGCGATGCCCAGCCGCCGCGCCGCGGCCTGGGTGATCAGCCAGCGCGCCAGCGCGCCGGCCTGGCGCAGGTCGGCCCAGGCGGCCGGGATCGAGTCGCCGGTGCCGCTGCGCTGGTGGCCGTAGACCCACACCGGCTTGCCCTCCTTCGCTTCGACGCCCAGGCCGAGCTGCACCACGGTGACCCGGGTCCAGTCCGCCTCCAGCTCCTCGGCGATGATGCGCGGCAAGGCGGTGGCCGTGCCGGTGCCGGTGTCCGGGTCGCGGGCGCCGATCAGCACGTTTCCTTCGCGGTCGATGCGCACGTAGGCGCCGAGCTGGCCGAAGTCGTCACCGAGCATGGCCGGCGGGACCGGCACCTCGGCGTCGGCATGGCCCACCCCCACCACCAGCGCGCCGGCGGTGCCGGCGAGTACCTGGAGAAAACGCCGGCGCGAGAACTGCGGACCGGTGCTCATGCCTTCACTCCGGCGGCGCGCTTGATCGCACGGCGCACGCGCGTCTGGATGCCGCAACGGCAGCGGTTGGGCAGCTTGTCGATGTCCTCGTCGGAGGGCTTGGGCTTGCGCGAGAGCAGATCGATGCCGGCGATCAGCCAGCCGGGCGCGCAGTAGCCGCAGCCGATCGCGTCCTCGTCGATGAAGGCCTGCTGCAGCGGATGCAGGCTGCCGTCGGCGTGGGCCAGGCCCTCGACGGTGGTGACGCGGGTGCCGGCCAGCTTGGCCATCGGCTGCCTGATCGCCGACACCGCCTTGCCGTTGACCAGCACCAGGTCGTAGCCGTCCTCGCCGTGGGCGTCGCCCAGCTTGGTGCCGGTCAGGCGCAGCACGTCGCGCAGGTACCACAGCAGCGGCATCAGGGGATCGCCGGTGTGCCGGAAGCGCTCGCCGTTGACGATCAGGTCGATGCCCTCGCGCACCGGCTCCGGCACGATGTCGCCGGTGGGGGCGGAGGGCAGGCCCTGGGCTTGCGCTTGCTGCATCGGACGATCTCCACGCGAGGGTCGCCTATTGTGGCATCGCGCAAGTGATGAGGCAGCCGGCGGCCGGTGGCACGTTCAGCCGGAGGCGGTGCGGGCAGCCCTGGCAGGCGCGTCCCCGGGTGCGCTCCGGATGCGCGGTGCCCGGGGCAAGGGCGGCGTTAGTGGTGGCCCGACAGCCGCCGCCAGGCGTGATACACCGGCACGCCGGCCAGCATGATCAGCACGCCGATGCCGGCATTGCGCGGGTTGTCGTGCATGGTGGCGACCACCACGGCGCCGATCGCGGCGACGAACAGCAACGGCAGCAGCGGGTAGCCCGGCACGCGGAAGCGCACCTCGCCGCGGTCGTGCCGGCGATACCAGAACAGCGTCGCCACGCCCACCGCGCAGGCCAGCCAGTCGCCGAAGGTCGCATAGTCCAGCAGGGCGCCGTAGCTGCCCGACAGCGCCAGCACGATCGCCCAGCCGGCGAGCGCGGCCAGCGCCACGTTCGGCGTGCGATGGCGCGGGTGCAGGCGCGCCACGGCGCCGAAGAACAGCCCGTCGGCACCCATCACCTGCAGCACGCGCGCGCCGGCGACCAGCGTGATGTTGCAGAAGCCGAGCGTGGAGATGGCGATACCCACCGCCATCAGCCGCGCGCCGGCCGGGCCGAACATGCGGTCCATCACCTGTGCGGCGGGCGCGCGGCTGGCGGCCAGCCCGGCGTGGCCGAGCACGGCCAGGTAGGCGAGGTTGACCAGGGCGTACGCGCCGATCACCACCAGCATGCCGGCCAGCAGCGCGCGCGGCAGGTTGCGCTGCGGCGCGTCGATCTCGCCGGCCAGGTTGTTGAGGTAGGTGAAGCCCGAATAGGCGAACAGCACCGGCAGCGCCGCGCCCATGAAACCCACGCCGGTGCGCGCCGGATCCACCGCCAGCGCCGCCGGCGCATGCGCGCCGGCCAGGTAAAGCCCGCACGCGACCAGCACCGCGACCGCCAGCAGCTTGAGCAGTGCGAACAGGTTCTGCACCTGGGCGCCCAGCCGCAACCCGAACAGGTTGACCAGCGCGACGAACACCAGCGCGCCGACCGTCAATGGCAGCGCCGCCGTCGGCGGCAACGCGAAGGCGGCGACCGTGTAGCTGGCGAAAATGGTGGCGACCGCCGCAGTCGAGCCGGAGTAGATCACCAGCAGCATGGTCCAGCCGAACAGGAACCCGGCCAGCGGCCCGAACGCTTCGCGCAGGTACACGTAGGTGCCGCCCGCCTGTGGCCGGCGGGCGCCGAGTTCGGCGTAGCAGAGCGCGCCGACCAGCGTGAGCAGGCCGGCGCCGACCCACGCCAGCAGCAATGACAGCCCCGACTCCGTGCGCTGCGCGGCAATGCCCGGGTTGAGGAAGATGCCACCACCGATGATCCCGCCGACGACGATGAGGGCGGCGTCCCAGGGGCCGAGGCTGCGCCGGTAGCCGTTCGTCGGATTGCTCACGTCATGCCGCTCCGCGGAAGGAGCGCGGAGCATCGCTGGTGTATGCGTGGTGGGCAAGGGTGGGTCCGCGATGGCCACCATCCGCCCTGCGGGCACCTTCCCCCGTGGAACGGGGAAGGACCGAACGTTTCACGCGGTGCCACCTACCGAGCCTTCCCGTCCCACGGGGGAAGGACCGAACGTCTCACGCGGTGCCACCTATCGAGCCTTCCCCCGTCCCACGGGGGAAGGTGCCGAAGGCGGATGGGGGGGCTCCCGGAGCGGGAGCCCCGGTGCGCCTCAGAACAACTGCAGGAACGCATCCAGGTTGGCCACGTCCAGCGTGCCGATGCCGGCGCCGGGCGTGTAGTGCGGCTTGCCCTGGTAGAACCAGTTGTCGCCGTCACGCACGCTGTGGAACGGCGTGTAGCTGCCGTAGCCGAACACGTTCTGCAGGAAGTACACCTGCGGGTTCCAGAAACCCACGCGGTGGCCCAGGCTCTGGGTCAGCAGCGCGCTGACGCCATTGAGCTGCGGCGCCACGAAGCTGGTGCCGCCGCTGGACACCACGCCGCCGTCGGTGCTGGAGAACACCAGGTAACCGGTCTCCGGGTCGGCGTTGAGCGAAATGTCCGGCACGTTGCGGCCGCGGAAATGGCCGGGCAGTTTGGCGAGCGTGGTCGGGCCGGCCTCCGGGTCGTTGTAGACCAGTGACTGGTGCTTCTCGCTGCGGCGGACGCCGTAGGTGAAGCGCTGGTAGAACGGCGTCTGCCAGTAGACGCTCACGCCGCCGCCGCCGCCGACCGAGAACAGGTCGATCAGGCCCGGGCCGAAGTTGGTGTCGAAGTAGTTCTGCAGGTAATCCCAGCCCCACACGCTCTCGCGGGTAATCGATTCCACCGGGCCGCCGCTGAAGGAATAGCTGTACGGCACGGTGGTGCCGCCCGCGGCGGTGATGTACGGATCGGAGGCGGGCGAGTCGACGGTCAGCGGGGCGCTGAATTCGCCGGGACCGTCGCCATGGCCGAGGCCGCGCACGGTGTCGTAGGCACCCGAGTCGCCGGAGGCGGCGAATACCGACTGGCCCTGTACCGCCGCCTCCAGGAAGATCTGGTGGAACGCGCGCAGGTCGCCAACGTCGGTGGTGTCGCTCGCGTCCGCGCCCTCGACGTTGAGCGAGGCGAAGTTGTAGATCTCCGGCAGGCCCCAGCTGGTCGAGATGCTGTCGGCGCGGTTGTCCGACACCGCCTGCGCGAACGCCGCCACGAAGTCGCCGCTGGTGTTGGGCGCGTCGTAGACCAGGATGTCGGCCTTCGGCGCCAGGCCGCCGGACTGCTCCACGTCCAGCGCGGTCTCGCCGCTGCCGCCGTTGATCGCGCCGCCGCCGTTGACGTGCACCTGGGTGATGCGGTGCGGCTTGGTGACCAGCCCGATGCCGTCCCAGTAGGCCTCGGCGTCGGCCGGGTCGAAGTTCGACAGCGTCACGATGCCGATGGTCGAGCCCTGGCCGGTGATGCCGCGGTCGTACAGCGGATTGATGTTGTAGAAGTTGGCCGCGTCGCCGACTGTGTAGCTGCCCGGGACACCGGTCGCGGTCGGATTGCCGCCGCTGGCCGCCTTCAGGTTCGGGTGCAGCGACTGCGGCGCGAAGGAGGTGGTCGGCATCAGCAGCCGGGGCGCCTTGATGCGGTGGGAAACGAACTGGCGCTCGTTGCTCAGGCCGCTCACCACGGTCACGCTGCCAGCCAGCGCCGCCGGCATGACCGGGCGGCTGGCCGGGCGGTGGAACACGCGGCCGTCGCCGGCGCGGTAGGCGTGGATGGTGGTGCCGAAGGCCTGGCCGAACTGCGCCAGCGTACCCTGCACGCGAATCGCCATCCGGTTGTCCAGCACCTCGCCGCGCAGGCCCTGGCGCTTGAGGTAGGCCTGCACGCCGGCGATCTGCGCGTCGGTGGCGCCAAACCGCTCGGCGAACTCACCCGTGCTGAGGAAGCGGTGGTACTGGGGGCTGCCCGGCGTCACCGTCTGGCGGATCAGTTGCTCGAGCTGGTCCTGGTGGCGCAGCTTGAGGATCAGCGTGACATGGGCCGGCTGGCTGGCGGCCGCCAGGCCCATGTCGGTGGCAGGTTCCGTCGTCTGTGCCGCGGCGGCCGCGCCGGCGAACAGCAGTGCGCAGGAGACGGCAAGGGCTTTGTGGTGCAACTTCGCGAGCATGGGGTTCTCCCTGAAATGCGCGCGACGGTAGGACACAGGGGGCATGAAGCACTGCGCCGACAGCCGCGGCGTGCGATGGTTGGCTTGAAGGTTTTCCCTATCGGCGCCGCACCCCCTGTGGACGACGCCGCTGTCGAGCTTGCACCCAAGCGGGCGGGAAGGGAAGGGCCGCACGCCCGCGTGGGGGTGGGCTCAGTCCAGTGTGAACGTCCCGCGCACGCCGATCGCGCAGTGCCCGCCGATGGCGACCGCGCCCGAGGCCGCGTCGACGCTGACCTCCACGCGCCCGTCGCGGCCGACTTCGCGGCCCTGGCTGGCGAGGTAGCGGCTGCCGTAGCGGGCCAGGCCGCCGGTGTGGTGGAGCAGGGCGCCGATGGCGGCATTGGCGCTGCCGGTGACCGGATCCTCCGGGATGCCGTCGGCCGGGCAGAACGCGCGCACGGCCATCGCCGCATCGCCGCCGTCCGCGGCGCCGAACACGCTCACGCCTACGGCGCCGCGGACCACGCACAGCGCGGCGATGGCCGGGAGGTCGGGCGAGAGCGTGCGCACGGTATGCGCCTGGCCAAGGTCGCAGACCAGCCACAGTGGGCCGTTGTCGATCGCATGCGCGGCGGTGGCGGGCAGGTCGACCTTCAGGGCGTGGGCCAACGCGGTGGCCAGCGTGGCATCGGCCGGTTCGATCCGTGCCGGCGGCGCCTGCACGTGGATGGTGCGGGTGGCGCCGCGGCCGTGCACCGCGACCGGCAACAGGCCGGCGGCACATTCCTGCACCAGCGCGGGCTTCGCCGCTACGCAGCCGGCCTCGATCGCCGCGTAGGCACTGCCCACGCTGGGGTGGCCGGCGAAGGGCAGTTCCTGGCGCGGGGTGAAGATGCGCACGCGGTAGTCCGCGTCCGGCCGCGTGGGGCGGAGCAGGAAGGTGGTCTCGGAGAGATTGGTCCAGCGCGCGATGCGCTGCATGGTAGGGCCGTCGAGTGCATCGGCGCCCACGACCACGGCCAGCGGATTGCCTTCGAGCAGGCGTGCGGCGAAGACGTCAAGTTGGAGGAACTCGAAGGTCGGCATCGTTGATCGCTCGAAGTGGCTGGCGATCGAGTGTAGGCGATCGCCTACAGCCAATGGTCGAGCTCGCCATTAGAATCCGCCACGCCCGATTTCCCCAGTTCCCCGATCGGGCGCAATCAATAACAAGACAGGGAGTTTCCCCCATGAACAAGCTTCTCACCGTCGCCCTGGGCGCGGCGTTTGCCGCTGCCTCCGCTTCGGCTGCCGCCGCTGACGCCAATGGCGCCTTCTTCATCAACGCCGGCATCGGCCAGGCGCAGTACCACGTCGGCCGCACCGACGGCCTGGGCTTCAAACTCGACGACAAGGACACCGCCGGCGCGCTGCGCTTCGGCTATGCCTGGAAGGTCGGCAACGGCTTCGACCTGGGCGTCGAAGGCGGCTATGCCGACCTCGGCAAGCTGGTCGCCAAGTACAACGACGGCACCACGTTCGCCAAGACCGAGCTCGGCGCGCACGGCTGGCTGCTCGGCGGCAACGGCAAGTACCGCTTCGACGGCAACTGGTTCGTCTCGGCGCGCGCCGGCTGGTTCCGTTCGGAAGAGCGCATGAAGGCGTTTGCCGGCGATGCCACGACCGGCGCCGTCACGATCTACGACAGCGCCGACGACCGGGGCAACGGCTGGTACGGTGGCGTGGGCGTCGGTTATGACTTCGCACCGAACTTCAGCCTCGGCCTGAACTACGACAACTATCACGCCAAGGCCACGCTGGAGGGCGCCAGCGCCGCCGGGAACGTGGGCGCGTATACCGTCAGCGCCGAGTACCGCTTCTGAGCGAAGCCACCCGGCAGATCAGCAACGGCCGCCGCGTGCGGCCGTTGTTTTGTCCGGCCCGGCCGGCTGCGGCACAATAGCCGGCTTGTGCGCCGCACCATGCGGCGCGTCGAAGCCGAAAAGCCGCCCATGACCACCATCAAGCAAGACGACCTGATCCAGTCCGTCGCCGACGCGCTGCAGTACATCAGCTACTACCACCCGGTCGACTACATCCGGAGCCTGGCCGCCGCCTACGAGCGCGAGGAATCGCCCGCCGCGCGCGACGCGATGGCGCAGATCCTGATCAACTCGCGCATGGCTGCCGAAGGCCACCGCCCGCTGTGCCAGGACACCGGCATCGTCACCGTGTTCCTCAAGGTCGGCATGGACGTGCGCTGGGACGCGACCATGAGCCTGGAGGACATGGTCAACGAGGGCGTGCGCCGTGCCTACAACCATCCGGACAACAAGCTGCGCGCGAGCGTGCTGGCCGATCCGGCGGGCAGGCGGCTGAACACGCGCGACAACACGCCGGCAGTGATCAACATGTCGATCGTGCCGGGCGACACGGTGGACGTGATCGTCGCGGCCAAGGGCGGCGGGTCGGAAGCCAAGTCCAAGTTCGTGATGCTCAACCCGTCCGACTCGATCGTCGACTGGGTGCTCAGGACCGTGCCGACGATGGGCGCCGGCTGGTGCCCGCCGGGCATGCTCGGCATCGGCATCGGCGGCACCGCCGAGAAGGCGATGCTGCTGGCCAAGGAGTCGCTGATGGAGCACATCGACATCCAGGAGCTGATCGCGCGCGGACCTTCCAATCGCGTCGAGGAACTGCGCATCGAGCTGTACGAGAAGGTCAACGCATTGGGGATAGGCGCGCAGGGCCTCGGCGGCCTGACCACCGTGCTCGACGTCAAGATCAGGGACTACCCGACCCACGCGGCCAACCTGCCGGTGGCGATGATCCCCAACTGCGCGGCGACCCGCCATGCGCACTTCACCCTGGACGGCTCCGGCCCGGTGATGCTGGAGCCGCCGTCGCTGGAGCACTGGCCCCGGCTCACCTACGACGCCTCCAAGGGCCGTCGCGTGGACCTCGATACGGTCACCCGCGAGGAGGTCGCGAGCTGGAAGCCCGGCGAGGTGCTGCTGCTCAACGGCAAGCTGCTGACCGGCCGCGACGCCGCGCACAAGCGCATGGTCGACATGTTGAACAAGGGCGAGCCGTTGCCGGTCGATTTCGCTGGCCGCTTCATCTACTACGTCGGTCCGGTCGATCCGGTGCGCGACGAAGTGGTGGGTCCCGCCGGCCCGACCACGGCCACGCGCATGGACAAGTTCACCGGGCAGGTGCTGGCGCAGACCGGCCTGCTCGGCATGGTCGGCAAGGCCGAGCGCGGACCGGCGGCGATCGAGGCGATCAAGCAGCACCGCTCGGTCTACCTCATGGCGGTGGGCGGCGCGGCCTATCTGGTGTCCAAGGCGATCAAGGCCTCGCGTGTGGTCGGATTCGCGGACCTCGGCATGGAGGCGATCTACGAGTTCGAGGTCAAGGACATGCCGGTCACCGTGGCGGTCGATTCCTCCGGCACGTCGGTGCACCAGACCGGGCCGAAGGAGTGGCAGGCACGCATCGGCAAGATCCCAGTAGTCATCGAATAAACCCGTGCGCGCAGCGCACACCATCGTCTCCCCCCGCCCGCCTTGCTTCCTCTCCCCTCCGGGGGGAGGGCCGAGGTGAGGGCCGGGGCTCGCGGGAAGCCCCATTCGGTCCGGCGCTCCGTCAGATAGGCCGAGGCCAGGTCGGCCCCGCACCCCAACCCTCTCCCCGCAGGGGAGAGGGAGCCCGAAGCGCACGCCACCTGCCTTCCTCTCCCCTCCGGGGAAAATGGGCCGGGCTCCCGGGTTCGTGGCATTTGGATGGCTAAACGTCCATTCTTTTGCCCGCAAAAATACATTGCATTCGCCTTGTGGCAGCGCAACACTGGCGTGATTGCTTCCCCGCCACCATTGCAATGGAGCCCTTGTGATCCCGCAGAACCCCGCGCCGCTTCCGGCGGACGCGCCCTGGATCGTGATGAAGTTCGGCGGCACGTCCGTCGCGACGCTGCCACGCTGGCAGAACATCCGTGAGCTGATCGCCAGCCGCCGCGCCGAAGGCGCCCGCGTGCTGGTGGTCGTATCCGCGCTCACCGGCATCACCGACGCGCTGAAACAGCTGTGCGCCGAGGGCAACGGGGACAAACGCAAGGCGGCGGCCGGCGCGATCGCGCAACGTCACCATGAGCTGCTCGGGCACATGCAACTACCGTTGCCGGACGCGCTGGCCGCGCGCCTGGGCGATCTGGCGTCGCTGGCCGGCGAGGGTGCCGCGGCGGTGGGCGAGCTGGCCTGGGCGGCGCAGGTGCAGGCGCACGGCGAGCTGATGTCCAGCGCATTGGGCGCGGCCTACCTCAGTGCCAGCGGACTGCCCACGCAGTGGGTGGATGCGCGCGAGTGCCTGTCCGCCATCGCGCTGCCCAACCAGAACGAGCGCACGCGCCTGCTTTCGGCCACGGTCGAGGCGCGCCCCGATCCGGCGCTGGCCGCACGGCTGGCTGCGCTGGGCGAAGTGTTCATCACCCAGGGCTTCATCGCGCGCGAGGAGCAGGGTCGCACCGTGCTGCTCGGACGTGGTGGTTCGGATACCTCCGCGGCCTACTTCGGCGCGCTGCTCAAGGCCTCGCGGGTGGAGATCTGGACCGACGTGGCGGGCATGTTCACCGCCAACCCCCGCCAGGTGCCCGGCGCGCGGCTGCTTTCCCGGCTGGACTACGAGGAAGCCCAGGAAATCGCCACCACCGGCGCCAAGGTGCTGCACCCGCGCTGCCTCTCGCCGCTGCGCGAGCCGCGCGTGCCGCTGCTGATCAAGGACACCAACCGGCCCGAACTCGAAGGCACGGTGATCGGGCCGGAAGTGCGCGAGCATGCGCCGAGCGTCAAGGCGATCAGCGCGCGCAAGGGGCTCACCCTGGTGTCGATGGAGTCGGTCGGCATGTGGCAGCAGGTCGGCTTCCTGGCCGACGTGTTCGCGCAGTTCAAGAAGCACGGGCTGTCGGTCGACCTGATCGGCTCGGCCGAAACCAACGTGACGGTCTCGCTGGACCCGACCGAAAACCTGCTCGACTCCGACGCCGTGGCCGCCCTGGCGGCGGACCTGGCCAGGGTCTGCCGGGTCAAGGTGATCGCCCCGTGTGCGGCGATCACGCTGGTCGGTCGTGGCATGCGCTCGATGCTGCACACGCTCTCGACCGTGCTGGCCGAGTTCGGACAACTGCGCGTGCACCTGATCTCGCAGTCGTCCAACAACCTCAACCTCACCTTCGTGGTGGACGAGACGGTGGTCGATGAGCTGCTGCCGCACCTGCACGAGCTGCTGATCGCCGCCGGCGCCCTGCGCACCGACGACAGCGCACTGTTCGGCCCGAGCTGGCAGGCACTCTACGGCAGTGGCGAGGCGGCGGCCCAGGCGGCCGCGTGGTGGCGCGATCCGGCCGAGCGCGAGCGGCTGTTGGCGCTGGCCCGGGAAGCCACGCCGCGCTACGTCTACCACCTGCCCACGGTGCGCGCGCAGGCGCGGGCGATGAAGTCGCTGGGGGTGGTCGACCGGGTGCACTACGCGGTGAAGGCCAACACCCATCCGGCGATCCTGCGTGCGCTGGCCGCCGAAGGGTTCGCGTTCGAGTGCGTGTCGCCGGGCGAACTCAAGGCCGTGCTGGCGGCCGTGCCGGACACTGCGCCGCTGCTGTTCACGCCCAACTTCGCCCGCCGCGCCGACTACGTCGAAGCGCTGGGCACGCGCGCCACGATCACCCTCGATGCGCTGCATCCGCTGGAGCACTGGGGCGAGCTGTTCCGCGGTCGCGAGGTCGTGCTGCGGGTGGACCTCGGCCGCGGCCTGGGCCATCACGAGAAGGTGCGCACCGGCGGCAACGGCAGCAAGTTCGGCCTGCCGGTCGAGCAGCTCGACGCCTTCCTGCGGCTGGCCGACGCCCACCGGGTCAGCGTTCGCGGCCTGCATGCGCACCTGGGCTCGGGCGTGCTCGATCCGAAGCACTGGGGCGAGGTCTATGCGCAGCTGGCGAGCCTGGCCGAGCGCATCGGCAGCGTGGCCTTCCTCAACATCGGCGGGGGCCTGGGCGTGCCCTCGCATCCGGGCGAGGCGCCACTGGACATGGTGGCGCTGGACCGCGTGCTGCGCGAGGTGCGGGCGGCCTATCCGCATTACCAGCTGTGGATGGAGCCGGGCCGCTACCTGGTCGCCGACGCCGGCGTGCTGCTGGCCCGCGTCACCCAGACCAAGGGCAAGGGCAGCCTGCACTACCTCGGCGTGGACACCGGCATGGACAGCCTGATCCGCCCCACCCTGTACGACGCGTGGCACGAGATCGTGAACCTCACGCGGCTGGAGGCGCCGGCCGAGGCGCTGTACCAGGTGGTCGGGCCGATCTGCGAGTCCGGCGACGTGCTGGGCACGGACCGGCGACTGCCCGAAGCGCAGGAGGGCGACGTGATGCTGGTGGCGCAGGCCGGGGCGTACGGCAAGGTGATGTCGTCGCGGTACAACCTGCGGGAAGAGGCGGACGAGGTGATCCTGGACGGCTGAGGCGAGCCCCGGCCCCTCACCCCAACCGTCTCCCCGGAGGGGAGAGGGAGCCGAACCTGCGAGCGGCCAACATCGAGCGAACCTGAGCTTTTGCTCCCTCTCCCCTCCGGGGAGAGGGCTGGGGTGAGGGGTCGCCCTGGCGAAAGACCTTCATGGAGCGAGGTTTCAAGGATGAAACGCATGAACGTGGACCGGGCGCGCGGACTGCGCCTGGGCATACCGACGCCGAGCAGGCGCTCTGGTATCGCTTGAGGAATCGGCAGCTGGATGGCTGCAAGTTCCGCCGCCAGCACGAGGTCGACCGCAACGTGGTCGATTTCGTCTGCACCGAACGCATGCTGGTGGTGGAGCTCGACGGTGGCCAGCACCTCGAACAGCAGGACTACGACGATGCACGCACGCGCTACCTCCAGGCCAGGGGCTACCGCCTGCTGCGTTTCTGGAACAATGACGTATTGACGAATATCGAGAGCGTGCTCGAGGTGCTGGTGGAGGTTCTGGCGAGCCCCGGCCCCTCACCCTAGCCCTCTCCCCGGAGGGGAGAGGGAGCCCGCGCGACGGAGATCTACGAGTGACGACAATCAACCCACGCCTGACCCAAAGCTTCCGCTTCGTGCGTGCCACCTACGCCGACGGCGTGGCCGAGCTGGCCTACGCCTTCGACCAGGGCGAGGAAATGGTCGAGCGCATCCGCTTTCCGGATGCCCCGGCCGTGCCGGCCGAACGCCAGCAAGCCTTCGACGCCGCACTCAGTCTGCTGCACCTGGTCGCCGGCGTGAGCTACTACAAGGCCGGCGTGCCGCCAAAGATCGAGGTGGCCGACGGCCCGCTCGACGACGCCACCGCCGACCTGCTCGATGCGCTCTACCTGCACGGCCTGGCCGAGTTCGCCTATCGCAACGGCTTGGACTTGCGCGGCCGCATCAGCTTCCCCCGCCTTTCTCCCTCTCCCCCCGGGGGAGAGGGGCGGGGTGAGGGG
>NZ_DASSES010000079.1:0-4668 GCF_035695185.1 Frateuria sp.
ACGCTGGAGCCCATCTGGCTGGCGGCAAACCCGATGGCCTTGATGTTCTGTGCCGAGGCGCCAGTGCGCTGCGACATGAAATACAGGTCTTCCAGGTTGCTCGCCATCTTCGTGACGGCCGCTGCAACCGCTGTCGCCGCAGCCGCAGCCGCAAGCCCGAGCTTCTGCGTTTCCTCGGTGACGTGCTTGACGCCGTCGATGAACTTGCGCTCGCCGGTCGAGTCGACCTTGTAGCCGAGGCGGACCAGGAACTCCCGGATCACGCTGGTGCTCATGGCTTCACTCCGGATGCGAGGCGTTCATTGATGGCGACCACGTCAAGCGTGTCGTTCATCAGGGCGATGTCTTCGAGATCGAGCGTGCCGTCTTTCAGGCTTTCGTAGCGGCACAGGCCGCGCACCACGGGGCGCAGCAGCCAATCCTCCCCGCCGGGGAGGCTGGCCCACTTCACGCGGCTGGACTGGTGCTGGCCTTCAGGTTGGCGACGCTGTCGAGAAAAAAACCGCCAAGGTTCTCCTGAATCACCTTTGCGGCGATCTGGAGCATCACCGCCATGTCGATGTCGTCGAACATGAGTGCCTGCTTGGCGCCGGCATAGATGAATGACCAGGACGTGCCCTGCTGCCTCTGAACCGAGGCGAGGCAGGCGTCGAGGATGAAGTCGCAGTCGGCATCGGACATACGCGCCACAGCCTCCGCGATGGGCTGGAGGAAAGCGGAGAAGTCGGCCGCGCCGTCCTCCACCGTTCCTGCCAGCCCGCTCAGCACCGGAGCAAGGCGACGCGAGACATGAAACTGCTTGAACGCATCCAGCTTCGCCGCCCGGTACTGCTGCCCGTTGATCTCGAACTCGCTCATGGACTACCTCAGTACGTGCCCAGCAGGCGGTCGATCGCAATGGCGTCGAACGTCCACTCCATCATCGCCCCATCCTTCGCATACGCGATGGTGGGGGCCTTCTTGAACGCCACGCCACGGCAGCCGATGTTGTCGTTGCTCCCGGTGTTGGTGATGGTGATGACGTTCTGGCCGTGCAGGCGCGAGTCGGCCGTTTGCAGGTCGTACATGGCCTGTAGCTTGGCGTTCTGCGGCGAGGTCTTGAGCAGGCGAACCGTGACCGTGCCGGACTTGTCGGCGTGCAGGCTATGCATGCCTGCACCGTCCGCGCCGATGGTCATGGTGCTCTTGTCGCCCGCCGGCTCGATGGTGATGCCTTCTTCTGCCGCACCCGCGCCGTTGCCGAGGTTGAAGTTGCCGCCCGGGCCCGTGATGGCGGCCTGGATGTTGAGGAAACTGTAAGTCTTACCCGTGCTCATGGGTTATCCCTCGTGTCAGCGGTTGACGTTCACGACGATGCCGGCGAAGTGCACGGCGCCCGCCAGCTTGATTGCAACTTGCATCGCGGGTGCCTTGCGGGCTTCACGGTCGGCTTGCGACTGGTCGGCCACCGGAGAGGCGTAGGTGTAGTAGCCCTTCGCCAAGGTCTGGCCCTGCGAAAGGGCGCCGAAGCCCGGGGCATTCCACACACCCGGGGCGACCAGGCCGTTGGTGACTGATTTATCCAGTCGCTTGTCAACCTCGGTGACCACTTGATTAACGCCGGCATCGGTCTGCGGGATCTTCGTCGGACTGGTGTAGAGCAGGTTGTAGACCGCCGTCTGGAGATCGTTCTGCAGCCAGTCGGTGCCATGCACCTCGTCGAAGAAGTAGCCATTGACCATCACGCCTTCCTTCACGATGGCCGTGTCGTTGTTGTAGGCCACGAACACATTGCAGTTCTTTGCCTTCAGCGCAGCCGCCTGGCTCTCGGTCAGGGTCTCGGCCGCGACACCCGGCTCCTGCTTGAACTTCAGGGTGATGACCGTGTTGTTGGCGGTGAAGTCGACCGTGAAGGCCCGGCCGAACAGCGACGCGGCGGCATAGGGGCTGGAGCTGCTGTACTGGACGAAGGTGCGCTTGTACTTGAGTGCCTTGAGCTGGCTGGCGATGTCGGTCGTCTGCGCCGAATCCAGCACGGCGGAAGCCTGCGTGGTGACACCGTAGATGCGCGACGGGCTGGCACCCTCGACGTACTCGGCCACCGCCAGAACATCGCTGTCGCCCGGGGCCGAAGCGGCGGCGACATAGAGGCCGTACCAGTCGTTGGACTTGTTCGCCAGCGCCTGCACGCCAGCCACCAGCGTCTCGGCAGCGATGCCGGCGACCACGCGGCCACCATCGGCCGAGGTCAGGCCCAGCAGCGCGGAGACGTCCGTACCCGTAGCGGGGGCGGTGGCGAAGCTGACCGCCGAGGTCGTGCCGGTCGTGGTGCTGGTGACCACAAAGCGGCTGTAGACGCTGTCCCACACCACCGAGGCGGCACCCGCAAAGGCCGTGGTGATGACCGAGGCGACGCCGTTGAGGTTGGTCACGCCGGTGAAGTCAAGCGCGGACAGGCTCTTGGCCGTGCCGTCCACGGAGATGTCCATGGCGCCATCGGCAATGCCGCTGAAGTTGGTCACGACCTGCTCAGCCGTGCTCAGCGCGCCGCCCAGCAAGCGGCCTGCGGTGGCAGCTTGCGCCCACTTGCCGACGTAGACGACGGACGGCTGCGGCGACTGGCCGAAGAACAGGGCGGCAGCCTTGTACTCCGTGGCCGAGCTGCCGAAGTCATCGGCAACCGCGTCCAGCGTGCTGTACTCGCGAATCCGCTCGTCGGTGTCGATAACACTGGAGTCGCCGAGGATCAGCAGCGCGCCGAAGTTGCGCACAGCCGCCGCCAGGGGCGACATCACCACCTGGACGTTGACGACATCGCTTACAGAAAGACCCTGAGACATGGGTAGTTCTCCATCAAGGGTTGGGGCTGGGCTGTGCGTCGGTGACGAGCGCCGGGTCAGCGGACAGCAGGTTCAGGACCGGGTAGGTGCGCGCCACATGGCGCCGGAAAGACAGGGTCACGTCGTAGCGACGCACCCACTGCTGGTTGATCAGGTCCGGCGCAGCGGTCTGGTCGCTGGTACCGATCAGGTCGATCCCTGCCGCTTGCAGGGTTTCGCGGTTCTGCGCGAGGTACAGGCCATCGCGCAGGGTCTTGGCATAGCCACTGGCGGCCGGGCCGTAGAAGCTCACCAGCGCGTCGAATTCCTCGTGCCGGTGCAGCGTGCTTTGGCCGTCGCCCGTGCCGTCATGCTCGATGGCCGGGAAGTCGGCGGGGCCGGTTCGGGTAACACCTAGCGCGCACCAGTTCGCGGTCGGCTCGGGCTGCTTGGGTACGGTCGGCTGCCAGCGTGGGCGGACCATGGCGCCAGGAAGCCCCGTGATCCCCGCAATCGCCTGTTGCAGCACCGCATCGAGCGCCGCATCTTCGACGGGCACGGCGCCGCTCGGCGACAGGTAGCCGCCGGTCGCCGAAGTGTTCGCCATGCTTAGCCCCCGAGCGGGATGATGTCCGCCACGGCCCAGACGAAACCGGAGCCATAGCGCGAGTAGTCGTTGACTTGCGTCACGGTGTAGCGGGTGCCGTTCCAGGTCACCACGTCGGCCATGCCGTCGCCCGTGGCACTGGCCCGCAGGCGATAGGTCGTGATGATGCAGATGTCGCCCTTGGTGTAGGCGCCCTCGGGCGTCCGCACAAGGTTGTTGCCGCTGGCCGCCGTGACCACGCCGACAAAGTCGGTGTCTGTGGTCGTGTTGACCGCCATCCCGTCATTGCCCACGGTCTGGCTCTGCCGCGTGCAGACGAGCGAATCCGCGAAGTCCGGGTCTAGCAGGACTTCGGACACGTCGAGCAGGGGCATGGGTTAATCCTTGTCGCGGATCACGTAGGTGACGCTGTTGCGCAGCTGCCCCGTGTCGATCAATGGCTTGGTGCCCGTTCGGCCCCGAGCCCGGCGAGCGGCCAAGGTCGCCTCGGCCAGCGGGGCAAAGTCGCCGTCGTTGATCTGCTTTCGAACGCCGTTCTGCGCCACCATGCCGGCAGCATGAAAGGAGCGGTCGACTTGGTCTTGCGTGCCGTCCAGAGCCGCGTGCGCAGCCTTTTCTAGCTGCTTGGTCACGTCCTTCTGTACCGCCTCCACCCCCGGAACGAGGAAGGGGCGGGGCGGTAGGTTCATGGCCGGCGAGCCGGTTTCCATGAGGTACCCGATCTCCGCATTGGTGATCGAGGTGTTGTCGTCGTTGCGCCGCTCA
This sequence comes from Frateuria sp., assembly GCF_035695185.1. Lineage (GTDB taxonomy): Bacteria > Pseudomonadota > Gammaproteobacteria > Xanthomonadales > Rhodanobacteraceae > Frateuria_A. The sequence goes on from NZ_DASSES010000079.1 coordinate 4,171, forward strand.
GTATTCGCCTGCGGCACCCCGACAAGAATCTCCTGCCCTGTCAGCCGGTGAATGGCCTTCACCACGTCCTGCAAGTGGTCGGCAGTGATCTCGACGCCGTCCTTCACAGCTGGATGCCACCCGCGCCGGCCATGTGCGCCATGCGCAGGAACCGGATGCCGTAGGTGGTGCTGTTCCAGAAATCGCCTTTCTCGATGGTCGTAGCTCCGGTGTCGTAGGACACGGAGACTTTGTCCACCGACTTGGAGGCGACCGGGCCTTGAACAGCACCCGGCACGCCGCCATTGGTCGACGCGGCTTGGTCGCGCGCACCGATGACCAGGTGATGCGCGATGAACAGCTCCGTCCCGAGGTCGAGCAGCGACCCCCACCGATCAGACGGCAGGGACAGCCCCGCCACGGTCAGCCACATGGTGATGGCCGAATCCGGGTACTTGGTCGTATCGGAAAACTCGGGGAAGTCGGTACGGAACTGCGCAGCGTCCATCGTCAGCCCTT
>NZ_DASSES010000080.1:0-4051 GCF_035695185.1 Frateuria sp.
TGCACCAGCCGGCGCTGCTGGTGCTGGACGAGCCGGGCAACGCGCTCGATCCGGTGCAGGTCGCCGCGCTGCGCGGGCTGATCCGCGAACAGGCCGCGGCCGGTACGGCGGTGATCCTGTCCACCCACGTGCTGGCCGAAGTCACAGCCGTGTGCGATCGGGTGGCGATCCTGCATGACGGCACGCTGCGCTACGAAGGCGGGCTCGACGCCAACGACCACGTGGCGCTCGAGCAGCGCTTCTTCGCCATCGCCACCGCCAGGGCCGCCGCATGAGCGCGCTGGCCGTGACGCGGCTGGAACTGCGCCGGCTGTTCGTTCGCCCGCTGGGCTGGGGGCTCGGTGCCCTCACGCTTGCCTGGCTGGCGTGGAACTTCACCCTGCTGCTGGGCAGCTTCCTGGCCGCGCAGGTCCGTCTGGCCGCCCTGCCCGACGGCCCCGGCTATACCGACCTGGTGGCCGTGCCGCTGCTGGCCAAGCTGGCCGAGCTCGCCTTCCTGGTGGTGCCCCTGCTGTCGATGTCGGCACTGGCCGGCGAGCGCCGCGAAGGGCGTCTGGCGCTGTTGCTCGGCATGGGTCTGACCCCCTCGCGCATCGTGTTGGGCAAGTACGCCGCGGTGCTGGTCTGGTTGCTGGCCTGGCTGGCGCTGGTGCTGGCGATGCCGGTAGCGCTGGCGCACGCGACCGCGATCGACTGGGGCAAGCTCGCGGCCGCCGGGCTCGGCATGGCGCTGCTGCTGGCCTCGCTCGCGGCACTGGGGCTGGCCTGCTCGGCCTTCGCCTCGCACCCGGCGCTCGCGGCCGCGGCCGCGCTGGTGCTCACGCTGGGCCTGTGGGCCGTGAACATGGGCGCGCAGCTGGCCGGCGTCGAAGGCGGTGCGATCAACTGGCTGGCGATGAGCGCGCACCTGCAGCCACTGCTGCGGGGGCTGGTGGTCAGCTCCGACGTGGTGTGGTTCGTGCTGCTGGCGATCGTGTGCCTGGCGCTGGCCATCCGCCGCGTGGCGGCCGAGCGGGAGCGCGGCTGATGCGTACGCTGTTCGGACGTCTGGACGGCTGGCTGTTCGCAGTGGCCCTGCTCGTCGGCGCCGGCGCCGTCGGCTACCTGTCCACCCGGCACGTATTCGTCGCCGACTGGACCGCTGGCGCGCGTGCCAGCCTGTCGCCCGAGAGCCGCGCGGTGCTCGGCCAGCTCGACGGTCCGGTCGAGATCGTCAGCTATGCGAACCCGCAGGGCGACCTGCGCCGGACCGTCGCGGGATTCCTCGAGCGTTACCGCCGGGCCAAGCCGGACCTCACGTTGCGCTTCGTCGATCCGCAGCAGGATCCGGCGAAGATGCGCGAGCTCGGCATCACCGTCGACGGCGCGATCATCGTGCACTACCGCGACCGCGAGCAGCGCCTGGACGAGCTTTCCGAGCGCAGCCTCACCAACGCGCTGGAGCGCCTGGCCCGCGGCGGGGAGCGCATCGTCGCTTTCGTCACCGGCGACGGCGAGCGTCGTGCCGACGGCCAGGCCAACGCCGACCTGGGCACCTTCATGGGGCAGCTCGAAGCCCGCGGCATGCGGGCGGTGCCGCTCAACTTCGCCCAGGTCACTGCGGTGCCGCAGCACACCGACCTGGTGGTGCTGGCCAGCCCCACCCTCGCACTCGCCCCTGGCGCGGTGCGTGCACTGGTCGACTACGTCGCCAACGGCGGCAACCTGCTGTGGCTCACCGAGCCGGCCAACAGCGACCTCAACCTGGCGCCGCTGGCCGATGCGCTCGGCCTGCACGTGCTGCCCGGCGTGCTGGTCGACGGCGGTGGCGCGGCGTTGGGCCTGAAGGATCCGCGCCTGCTCGCGCTGGGCAACTACCCGCCGCAGGCGATCACCCGCGGATTCATGCTGACCACGCTGTTCCCGCAGGTCGCCGCACTGGCCCAGGTCAACCGCAACGACTGGGCGGTACAGGACTTCCTCGAGTCCGGACCGCAGAGCTGGACGGAGTTCCAGCCGATCGGGAACGCAGCCACGTCGACCATCCGTTTCGATGCCGCGGCCGGCGAACTGAAGGGCCCGCTGGCGTTCGGGCTGGCGCTGTCGCGTCTCTCGCCCAGCCCGGACAAGAGCCAGCAGCGCGTGGTGGTGATCGGGGACGGCGATTTCCTTTCCAACACCTTCCTCGGCAACGGCGGCAACCGCGCCCTGGGTGAGCGCGTGTTCGACTGGCTGCTCGGCGACGATGCGCTGGTGACCCTGCCGCCCCGCGGCGCGCCCGATCGCGTGCTGGACATCTCGCAGACCGAGCTCAACGCGCTGAGCCTGGGCTTCCTCCTCGCACTACCGTTGCTGCTGCTGCTCGTCGGCGGCGTGCTGACCTGGCGTCGGCGCCGGCGCTGATGCGGCGCAAGGCACGGCAGCGCTGGATCGCGTTCGGCAGCGCATTGGCGTTGCTCGTGCTCGCCGGGATCCAGTACCTGCACGACCGACGCCAGGCACCGGGCCCCCTGCTGGACCTGGAGCCTGCGTCGATCACCTCGGTGAAGCTCACCCTGCCCGGTCATCCAGCGGAGACGTACCGCCGCCATGACGGCCACTGGTGGCAAGCCGACGGCGGGCGCGCCGACGACGGCCGCCTGCAGGAGCTCACCGAGATCGCGCAGGCGCCGGTCGTCGCCTGGCGCTCCGCTTCGGCATTCGATGCGCGAAAAATCGGGCTGGCGCCGCCGGTCGCGCAGCTGGAGCTGGACGGCCGGACGCTCGATTTCGGCACCACTGCAGTGACCGGCCCGCTTCGCTACGTGCGGGTGGGCGCGCGGATCGCGCTCGTGCCATTGCGTTACACCCCACGACCGGCCAACCGAGGCGCCGAGCGCGTCCATTGATACGCCGGGCGCACCGCGCTGCCTGCCCCCGTGACTTGCGGTCGCACAGAGGCGCCCCGATCTCCAAGGCACGCTTGTAGGCCGCGCGACCGGGCCCATATCGGACGGATCGAAGTCCTCGGAGGGAGCGCACGATGAGCCAGCAGGTGATGGGCGTGTTCGGCATGGGCGTAATGGGACGCAGCCTGGCGTTGAACATCGAAAGCCGCGGGCACGCGGTGTCGGTCTACGACCATGACAACACCTTCACCGAGCAGGTCATGGCCGCCCATCCCGACCGCCGCCTGGTGCCGTTCCACGACCTGCCGGCCTTCGTCGCCTCGCTGCAGCGCCCGCGGCGCATCCTGCTGATGATCAAGGCCGGTCCGCCGGTGGACGCCATGCTGGAGGCGCTCACGCCCTTGCTCGAACCCGGCGACATCGTGATCGACGGTGGCAACAGCTACTACCGCGACACCATCCGTCGCGAGCGGGCGATGCAGGCCGCTGGCTTGAACTTCATCGGCTGCGGCATCTCCGGCGGCGAGGAGGGCGCGCTGCACGGTCCCTCGATCATGCCCGGCGGGCCGCGCGAGGCCTACGCGAAAGTCGAGCCGATCCTCACCGAGATCGCCGCGCGTGCCCCCGATGGCACGCCTTGCGTGGCTTGGATGGGCCCCAACGGCGCCGGGCACTACGTCAAGATGGTCCACAACGGCATCGAATACGGCGACATGCAATTGATCGCCGAGAGCTACGCGGTGCTGCGCCAGGTGCTGGGCCTATCCAACGCCGAACTGGCGCGCGTCTACGCGGACTGGAACCAGGGCGAACTCGACAGCTACCTGATCGACATCACCGCGCGCATCTTCACCCGCAAGGACCCGGACAGCGGCAACGATCTGGTGGACATGATCCTCGACCGCGCCCTGCAGAAGGGCACCGGCCAGTGGACCTGCCAGGACGCCCTGGAACTGCGCGTGCCGCTGCCGCTGATCACCGAGGCGGTGTTCGCGCGCGGCCTGTCGGCGCAGAAGGACGAACGCGTCGCGGCCAGCCGTGTGCTGCAGGGCACGACGGCCGGGTTCACCGGCGACCGCGCGACGTTCGTCGAGTCGGTACGCCGTGCACTGTACCTGGGCAAGCTGATTTCCTACGCGCAGGGATTCGCCCAGTTGCGCACCGCCTCCGGTGCGCACGACTGG
>NZ_DASSES010000081.1:0-21874 GCF_035695185.1 Frateuria sp.
CCTCAAGAGCCAGCTCCCCGACTACGCCAAGGACCTGCGCCTGAACCTCGATTCGGTGCTGAGCGAGGGCGGTGCGCCGGGGTTGACCCAGAAACAGATCATGGTGGTCGCGCTCGCCGCGGCGATCGCTTCGCGCTTCAAGCCGCTGACCAAGGTGGTGGCCGAGGAAGCGGCGCAGCACGCCAGCGCCGAAGAGCTCAACGGCGCCCGCGTGGCCGCGTCCATCATGGGCATGAACACGATCTACTACCGCTTCGTGCATCTGGTCAGCGAGCCCGAATACGGCACGCTGCGCGCGGGGCTGCGCATGAACGCGATGATGAACCCCGGCGGCACCAAGATCGACTTCGAACTCGCCTCGCTTGCCGTGGCGGCGGTCAACGGCTGCGGCATGTGCGTGGACTCGCACGAGAAGACCCTGCGCAAGCACGGTCTCTCCGCGCAGCCGATCCAGAGCGCGATCCGCATCGCCGCGGTGATCCACGCCGTGGCGGTGGCGCTGGAGCAGGCCGACGTCGCCGGCTGAGTGCGCGGCGCGTTCAGTACACGAGCCCGGCCGGCATGGCCGGGCTTTTTTTTCCCGCCGCACCATGTAGCCGCCGCTGGAACTTCACGTTCCCTCCAGCCCGGCCATGCCCCCCTTGGCAGTCGTGCCCGGCCCAGTTCCGGACGCCGCCGTCATCGCCCCGGGGAACCGCCATGCGCCTAACCGCCCTACCGCTCGTGCTCATCGCGCTGGCCGCCTGCTGCGGCACCGCGTCCGGCGCCACCGCCGACCCGGTGCCGCATGGCAAGCTGCCGCGCTGGGCGGTGCCCGAGTCCTACCGGCTCTCCTTCAAGGTCGACCCGCGCCAGCAGGATTTCACCGGCACCACCCGTATCCGGGTCGACCTCAGGCAGCCGTCCGATCACCTCTGGCTGCACGGCCACGACCTCGACGTTACCAGGGTGGCAGTGACCGACGCCGCCGGCACGACGCATGCGGCCCGCTACGTCGAGGTGGCGCCGAAGGAGGGCGTCGTGCGGGTGGACTTCAGCGGCACGCTCAAGCCGCAGCAGCTGACCCTGACCTTCGACTACACCGCGCCGCTCAACCTGCAGCTGCAGGGCCTGTACAAGGTCAGCCACGCGGGCGTGCCGTACGCGATGACGCAGATGGAACCGATCAGCGCACGCTACGCGTTTCCCGGTTTCGACGAGCCCGACTTCAAGACCCCGTTCGAGCTGAGCCTGACCATCCCGGACGACCAGAAGGCCGTGGCCAACACCAGGCAGGTCAGGGAGGCACCCGCCGGCAACGGCTGGAAGACCCTGGACTTCGCCACCACCCGACCGCTGCCGACCTATCTGGTCGCCTTCGCTGTCGGCCCGTGGGACATCGTGGCCGGACCGGACATCCCCCCCGATGCCTACCGCACCAGTCCGTTGCGGCTGCGCGGCATCGCCGCCAGGGGCGAGGGCCACCGCATGCGGCATGTGCTCTCGGAGACCCCCGGCATCATCCGGGCGCTGGAGGACTACTACGGCTTCGGCTACCCGTGGGACAAGCTCGACCTGCTCGCCGCGCCGGACTTCGCTGCCGGTGCGATGGAGAACGCCGGCCTGGTGACCTTTCGCGACTGGCTGCTGCTGCTCGATCCGGACTCACCGGCGCAGTACGTGCGCGGCTCGTTCAACGTCAATGCACACGAGCTGGCCCACCAGTGGACCGGCGACACCGTCACCACCGCCTGGTGGAACGACATCTGGCTCAACGAGGCGTTCGCCGAGTGGATGCAGCAGAAGCTGGCGATGAAGCTGCATCCGGAATACCGCGCCGACCTGGACCGGGTGCGGGGCGCGCACATCGCAATGGAGAACGACAGCCTGGTCACCGCGCGCAAGGTCCGCCAGCCGATCAGCGGCAACGGCGACATCGCGACCGCGTTCGACGCGATCACCTACAAGAAGGGCGCCAGCGTGCTCGGCATGTTCGAGGCCTACGTCGGCGAGAAGACCTTCCAGCAGGGGATGCGCCGCTACATCCGGGAGCACAGGTTCGCCACCGCCACCGCCGACGACCTGGTCGACGCCATCGCGGCGGCGGCCGGCAAGGGCGGGGACTTCAAGCGGGCCTTCAAGAGCTTCCTCGACCAGCCAGGCGTGCCCTACGTGCAGACCCGGGTCCTGCGGAAGGACGGCCAGACCGTGCTCGAGTTGCGCCAGCGCCGCTACCTGCCGGTCGGCAGCAAGGGCAGCGCGGACCACGTGTGGGGCGTGCCGGTGTGCGTGCGCTACGCCGCCGCCGAGGGCAGCAGGGTCCAGTGCGGATTGCTGGCGAAGGCGCAAGGCACCCTCGCGCTGCCGGGCGCGCGCGCCAACGCCTGGGTGATGCCCAATGCCAATGGCAGCGGCTACTACCGTTTCGGCATGGGCAGGGACGCCCTGGCCCGCCTGGCCGAGCAGATCAGCCACCTCACCGCTGCCGAGCAACTGGCCTACGCCGACGCGGCCGACGCCAGCTTCCACCGCGGCGACATCCACGCCGGCGAACTGCTGGCCGCGCTCAAGCCGCTGACCGCCTCGCGCGTACGCGAGGTGGCCACGGCGCCGATCGCCAGTTTCCAGTGGATCGGGCGCTACCTCGCGCGCACCGACGCGCAGCGGAACGTCCTGGATGCCTGGGCCAGGACCGCCTATCTGCCGCGCATGGCGCTGCTGGGCTATCACCGCAAGACCGGCGAGCCCGCGGACGACGCGCTACTGCGCAGTACGCTCGCCGAGTTCCTGGCGCTGGACGTGAAGCTGCCGCAGGTGCGGGCGGAACTGCTCAAGCAGGGCGAGGCGGCGCTCGAACGCAAGGCCGATGGCCGTCTCGACCTCGGCGCGGCGGATCCGGACCTGCTCGACACCGCGCTGGCGGTGGCGGTGCAGTCGCGCGGCAAGCGCGCGGTCGATGCGCTGATCGCCGAACTGCCCCGCACCTCCGACCCGGCGCTGCGCAACGCCATCCTGGCCGGCCTGGCCGCGGTGGAGGACCCGGCGCTGGCCGAACAGGTGCGCGACTTCGCGCTGGACAAGCAGGTCAAGGTCGGCGAGATGGCCGCACTCCTGCGCGGCAGCCGCGATACGCGCGCCCGGCGCGATGCGATGTGGAAGTGGGCGGTCGCGCATTACGACCGCATCCTCATGCGCACCGGCAGCTTCGCCGGCGGCCGCCTGCCCGCGCTGATGGGCGGTGGCGGCTGCTCGCAACAGGAGGCCGATCGCCTGCATGCGTTCTTCCGGACCCGCGCCAGGGAGGTCCCGGGTGCCGAACGCGGCCTGGCGCAGACCGTCGAGGCCACCCGGCTGTGCGCCGCGCTGAAGGCCAGGCAGGACCCGGAGGCGATCCTGCACTGAGGCCCCGACCACGCGGCACTGGCGCCGGGCGGCAACGTCCGGCATGTCATCGAGCCCTCATTGCTGGCGATCGATCGCCACGCGCCGTCGCATTCACGTTCCACCTACACTGTCCCGCGCCCATGGGGCGACAGGGAGACCCGGCATGCGTGCTCGATCAGGATGGTTGTGGTTGATGGGGCTGCTGCTGGCCGCGCCGGCGGGCGCACAGCAGGTGCCGCCCGCGTTGCGCGACTGGCAGGACTGGGTGCTGCACGAGGTCCCGACGCATGCCTGCCCGCGGCTGGTGAGCGCGCCTGGTCCGGGCGAGGCCTGGCAATGCGCCTGGCCCGGTCGGCTGGTGCTGGCCGCCGACGCGGGGGGCGGGCGGTTCACCCTCGATGCCCACGCCGACGCGCCCGCATGGATCGCCTTGCCGGGTGACGCGCGCAACTGGCCGGCGCAGTTGCGGCTCGACGGCCAGCCAGCCGTGGTGCTCGCGCGCGCGGGCCAGCCGACCGTACGTGTCTTACCCGGCGACCACCACCTGCAGGGCCTGTTGCCCTGGTCGGCGCGCCCGGCGCGCCTGCGCGTGCCCGAGGCGATCGCGCTGGTCGACCTCACGCTCGACGGCAGGCCGGTGGCGCGCCTGGAGCGCGACGGCAGCGACCTCACCCTGGGCGAAGCCGCGGCCGCGCAGCGCGTGGCCGATGCGTTGTCGCTGCGCGTGGACCGCCTGCTGGCCGATGGCCTGCCGGGGACGCTGCAGACGCGCTTGCGCTTCGACGTCACCGGGAGCGCCCGCGAGCAGGTGCTCGGACCTGTCCTGCCGCGTGGTTTCCTCGCGACCGCACTGGAGGGCGACCTTCCCGCGCGGCTCGACGGTGACGGCCGCCTGCGCGTACAGCTGAAGCCCGGCCGCTGGACCGTCACCGTCGATGCCCGCGCGATCGCCCCGCTTGCGCGCGTCGCCATCACCCTGCCGCCGCCCCCCTGGCCCAGGCAGGAAATCTGGAGCTATGCGGATGCCCCGGGACTGCGCAGCAGTCACGCCGAGGGGCTGGCCACCGACGCGGCCCAGGCCGGCGTCCCGGCGGACTGGCGCACGCTGCCCGCGTTCGTGATGGACGGCAACGCCGCGCTCACCGTGCAGCCGGGCGAACGCGGGGCCGGGCGCACCGACCGCCTGCGCCTGTCGCGCCGCCTGTGGCTGGATTTCGACGGCAAGGGCCTGGGCGTGGACGACCGCCTGCAGGGCGAACTGCACCGCCAGCGGCTGGAGGTCACCGCTCCCTGGCGGCTCGAACGCGCGGGGCAGGGCGGGGAACCGCTGCTGGTCAGTCGTGGCGGGGATGGCCGCAGCGGCGTGGAGGTACGCAGCGACCAGCTCGACCTGGGCGCCGGCCTGCGTGTGCCCTCCGCCGGGGCACTGCCGGTGGCCGGCTGGAACCTGCCGCTGGAGCGCATCGACGCCACCTTGCAGCTGCCGCCGGGCTACCGCCTGCTCGGCGCTCCCGGTGCGGACGACTCGCCCGACTCGTGGGTGGCGCAGTGGAGCCTGCTGGACGTCTTCGGCGTCGCCCTGGTGGCGTTGCTGGCCGGCCGCCTGCTGGGCTGGCCGTGGGCCTTGCTGGCTGCCGGCTTTCTCGCGCTGGCGCAGCACGAACCGGGCGCACCACGCTGGACGCTCGCGCTCCTGTTCGCTGTCGCGCTGTTGCTGCGAGCGCTGCCCGATGGCCGCCTGCGGCGGGCCGCCAACGCGGCGGCGCTCGCGGTCTTCGCGCTCGCGGCGCTGTGGACCCTGCCGTTCGTCGCGGCCCAGCTGCAATACGCCTTGCACCCGCAACTGCAAGCGCCGGAAGCGAATGTCGAGCTGTCCTACGCGGCTGCAACCAGGATGGAAGGCCTCCAGCCAGCGCCGCAGATGCCGGCGCCGGCACCCGCACCGCCCGCACCCGCGCAGGCGCCATCGCTTGCCAGCCTGACCGCCACGGCGAGGTTGGTGCCCGGCGTGCCCGGTGACGGCCGCAACCTGATCCAGGCTGGTGCCGGCACGCCCGACTGGCATATCGGCAGCAGCTACCGGCTCGGCTGGTCCGGGCCCGTGACGCCGCGACAGACCATGCGCCTGGTGATCGCCCCGGCGTGGCTGGTGAGCCTGCTGCGGGTACTGATGGTGGCGCTGCTGGCCGCGCTGCTGGCGCGGGTCCTGCCCTCGCTGCTGCGACCCTGGCGCGGACGCCGGGAAGGCGGTTGGGGCGCCGCCCCGGCGGCGCTGTTGGCGCTGGCGCTGTTGCCCTGGCCATCGCAGGCCCAGACGCTGCCCAGCCAGCCGCTGCTCGACCAGTTGCGCCAGCGCCTGGTCGAGGCGCCGGCGTGTGCGCCCTCCTGCGCGAACCTGCCGCAGGCGCACGCGGTCCTGGCCGGTGACGTACTCGACCTCACCCTGCAGGCGCATGCCGGTGCCACGGTGGCGCTGCCGCTGCCGGCCACGGCGTTGCCGCTGGCGGCGGTGACGGTCGACGGGCGCCCGGCAGTGCTGGCCCGGCGCGGCGGCCAACTCTGGTTGCGGCTGGAACCGGGTGTGCACGCGCTGGCCTTGCGCTATCGCCTCGCCGGCGCCGACAGCGCGCGCCTGCGCTTCGCCCTGGCGCCACAACGCATCGTGGTGCAGGCGGACGGCTGGACGGTCGACGGGCTGGACGCCGACCACCTGCTGGGCGACAGCCTCGCCTTCGACCGCCAGCGGGTGGCTGCCGCCGGTCCATCCGGTGGGTCGGTACAGGATTTTCCGCCCTTTGTGCGACTGACCCGCCGCCTCGTGCTGGGCAGCGAGTGGACGGTGCGGAACGAGGTTGAGCGGCTCGCGCCCCGGACCGGCGGCTTCAGCCTCGCCCTGCCGCTGCTGCCGGGCGAGCATCCGCTGGGCGCCGATGCCCCGGTCCGCGAGGGGCGCATCCAGCTTGCCTTCAACGCCGGGACGGACAGCGTGGGGTGGACCAGCCGCCTGGATCGCGCGGCGCAACTGCGGTTGACCGCGCCGGCCTTGTCCGAGCGCGCCGAAGTGTGGGAAATCGACGCCGCACCTATGTGGCACGTCGACGCGACCGGCGTGCCGGCCAGCGACGGCGACCTGCCGCGCTTCCTGCCGCTGCCGGGCGAGCGGCTCACGCTGACGGTGACCCGGCCGGCCGCGGCCGGCGGCGGCACCCTCGCCTTCGACCGGGCGGCGATGCGCAGCGTCGTCGGCGAGCGTGCCACCGAAACCACCCTGCAATTGCAGGCGCGCAGCACGGGTGGCGGTGAACACGCGCTCGGATTGCCGCGTGGCGCCGAACTGCTGCAGGCCAGCCGTGACGGCGAACGCCTGCCGCTGGCCGTGCGCGGGGGCGCGCTTTCGCTGCCCTTGCTGCCTGGCACGCACGCCTATGAAGTGCGCCTGCGCGAGAGTGCAGGGGTTGCCCCGCGCGTGCGTTCACCCGTCATCGCGCTGCATGCGCCGGCGGCCAACCTCGACCTGCGCCTGCAACTGCCGCAGGACCGCTGGGTGCTGTGGACCTGGGGACCCGGTGCCGGCCCTGCCGTGCTGTACTGGGCGCAGCTGCTGGTACTGCTGATCGCGGCCTGGCTGCTGGCGCGGCATGCGCCCACGCCGCTGCGCTTCCGCCATTGGCTGCTGCTCGGCCTGGGCTTCTCCGCCTTTGCCTGGAGCGCATACGCCGTGGTGGTGGCCTGGCTGATCCTGCTCGGCCTGCGCGCGCGTGCCGCGGTCGCCTCGTGGCGCGCCGGCCTCTTCGACCTGATGCAGGTGGGGCTGGTGCTGCTTACCGCGACCGCGCTGGCGGTGCTGGTCGCCGCGGTGCCGGGCGGGCTGCTCGGGCAGCCGGACATGCATGTCGCGGGCATGGGCTCCAGCGCCCTGCAGCTGCACTGGTTCGCCGATCGCAGCGCCGACGCGCTGCCGCAGGCCGGCGTGTTCAGTCTGCCGTTGTGGACCTACAAGCTGGCCATGCTGGCCTGGGCGCTGTGGCTTGCCAATGCGCTGATCGGCTGGCTGCGCTGGGGCTTCGAGGCCTGGTCGCGCGGCGGTTACTGGCGCCGCGACAAGCCGCAGCAGGTCACGTCGCCACCACCCCTTCCCGCCGCGGAGACGCCGTCCGATGCCTGAGATACGCCAGCTGCTGTCCGAGGCGGCCACGCGCCTGGGCGACCGCGCCGAGGCGGACATCCTGCTCGCGCACGCGCTGGGCAGGCCGCGCAGCTGGCTGATCGCGCACGCCCGCGACGAGGCCGCCCCCGAGGGCGCCGCAATCTTCGCAGCGCTGGTCGAACGTCGCCTCGCCGGGGAGCCTGTGGCCTATCTCACCGGGCAGCGCGGCTTCTGGACGCTCGAGCTGGAGGTGACCCCGGCCACGCTGATCCCGCGACCGGAAACCGAACTGCTGGTCGAGCTCGCGCTGGCGCGGTTGCCGCGGGAAGGCTCACCGCGTGTGGTGGACCTGGGTACCGGCAGCGGTGCCATCGCGCTGGCGATCGCGCGCGAATGCCCGCATGCGCGCGTGCTTGCCACCGACGCCAGCACCGCCGCGCTGGCGGTGGCCCGGCGCAATGCCGACGGCAACCGGCTCGTCAACGTCGATTTCGCCGAAAGCGACTGGTTCGCCGCGCTGGTGGGCGAGCGGTTCGAGCTCGTCGTCTCCAACCCGCCCTACATCGCCGCCGGCGATCCGCACCTGGGGCAGGGCGACCTGCGCTTCGAGCCGGCCGGCGCGCTCGCATCCGGGATCGACGGGCTCGATGACATCCGCCGGATCGTCGGCGGGGCGCGGGCGCACCTGGTACCGGGGGGCTGGTTGCTGTTCGAGCACGGCTGGGACCAGGGCGCGGCGGCGCGCGGGCTGCTCGAGGCGGCCGGTTACCGTGAAGTGTTCACCGCGCAGGACCTGGAGCAGCGCGACCGGGTCAGTGGCGGCCGGGTCGGGTCACCCCCCTAGCGCGTGGGTCAGCGGTTGCGCACGAGTGCGCTGCGGGGCCACAGGCGGGCGGTCAACCCGCGGTGGCCGCCACGTTCGACAGCTGCGGGAACCGCGCACGGATCGCGTTGCGGATGCCGGGCAGGTCCAGCCCCGCCATGGACAACACCTCCTCGCGGCTGCCGTGTTCCAGATAGACGTCCGGAAGGCCAAGGTGCAGGATCGGCTTGACGATCCCGTGCGCGGCCAGGCACTCGGCTACGCCCGAGCCCGCACCGCCGGCGACCGCGTTGTCCTCCAGCGTGACGAAGGCATCGTGCGTCCTGGCCAGCTCCATGATCATCGCCTCGTCCAGCGGCTTGACGAAGCGCATGTTGACCAGCGTCGCGTCCAGCTCGGCCGCCACCACCGCGGCCGGCGCCAGCATCGCGCCGAAGGAGAGGATCGCCAGGTTGCGGCCGCGCCGGCGCAGCTCGGCCTTGCCGATCGGCAGCGTATCCAGCTCCTTGCGCACGGCGGCGCCGGGACCGGTGCCGCGCGGGTAGCGGATCGCCGCCGGGCCGGCGTATTCGAAGCCGGTGGTGAGCATCATGCGGCACTCGTTCTCATCGGACGGCGCCATGACCAGCATGTTCGGCAGACAGCGCAGGAACGACAGGTCGAAGCTGCCCGAATGGGTGGCGCCGTCCGGGCCGACCACGCCCGCGCGGTCGATCGCGAAGGTCACGTCCAGGTTCTGCAATGCCACGTCGTGGATCGCCTGGTCGTAGGCCCGCTGCAGGAAGGTGGAGTAGATCGCCACCACCGGCTTGGCGCCTTCGCAGGCCATGCCGGCGGCCAGCGTTACCGCGTGCTGCTCGGCGATCGCCACGTCGAAGTAGCGCTTGGGGTATTCCCTGGAGAAGCGCACCAGGCCGGAGCCCTCGCGCATCGCCGGCGTGATGCCGAGCAGCCGCTCGTCGGCGGCGGCCATATCGCATAGCCAGTCGCCGAAGATGTCGGTATAGGTCGGCTTGGCCGGCGCCGTCTTCTTCACCACGCCGGCGACCGGGTCGAACGGGCCGACTGCGTGGTATTCGATCTGCTGCTGTTCGGCCGGTGCGTAGCCCTTGCCCTTGGTGGTGATCACATGCAGCAGTTGCGGGCCGGGCAGGTTCTTCACCGTGCGCAGCGCGCGCAGCAGCGCCGGGATGTCGTGGCCGTCGATCGGCCCGGTGTAATGGAAGCCCAGTTCCTCGAACAGCGTCGAGGGTAGGAACATGCCCTTGGCGTGCTCTTCCCAGTTCCTGAAGAAGCGGCCGAAGAACGACTGCCGCGGGATCGCTTTCTTGGCGCGTTCGCGCACGGCATTGAGCCGGCGGCTGGCCATCGCGCGCGCCATCATCTTGGTCATCGCGCCGACGTTCTCGCTGATCGACATGCCGTTGTCGTTGAGCACGACCAGCATGTTCGGCTCGACGTCGCCGCCGTGGTTGAGCGCCTCGAAGGCCATGCCGGCGGTCATCGCGCCGTCGCCGATCACCGCCACCACCTTGCGCTCGTCGCCCTTGCGCTGGGCGGCGATCGCCATGCCGAGGGCGGCCGAGATCGAGGTGGAAGAGTGGCCCACGCCGAACGTGTCGTACTCGCTCTCCTCCCGGCGCGGGAACGGGGCCAGGCCATCCTTCTTCTTGATCGTGGTGATTCGATCGCGCCGGCCGGTGAGGATCTTGTGTGGATAGCACTGGTGGCCGACGTCCCACACCAGGCGGTCGTGCGGCGTGTCGAACACGTGGTGCAGCGCCACGGTCAGCTCGACCACGCCCAGGCCCGCGCCGAAATGGCCGCCGGAGCTGGCGACCGATTCGATCAGGTACTGGCGCAGTTCGTCGGCGACGGCAGGCAGCTCGGCATCGGGTACGCGGCGCAGGTCGTCCGGCGCCTCGATGCGGGCCAGGTGGGGATAGCGGGATGGGTCGATCATCCGCGTATTGTTGGCCCAGCCGCAAGGCGGGGCAAGGGCGGCGACGTGAACGAAAGGCGGCGCCGTGCACACCGGGCATACAAAACCGCCCGCAAGCTGGCACTGACCACGGTCAGAGGCGTCCGCCATGTCCAAGCTATCGAAGGCCTTCCGCAGCTTTGCCGAGGCGACCGCCCGTTATTCGGGCAAGCCCGCCGCGTTTCTGATCGCCGCCGCAGTCATCGTCGTCTGGGCGGTAACCGGGCCCATGTTCGGCTTCAACGATACCTGGCAGCTGGTGATCAACACCGGCACCACGATCATTACCTTCCTGATGGTCTTCCTGATCCAGAACAGCCAGAACCGCGACAGTGCCGCCCTGCAGATCAAGCTCGACGAACTGATCCGCGCCACGCGCGCGCGCAACAGCCTGCTGGATGTGGACAACCTCGATGAGGACGCGCTCGAGCGCATCCGCGAGAACTACCGCAAGCTCGCCCACAACAAGGAAGAAGAGGCGCGCCAGGCCAAGCGTGCGAGCCATCGCGTGCGCGCCGCGGAGGAATCCAGCGAGGCCTGCCAGGAGATCAGGGAAATCGAACGGGAACTGGCCAAGGCCAGCCCGGACCATGCCGACGCCGGGCAGGAGCCGGGAGGGAGGTCCCGCTAGCTCATGGCCCGCCGCCGCTCGCGCGGCAGGTGGTTGACCAGGAACTCCATCTGGTCGGCCAGGATGTTGCGGTTGGACAGGATCAGGTGTTCCACCCAGCTGGGCCGGTACGGCACCGCCAGCAGCGGCATGTGGGCCTGCTGCGGAGTGCGGTTGGCCTTCTTGAGGTTGCAGGCAAGGCAGGCGCTGACCACGTTCTCCCATTCGTCCTTGCCGCCATGCGAAACCGGGGCGACGTGATCGCGGGTCAGCTCTCCCCGGGAGAACTGGTTGCCGCAGTACAGGCACAGGTGCCGGTCGCGGGCGAACAGGGCGGTATTGGTCAGCGCCGGAGCCGGGTCGATCGCGTGGTCGCGGCAGTGGCCGGTGCTGGCGACGATCGGATGCAGGTCCAGCCGGCTGCGTTCGCCGCGGGCGCGGTTGTGGCCGCCGTGCACGGTCAGGCACGGATCACCCAGGGTCCAGGCCACCGCCTCGCGGACGTAGAGGCAGACGGCGTCCTGCCAGCTGATCCAGTCGAGGATCCGGCCGGCGGCGTCCAGCGACAGCACGCGGGTCGTGTTGAGATCCCGGCGCGGCACTTCCATCAGCATGCGGTTTCCTTCAGCCAGTTCGTGGAGGTTCGGGCGGAGGTGGTGCAGCGATGCGCTCGTGCTTCGAGCATAGCCCAACTTGGCCGGGTGGCGCGCGGTAAGCATTTGACGCGCTTGGCAGATCGCCGCGGCCGCGGGCGATTCGCCCGGGCGCGTGGCCGCTGATATAGTCACGGATTCGCGACCCGACGCCGGGTTTGGGAGGGGGAGCCATCGGTGGCAACCCCGGCACGGCGGGGCAGAGGTAACAAGACGTGGCTGAAGTTCTTTTCTACGAGCGCCCGGTGCCGCTCAACCGCAACCAGCACAAGGACCTGCGCCTGAAGGGCATCCCGAACGTGAAGTTCGCCGCCAACGCGCACTCGGTGCCGCTGACGGCCGCGGAATTCCCGATGGCCGCGCGCGACGTGCCGATCCTGTTCGCCGGCCAGGGCGTCGAGGACGCCGGCCCGATGGCACTGCTGGGCCTGCGCCAGAACGAGAACCTGCTGGTGGACGAGAACGGCCACTGGGCGCAGGGCGTCTACGTGCCGGCGTTCGTGCGCCGCTACCCGTTCATCCTCGCCGAAAAGCCGGCGGGCGCCGAGGGCGACGACTTCACCGTGTTCCTCGACGAGGCCTATGAAGGCTTCGGCAGCGAGGAGGGCGAGCGCCTGTTCAAGGAAGACGGCAGCGACAGCCAGATCCTGGCCAACGCCGTCAGTTTCCTCGGCGAATTCCAGCAGCATGTGCTGCGCACCCAGTCGTTCATGGAGCAGCTGCGCAAGCACCAGTTGCTCGAGCCGCGCAACATCCGCCTGGAGAAGGAGGGCAACTCGATCAACCTCAACGGCCTGTTCGTGGTCAACGAGGAGAAGCTGCGCCAGCTCGACGAGAAGACCACCCACGAGTTCCTCAAGGAGGGCCTGCTGGGCTGGATCTACGCGCACCTGATGTCGCTGGCCAACATCGACCGCCTGACGCAGCGGCTGGACCAGCGCGAGCGCGCCAAGGCCCAGGCCTGAAGCCACGCGGGCGCTGCAGCCCGCGTGCGGCCCTTAGAGAGCGCTAAGCACGTTCTGCAAGGATGGCGCCCATGCGCCATCCTTTTTTTTGCCTGGTCGCCTGCGCCGGGGTGACGATCCTTCCGGGCTGCGCCAGCTACCGTCCCGCGCCGGTCGATCCGGTGGCTACGCGCGCACAGTGGCAGGCGCGCCGGCTCGACGATCCGGCCCTGGCGGCGCGGCTGGGCCCATGGCTGCCGGCACGCGACCACGGGCAGTGGCCGCCAAAGCGCTACGGCCGCGCCGAGCTGGTGCTTGCCGCGCTGGCGCTCAACCCCGATGTGGCCGAGGCGCGCGCGCGCCTGGTCGAAGCGAGCGCCGCGGTGGAGACGGCCGGCGCCCTCCCCAACCCGACCCTGGGCCTGGCGCTGGAGCGCTACACCCAGGCGCAGGCCGACAGCGCGCCGTGGCTGTGGGGCCTCAGCACCGACTTCCTGCTTGACGGTGGCCTGCGCCGGCGGTTGCGCCTGCAACTGGCCGACCAGGGCGTGCGTGGCGCGCGGCTGGATTACGCCGGCAAGCTGTGGAGCGTGCGCAGCGCCGTCCGCGACGCGCTGGAGCAGCAACTGGTCGCCCGGCGCCAGGCAACCCTGGCAGCCCGCACGGTGGCCACCGCCACGGCGCTCGAGCAGGCCGCGCGGCAGCGCGTCGCGCTGGGCGAGGATCAGCCGCAAGTTGCCCTGCAGGCGGCGCAGACCCTGGCGCGGGCGCGCAGTGACCAGGCCGCCGCGGGCCAGCGTGCCGCCAGCGCGCAGGCGCAACTGGCGCGTGCGGTCGGCGTGCCGGCGGCCGCCTTGCAGGGGCTGGCGCTGCGCTGGGACGATTTCGACCGGCCGGCCGAGCCGCCGGCCGCCCGGCTCGACACGCTGGCCGACCGTGCTTTGCTGACGCGCAGCGACCTGGAGCGCGCGCTGGTCGACTACGCCAGCCGCGAGACGGAGCTCCACCAGCAGGTCCACGCCCAGTATCCGCAGCTCTCGCTCGGGCCGGGTTACACCTACGACCACGGCCTGCGCAAGCTCACCTTCAACGCCAGCCTGAGCTTGCCGGTCTTCAACCAGAACCAGGGGCCGATCGCCGAGGCCCGCGCGCGGCGGGAAGCGGCCGCCGCCCACGTGCGCACGGTGCAGGCCGATATCGCCGCTGCCATCGACGCTGCGCGGTCGCGCCTGGCGGCGGCGTGGCCGGCGCTGGCCGCCGCCCGCGCCGGATCGCACGCCGCCGGACGCGCCCGCGACCAGGCCGAGCACGCCTTCGCGCTCGGTGCCATCGACCGCAGCGCCTTGCTGGAGGCGCGCCTGGCCGCGCTGGCGGCGGAGCAGTCCACCCTCGCCGCGCTCGATGCTGCCTGGCAGGCCGAGGCGGCGCTGGAAGATGCCCTGCGTGCCCCATTGGATCCGGCCGAGGCCACGCTGGGGCCCGCCGTGGGAGGTCGTCCGTGAAATATTCCGCATCGTTCGCCTTGCTGCTTGCCCTGCTGGCCGGCGGCGCCGCTGCCACCGAACTGGACGCGGCATCCCAGGCGCGGCTCGGACTGCAGCTGGCGACGCTGGCCGCAGGCAGCATGCCGCCGACCACGCGCGCGGTGGCCGACGTGCTCGACCCGGTCCCCCTGGCCAAGGCCATCGACGAGCTCGAGGCGGCGCAGGCGGCGGCGCACGCCTCGCGGGCGGAGGTGGCGCGCACGCAGGCCCTGCTCGCCGCCGGGGGCAACGCCTCGCGCAAGGCGCTGGAGGCGGCGCAGGCGCAAGCGACGGCGGACCAGGCCCGCCTGCGCGAGGCGCGTGTCGCGCTACGCAGCGTGTGGGGCGACGACCTGGCGGAGATGGAGCCTGGCCGCCGCGATCGGCTGCTCGCAGCACTGGTGAAGGGTCGGCAGGTACTCCTCAGGGCCGAACCGCTGGGTCGCCCGGACCAGGCCCCGACGGTGCGCGCGGCCACGTTGCAGCTGCCACGGGGTGCCGCCGCCACCGCGCGGGTGCTCGGGCGCCTGCCGCGCAGCACCTCGGGCCTCGCCGCCGGCTGGCTGCTGCAGGCGGAAGCCGGTGCGATGGTGCCCGGCATGGTGCTGACCGCACGACTGCACGGCGCCGGCGCGCCGGTACGCGGCGTGCTGCTGCCTCGCGCGGCGATCGTGCGCTGGAACGGGCTGGACTGGGCCTATGTCGCCACCGGCGCCACGCAGTTCGAGCGCCGCGCGGTGCACCCGCGCGCGATGACCCCCGCGGGCTGGCTGGTCGGTGCGCCCTTCAAGCCGGGCGAGCGCGTGGTGGTGCAGGGGGCCGAGGCGCTGGTCGCGGTCGACGCCGCGCCGGTGCCCGGCAGCGCCGCCGACGCATCGGACGACTGACACCGTGCTCGTCGCCATCGTCCGCAGCGCGTTGCGCGCCGCCGGCTGGGTCGTGCTGCTGGCCGTACTCGTGCTGGCGCTCGGCGTGCAACGGCTGTTCGACGCCCGCTACGACGTGTTCCCCGACTTCGTGCCGGCGCAGGCCACCGTGCAGGTGGAGGCACCGGGCTTCACCGCGCTGCAGGTCGAACAGCGGGTCACCCAGCCGATCGAGAACGCGGTCAACGGCACCACCGGCGTCGATGTGGTCCGTTCGCAGTCGATCCAGGGCCTGGCGGTGGTCGATGTGGTGTTCAAGGACGGCAGCGATCCGTTCCGTGACCGCCAGCTGCTGGCCGAGCGGGTCGGCGAGGCGGCGGCCAGCCTGCCGGCCGGCGTGGATGCTCCGTCCCTGAGCCCGATGACCTCCTCGACCATGGATCTGCTCAAGATCGGCCTGGTCAGCGACCGGCTCGGCCCGCTCGCCCTGCGCGACCTTGCCGACTGGTCGGTCAAGCCGCGCCTGCTGGCGGTGCCCGGCGTGGCCGATGCGATCGTGTTCGGCGGCGGCGTACGGGAATGGGACGTGCGCGTGCATCCGGACCGGCTGGCCGCCTATGGCCTCACCCTCGAAGACGTGCGCGCCGCCGCGTCCGCGGCCACCGGCGTGCGCGGCGCCGGCTATGTGGATACGCCCAGCCAGCGTGTCGTGCTCGAAACCGACGGCGGCCTGTCCGACCCGGCGCAGCTCGGGCGCACCGTGCTGACCCGCCACGCCGGCCGCAACGTGACGCTGGCCGACGTGGCCAGCGTCGGCGTGGGCGCCGCGCCGGCGTTCGGCGATGCACGCATCGACGCGCGTCCCGGCATCCTGATCGCGATGACCAGCCAGTACGGCAGCAACACGCTGGAGGTCACCCGCGCGGTGGAGAAAGCATTGGGCGACCTCAAGCCCATGCTCGCCGCCCAGGGCGTCACGCTGGTGCCGGCGCTGCATCGACCGGCCACCTTCGTCGAGGTCGCGCTGGCCAACATGCGCGACGCGCTGGCATTCGGCGCCGCGCTGGTGTTGCTGGTGCTGGTGCTGTTCCTGAAGGACTGGCGCACGGCGCTGATCTCGTTCGTCAGCATTCCGCTGTCGCTGGCGCTGGCCGTGCTCGCGCTGCGCTGGTTCGGCTGGACCATCAACACCATGACGCTGGGCGGCCTGGCGGTCGCGCTGGGCGTGGTGGTGGACGATGCGATCATCGACGTCGAAAACATCGACCGCCGCCTGCGCACCGCCGTATCGGGCACGCCACGCATCGACACGGTCCTGGCCGCGTCGCTGGAAGTGCGCCGGCCGGTGGTGCTGGCCACGGTGGTGGTCGGGCTGGTGTTCGTGCCGATCCTGCTCCTGCCGGGGCTGCAGGGCAGCTTCTTCGCCCCGCTCGCCGGCGCTTTCCTGCTGGCCACTTTCGCCTCGCTGCTGGTGGCGCTGACGGTGACGCCGGCGCTGTGCCTGTGGCTGCTCCGGCCGGGCCGGCGCCATCGCGAGCCGCGCTGGCTCAAGCGCATCAAGCTGGCGCAGCACCGCCTGCTCGAGCGCGCACTGCCGCATGCACGAGCACTGCTGGTAGCTGCCCTGCTGGTCGGGGCGCTGGCGGTGGCGGCGCTGCCGTTCTTCGGCGCCGCGTTGCTGCCGGAGTTCCGCGAGGGACATTTCGTGCTGCAGCTGACCGGCCCCTCCGGCGCCTCGCTGGCCGAAATGGACCGCATCGGCGAGCGGATCAGCCGGGGTGTGCTGGCGATCCCCGGGGTGGCCAGCGTGTCGCTGCAGATGGGCCGCGCCGAGGCGGTGCAGGACACCTGGCCACCCAACCGCGGCGAAGTGCACGTGGAGCTGAAACCCGGCCTGGCGGCGGATGCGCAGGTCCGCATCGAGGCGGACCTGCGCAAGCTGCTGGACGGCTATCCGGGGCTCGGGTCCGAGGTGGTGACCTTCCTCGGTGATCGCATCAGCGAGTCGCTCTCGGGCGAGACCGCGCCGGTCACGCTGAGTGTGTATGGCTCCGATCTCGACCGGCTCGACGCGCTGGCCGCCCGGGCGCAGGCCATCGTGCAGGCGCTGCCGGGTGCCGGCAGCGTGCGCCTGGCGCAGTCACCCAGCGTGCCGACGATGCGCATCGCCCCCGACCCGGACCGCCTGTCCGCGCGCGGCCTGCGCATGACCGACGTACTCGATGCGGTCGCCGCCTCGCACCAGGGCGTGGTGGTGGGCGAGGTTTACCGTGGCGTGCAGCCGGTCGCCATCCGGCTGACCCTGGACAACGCGGCCGTGCGCGACCCCGAGGCAGTCGGCGCCCTGCTGCTGCCGGCGGCCGACGGACAGAGCGTGCCCCTGTCCGAAGTCGCCACGGTCGACCTGGTCAGGGGGCGCGCCAGCGTGCAGCACGAGGGGGGGCGCCGTCGGCTGGTGCTGGCGGTGACGCCGGCCACCTCCGACGTGGTCGGGTTCGTGGCGCGCGCGCGCGCGGCGCTCCGGCGGCAATTGGGGCTCCCGGCCGGCTACTACGTCGAGTTCGGCGGCGCCGCCGAGGGCGCGATCGCCGCACGGCACGCGTTGCTGCTGCACAGCGCCATCGCCGGTGCCGCGATCATCGCGCTGTTGCTGCTCACTTTCCCCGACCGGCGCAGTGTCGCGCTGATCCTGGCCAACGTGCCGTTCGCGCTGGTCGGCGGCGTGCTCGCCGCGGCGCTGGCCGGCGGCGTGCTGTCGATCGGTGAGCTGGTGGGCTTCGTGACGCTGTTCGGCATCGCGGCCCGCAACACGATCCTGCTGATCGCGCATTACGAGCACCTCGTCACCGCCGAGGGAGCGCACTGGAACCGCTACACCGTGCTGCGTGGCGCGCGCGAGCGGCTCACCCCGATCCTGATGACCGCGCTGGTTACCGCGCTGGGCCTGCTCCCGCTGGCGCTCGGCAGCGGCGAGCCCGGGCGCGAGGTCGAGGGACCGATGGCGATCGTCATCCTCGGCGGCCTGCTGACCTCCACCGTGCTCAACCTGCTGGTGATGCCGGCGCTGGCCGGGCGCTACCTGCGGCCGGTCGCCGGAACCCGGATCGGGTAGGCCTCGGCCACCTGCGATCGCCCGGCGTGTTCCAATAGGGCCTTCGCCACCGACGACGTATCCCTCATGCGCTACCACGGCAGTTGTCATTGCGGACGTGTCGCCTTCGACGTCGAAGGTGAGCTGGACAAAGTGATCGAATGCAACTGCTCGCATTGCAGCCGCAAGGGCTACCTGCTCTGGTTCGTGCCGCGTGGCCAGCTGCAGCTGGCCACGCCCGAGGCGGCGATGTCGACCTACACCTTCAACAAGCACGCCATCCGGCACCGGTTCTGCGCGACCTGCGGGTGCGCGCCACTCGCGTTCGGCGCGATGCCGGACGGCACGCCCACCGCGGCGGTAAACGTCCGCTGCCTGGACGAGGTCGATCTGGCGCAACTCCCTCGCGTACCGGTGGACGGCAGGAGTTTCTGACGCGCGCGGCCCGGCGCGGTCAGCGGAGCGGCTTGACCATCCGCAGCAGGTCGACGCCGTAGCCTGCCGCCTCGTAGATCGCGCGGGCGCGCTCGTTCCCTGGAAACACCGCCAGCGTGATGAGCGCGCAGCGATGATCGCGCGCCCAGGCCTCGGCGTGCGCCATCAGCGCCCGGCCGACGCCGCGACCCTCGCAGGCCGGCGCCACCGCCACGTTGTTGATGTGGCAGTTGGTGCGGCCGGTGAAGAAGTCCTGCGTCTTCTGCAGTTCGATGAAGCCGACCACCGTGCCGTCGCCGTCCTCGGCAACGAACAGGAAGTCGTTGGCGGTGCCGTCCTCGAGGTGCCGGAGCAGGTCGCCGCGGATGCCCTCGATGCACTCATGGCGCTTGCGCCAGGGGGGCAGGGGGAAGTCCACGAAGCGCGGGACCAGCCCCAGGATGAAATCGTCGTCGTCCTCGGCCAGGCGGATCAGGAAGCTGGTGTCGTCCATGTGGCGGTCGTTCGGGTGGCAACGATGGAAACGGTTCTACCACCGAGCGGGCGTGGCGGGGAAGGCCCCCGGGGCTTTCGACACAAACCCGGGCGCTGTGGTCGTGGCGGGGAACCACCCGGCTAGAATGCGCCGCTCCGGGGGAAGGGGAGCGAGATGGCGGATCTGGCGCTGTTCGATTTCGACGGAACGATTACCGTCCGCGAGACCATGGCCGATTTCATGTACCTGGCCGTGCCGGCGCGCCGGCAGGCCTGGGGCCGGCTGCTGCTGGCCCCCTGGGTCGCCGGCTACAGGTGCGGCGTGGTCCCGGGTGTGGCCGTCCGTGCCGCTGTGGTGCGCGTCGGCCTGACCGGCGTGCCGGTGGCGACCGTACAGGCCCACGGCGTGGCCTTCGCGGCCGAGGCCTTGCCGGCGCTGTTGCGCCCCGAAGCGGTGATGCGCATCCGCTGGCACCAGGCCCGGGGCGACACGGTCGCCGTGGTGTCCGGCGGCCTAGATGCGTACCTGGCGCCCTGGTGCCGCGCGCACGGTCTGGCCCTGGTCTGCTCCGCGCTGGAAGATCGCCACGGCCGCCTGACCGGCCGGTACCGGGGCGCCCAGTGCGTGGGCGAGGAAAAGGCGCGGCGGGTGCGTGCCCGCTACGAGCTGGCACGGTTCGGGCGTGTCTACGCCTATGGCGACACCCACGAGGACCTCGCGCTGCTGGCGCTGGCGCATCATCGCTTCTACCGCGGCCAGGAGCTGCCGGCCCACGGGGAGCGCGTCAGCCGCCCTCGACCGGCAACGCGATGAAACCCGCTTGGCCGGCGCGCCCCACCGGCCCGCCTTCGGGAAGAATCCAGGCGACGCCCGGGCCACGGCCAGGACAGCGAGCAGCGACCCGGCGCTTCCGAGACCACGGACCTCGCTCAGCCGGTCAGGGCATGCAGGAATGCGTTCCGCCACGCGGTCAGGTCATGCCGCTGCAGCACGTCCATCATCGAACGCCACCGGGCGATGCGTTCGCGCTGTGGCATGGCCAGTGCACGCTCCAGCGCGTCGGCTACCTCGACCGTGTCGGCCGGGTTGACCAGCAGCGCCTCGGTCAGCTCCTGCGCCGCGCCGGCAAAGCGCGAGAGCACCAGCACGCCGGGATTCTTCGGGTCCTGGCAGGCGACATATTCCTTGGCTACCAGGTTCATGCCGTCGCGCAGCGGGGTGACCAGGCCCACCCGCGCCACGCGGTAGTAGCCGGCCAGCAGGCTGTGCGGGAAGGACTGGTTCACATAGCGGATCGGCACCCATTCGGGGGTGGCGAACTTGCCGTTGATGTGGCCGGCGGCACGCTCCAGCTCGCGGCGGATAAGCCGGTACTCGGGTACCGCGCCGCGCGAGGGCGGGGCGATCTGCAGGAAGGTGACGTGGCTGTGCAGCGCGGGCGAGCGCTCGAGCAGGTGGGCGAACGCCTCGAAACGCTCGGCCAGCCCCTTGGAGTAGTCCAGCCGGTCCACGCCGATGATCAGCGCGCGCCCGTCCAGGCTGTCGTACAGCTGCTTCACGCCCGGTTCGTTGGCCGCCCTTCGTGCCGTTTCGACCACTTCGGCGGTATCGATGCTGATCGGGAACACGCCGGCGCGGAACAGCCGGCCGTTGGCCGCGCGCAGCCGGCCTCCCGGCCGCATGGCGCCGCCCACCTCGTGCAGGAAGTAGTCCTCCAGCGCGCGCAGGTCGCGCGCGGTGTGCAGGCCGACCAGGTCGTAGCTGGCCAGGGTCTCCAGCAGCTCGCGGTGCTTCGGCAACGCGATCAGCAGCGCCGCCGCCGGCAGCGGCGTGTGCAGGAAGAAGCCGATGCGGTTGCGCACGCCGCGCTCGCGCAGCATGGCGGCGAGCGGGACCAGGTGGTAGTCGTGGACCCAGATGATGTCATCCGGCTCCAGCAGCTTCACCAGCTCGTCGGCGAAAACCGCGTTGACGCGCAGGTAGCCTTCCAGGTGGCTGCGCTGGTAATCGACCAGGTCCGGTCGGTAGTGGAACAGCGGCCAGAGCGTGCGGTTGGCGAAACCGGCATAGAAGTCGTCGTGGTCGGCGCGCGACAGGTCGATGGTGACGTAGTCGATCGCCTCGTCGCTCAACCGGTGCACTTCCTCGGCGCTGTGCGTGGCGAGCTTGCCGCTCCAGCCGAACCAGAGTCCGCCGCGTTCCTGCAGCGCCGCGCGCATGGCCGAGGCAAGGCCGCCGGTGGCGGTCTGCTTGGGCATGGCGACGCGGTTGGACACCACCACCAGCCGGGCCGGCTTCTTGCCGGTGCGGTTCATCGCGCGCCACCGACGGGTACGCGGGTACCGCCCTGCAACGCGGCACGCCTGTCGCCAGGCGGCTGCCGCTCAGGGCCGGCCGTCGGGTGGCTGTCCTCCGCCGTTGTCGGCATCGATAGAAACTCCCTTTGCATGGTCGGGTCCCTGGCCGAGTGCCGCCCGTACCTGCGCCAGCCAAGCCTGGACGGACGCCGGGCTAGGCAGCGTGAACCGGGCCGCGCTCGGTTCGCGTTCGCCGACACGCACGCTCATGCCGCCGGCGCGGTTGACTGCCTCGAAAGCGTGCTCGTCGGTCAGGTCGTCGCCCAGGTAGACCGGGCTGCGTCCGGCGAAGGGCGGTGCCTGCATCAATTCCTCCACCGCGCGTCCCTTGTCCATCCCGGTGGGCTTGAATTCCATCACCAGGTTGCCCGGCTGCAGTTCATAGCCGTGCAGGCCGGCCGCCACCGCCTCGGCCGCCTCGCGCAGGGCCGGCAGGCGATCCGGCGCGCGCCGGCAATGCAGCGCCATGGCATGACGCTTGTCCTCCAGTTGCACGCCATCCAGCCGCGCGGCCAGATCCTGCACGGCGGTGCGCATGCGTGCCTGGTGGGCCGGGTCGACGGAGATCTCGCGGTGGCTTCCGTCGTCGCGCCGCAGCTCGTAGCC
>NZ_DASSES010000082.1:0-6276 GCF_035695185.1 Frateuria sp.
CAGCCTGATGTCCGCGCGGTCCTTGTCCGACAGCGCCGATACCGACAGGCCGCCGCCCTGGCGGTTGAGGCCCTTGCGGTCGGACAGGCGGCCGCCGATCAGCACCTCGCAACGCACCTGCGCGCCCTCGACGGCGAGCACGCGCAACGCGACCAGGCCATCGTCCAGCAGCAGCACGTCGCCGGCGGCCACGTCCTGCGGCAACTGGTGGTAGCTGACGCCGACGCGGGTGGTGTCGCCCGGGGGCGCATCCGGCGAGCAGTCCAGCACGAACGGATCGCCCGGATGCAGCTCGACCGGGCCATTGGCGAACTTCTCGATGCGGATCTTCGGGCCCTGCAGGTCGGCCAGGATGCCGACCTCGCGCCCGACCGCCTGCGCCGCCTCGCGTACCGCCATGGCACGGGCCCGGTGGTCCTGCGGCTGGCCATGGGACAGGTTGAGGCGGACGACGTCCACGCCCTCGGTGATCAGTTTCACGAGCATGCCCGGTGCGTCGGTGGCAGGCCCGAGGGTGGCGACGATCTTGGTGCGGCGCAGGTGGTTTTCGGCGTTCATGCCGGCGAGGCTAGCAGATGCCGGCGGGCGCGCGACCGGGCTGCAATCGTATGCAGCGTGACGGGTTTCGCCAGGGGATCAGCCCAGCGTGCGGTTGAGCAGCTCGGCCAGGCGCTGGCCCGCCTCGCGCAGGCGCCGTTCGGCCAGCGGCAGCTGGGCCTGGGTGTAGGCGGCATCGACCGTATGGCCGTCCGGATAGATGTCGCGGCTCAACCGGCAGGACTCCTCGGCCCAGGCCGCGAAAGGTGCCTCCGTCGCCGGCGCCAGCGCGACCGGCCCGCGCGCATCCAGCAGCTGCGCGTAGTCCTGCCAGTCCAGCCCGCGCGAGCGGAGCATCCCCGAATCCCACACGCGGTGCAGGTTGCTGCCCTGGCCCTGGAATTGCACCTGGTACAGGTTGCCGCCCTTGTCGTCGCGGTAGCCGGCATGCAGCGGCTGGTGCAGGTCGCCGACGAAATGCACCACGAACTTGAGCGCCTCGCGCCGCGCCGCGGCGTCCTGGCTGCGGTCGCCCAGCACGGCGACGTAGTGCGCCAGGCCCTGGACCACGCAGCGCCCGTCGCGGCAGTCGCGCGGGGGCTGGTAGTCGCAGGCGCGGCTGCGGAAGTTGATGTAGTGCAGGCTGCGGGTCGCCTTCCACAATGCCTGCTGCGAGGGGTCGTCCTGGATGTCGTCGGCCCAGTTGGCGACGTCGGCCAGGCGCCGCGTGTGCTCGGGGGCCAGCAGCCGCTCGACGCGGGCTTCGGCGGCAGGGCTCAGGTGGCGCTGGGCAAGGTCGGCCACGATGCGGTGGCCGTCCGGCCCCCAGGCCCGGGCTGCGGGGGCCAGCAGGAAACAGGCAAGCAGCAGAACGGCGGTGCGGCGCAGGGACATCATGGACGGACGTGGGTGATGACGAGCCCGCCAGTGTGCCACAGCCGCCCGATCACGCCTCGCCTGGAGCCGGGAGGACGCCGGCCCGGCGGCAGGCCGCGCCAAGCGGACCGGACGGTATACGGCTTCGTGACCGCGATCGGCGCTAAAATGCGCGTTTTCGGCGACGCCTGTTGCCGCTTCCGCTCCACTTAAACCCAAGAGGACGCTTGCCCATGGCAATCAAGGTCGCCATCAACGGCTTCGGCCGCATCGGCCGCAACGTGCTGCGCGCCGCCGTGCAGAACTTCGCCCAGGACATCGAGATCGTCGCCATCAACGATCTGCTGGAGCCCGATTACCTGGCCTACATGCTGCGCTACGACTCGGTGCATGGCCGCTTCCAGGGCGAGGTGTCGGTCGACGGCGGCCATCTGGTGGTCAACGGCAAGCGCATCCGCCTGACCCAGGAACGCGATCCGGCGAACCTGAAGTGGGGCGAGGTCGGCGCCGAGGTGGTGATCGAATCGACCGGCCTGTTCCTGACCAAGGACACCTGCCAGAAGCACCTGGACGCCGGCGCGAAGAAGGTGATCCAGTCGGCCCCGTCCAAGGACGACACCCCGATGTTCGTCTACGGCGTGAACCACCAGAAGTACGCCGGCGAGGCGATCATCTCCAACGCCTCGTGCACCACCAACTGCCTGGCGCCGCTGGCGAAGGTGCTGAACGACAAGTGGGGCATCAAGCGCGGCCTGATGACCACCGTGCACGCCGCCACCGCCACCCAGAAGACGGTCGACGGCCCGAGCAACAAGGACTGGCGCGGCGGCCGCGGCATCCTGGAAAACATCATCCCCTCCTCCACCGGCGCGGCGAAGGCGGTCGGCGTGGTGATCCCCGAGCTCAACAAGAAGCTCACCGGCATGTCCTTCCGCGTGCCGACCTCGGATGTCTCGGTGGTCGATCTCACCGCCGAGCTCGAGAAGCCGGCCAGCTACGCCGAGATCTGCGCGGAGATGAAGGCGCAGTCCGAAGGCGCCCTGAAGGGCATCCTGGGCTACACCGAGGAGAAGGTGGTCGCCACCGACTTCCGCGGCGACGCGCGCACCTCGATCTTCGACGCCGACGCCGGCATTGCCCTCGACCCGACCTTCGTCAAGCTGGTCAGCTGGTACGACAACGAGTGGGGCTACTCGAACAAGTGCCTGGAGATGGTGCGGGTGGTGGCCCGGTAAGCGCCGCCCCGGGCGGCTCCCTGCTGGAAGCCGCCACGCACCACAGGGCCGGGACCCGCTCGAGGGTCCCGGCCTTTTTTTGGGTGCATTTGCAGGGCTGCCCCGGCTCGGGCCAGGCTCGGCGGATGACCGGCCGCGGCCGGCTGCGGCATCCGGACACGCCTGCCGCGCCCTCGCGCGGTTCCGGCCTATACTTGGGCAATGATAGGCATTCGCAACAAGTGGGCGGCGCGGCTCCTGCTGGCCTGCCTGCTGATCCCCGGATCTGCCGTCCTCGCCCAGGCCCTGCCGCCCCCTCCCGGGACGGCCACCACGGCGGGCGCCCCGGCGCCAGCCACGGTCGACCAGACCTGGCAGATGCTCGATTACCTGGCCACCGACTACGCCGGTGCCGTGCACGACGGCCGCGTGGTCAGTGCCTCCGAATACGCCGAGATGCGCGAGTTCGCCGGCACGGTGCGCCAGCGCCTGGCGCAATGGCCGCCCGGTCCGGCCATGCCGTCGCTGCAGGCGCAGGCGGCACGGCTGGTGCACCTGATCGACAACCGCGCCGGCACCGGCGTGGTAGCGCACCAGGCCCACGCGCTGGCCGATGCGCTGCTCGCCGCCTATCCCGTGCCCACGGCACCCACGCGCACGCCCGACCTCGCCCGTGGCGCGGTGCTGTACCGGCAGACCTGCGCGGCCTGCCACGGTGCCCGCGGGCAAGGCGATGGTCCGGCGGCGGCCGCGCTCGAGCCGCCGCCGATCGACTTCACCGACCGCGCGCGCGCCGACCAGCGCAGCGTGCTGTCGCTGTTCGAGGCGATCAGCCAGGGCGTGAAGGGCACTGCCATGGCCGGCTACGCCGATCGACTGCCGGCCGACGACCGCTGGTCGCTGGCCTACTACGTCGGCTCGCTGGCCTACGCACACCAGGCGGGCGAAGGCGCGGAGGCATGGAAGGACAATGCCGCCGCGCGCGCGCGGCTGGACAGCCTGGAGACGCTCTCCCGCGCCCGCGTGGAGCAGCTGGCCCCCGCGCTCGGCGAGCGGCAGGCGCGGGCGATCCTGGGTTACCTGCGCGCCTATCCGCACGCGCTGCCCAGCACCGTCAGCGGCCTCGCGCTGGCGCGCGAAAAGCTCGCCGCCAGCCTCGCGGCCTGGCATCGGGGCGAGCCGGACGAAGCCGGGCGCCTGGCGCTCTCGGCCTACCTGGACGGCGTCGAGCCGGTCGAGCCGCAGCTGGATGCGCGGGACGCCGCGCTGCGGGCGCAGCTGGAAACGGCCATGGGCGCCTACCGCACCGCGGTGGCCGGCGGGGGAGCGGACGTCATCGCGCGCGAACGCGCCGCCGACGAGCTCCTGCAGCGTGGCCAGGCCCTGCTTGCCGGCGGCTCGGCGGGTGTCGCCTCGGCCTTCATCGGCGCCTGGACGATCCTGGTGCGCGAAGGCCTGGAGGCGCTGCTGGTGGTGGTCGCCCTGCTCGCCTTCCTGCGCAAGGCCGAGCGTCCGGCCATGCTGCGCTACGTGCACGCCGGCTGGAGCCTGGCCCTGCTGGCCGGGCTGGCCACCTGGGCGGTGGCGAGCTACGCGGTAGCGATCAGCGGCGCCGGCCGCGAGCTGACCGAGGGGCTGTCCTCGCTGTTCGCCGCGGTGGTGCTGCTGTGCGTGGGCCTGTGGATGCACCGCAAGAGCGTGGGCGGACGCTGGCAGGCGTACCTGAAGGCGAAGATGGCGGCCACGCTGGACCGCTCGGCCTGGTTCCTGTTCGGCCTGGCGTTCCTCTCGGTGTACCGCGAGGTGTTTGAAACCATCCTGTTCTACGTGGCGATGTGGAACGAAGGCCCGCGCCCCTGGCTGCTCGGGGGCATCGGCGCCGGCGCGGCCACGCTCGCCGTGATCGCCTGGGTGCTGCTGCGCACCAGCCGGCGGCTGCCGCTGGGCAAGTTCTTCTCCGCCAGTTCGGCGCTGATCGCGGTGCTGGCGGTGGTGCTCACCGGCAAGGGCATCGCGGCGCTGCAGGAAGCCGGCTGGATCGGCGTGCACGTGGCGCCGCTGCCGCGGATCGAACTGCTGGGGATCTACCCGACCTGGCAGTCGTTCACCGCGCAGGCGATCGTCGCGCTGGTGCTGGCGGCCGGCTACGGCCTGAACCTGCGGCGGGTGCCCGGCTAGGCCCGGGTTCCCTGAAAGGGCGCCCCGTGCGCGACCGCCATCGGGCCGGTCGCGTACCGGCATGGTCTGCACCCGACTGCCCGGACGCATCCTGCGCGATGTCCCGCGCAGGATGCGCCCTGCAGCCCCCCTCGGCCGGTCCCGGGCCTAACGCTTCAGCAGTGGCAGCTTGCCTGCAACGCCGTCCCACTCCGCGGCCGCTTCCATCGCCGGGATCCTGCCGGTGATCACGGGCCACTCGCGCGCCAGCTCGGCGTTGAGTGCCAGGAAGCCCTCCTGCCCGACGGGAATGTCCAGCTCCGGGTAGATCGCGCCGACCGGGCACTCGTCCACGCACAGCGTGCAATCGATGCATTCGTCCGGGTCGATGACCAGGAAGTTCGGCCCTTCGTGGAAGGCATCGACGGGACATACCTCCACGCAGTCGGCGTGCTTGCAGTTGATGCAGTTTTCGGTCACGACGTGGGTCATGGCGGCCAGTGTCGGCCGGCGCGCCGCCGCGCGCCCTGATCCAGGTCAGCGCTGCGGGAAAGCCGTCGGGAGCCGGCCTTGTACGCCACGGCCACGCATGCGGGCGCACGATCGGGACAGGCGGCGTGCGACAACCGACCACAGGCGCTGCAGCGGTTTTTTGCCGCGGCGCTTTGACCCAGGTCAGGCGGATCCTCCGGCCATCCACGGAAAATACACGCAACCCTCCTGGAAACCTTCCATGCCCACCACCGAGTACTACAACGACAGGGTCGTGCGCCAGTTCCTGCTCGCCGCGGCCGTGTGGGGCATCGTCGGCATGAGTGTCGGCGTGCTCGCCGCCGCGCAGCTGGCGTGGCCGCTGTTCAACTTCGACACGTCGTGGCTGACCTTCAGCCACATCCGCCCCGACCACACCTTCGGCGTGATCTTCGCCTTCGGCGGCTCGGCGCTGATCGGCACCTGCTACTACGTCGTGCAGCGTACCGGCCACACCCGGCTGGCCTACCCGAAGCTGGCCACGTTCACCTTCTGGGGCTGGCAGGTGGCGTGCATCGCGGCGATGGTGACCATGCCGCTGGGGCTGACCCAGAGCAAGGAGTACGCCGAGCCGGAATGGTGGGTCGACATCATCATCGCGGTAGTGTGGGTGAGCCTGGGCGTGGTGTTCTTCGGCACGCTGGCGCGCCGGCGCATCCGCCACATCTACGTCGCCAACTGGTACTACGGCGCGTGGATCATCGCGGTGGGCCTGCTGCACATCGTCAACAACCTGGTGATCCCGGTGTCGCTGTCGAAGTCCTACCCGATCTACTCGGGCGTGGTCGATGCGATGGTGCAGTGGTGGTACGGCCACAACGCGGTGGCGTTCTTCCTGACCGCCGGCTTCCTCGGGATGATGTACTACTTCGTGCCGCGCCAGGCGCAGCAGCCGCTGTGGAGCTACCGCTTCTCGATCGTGAACTTCTGGGCGCTGATCTCGGTGTACATGTGGGCCGGC
>NZ_DASSES010000083.1:0-4396 GCF_035695185.1 Frateuria sp.
GGAAGCCATGCCCCAGCTCGCCCAGCGTGTCGGCCGCGCCAAGCCCAGCGCGATCATGGTCATCGCCGAGAAGGCCAGGCAGTTGAAGGCGCAGGGCAGGGACATCATCAGCTTTTCCATCGGCGTGCCCAACTTCCTGCCCGGCGAGCATGTCTACGCCGCCGCGCGCGAATCGCTCACCCACGACTCGGGCCAGTACGGCAGCAACCGCGGCGCGGAGCCGTTGCTGGATGCCTTCCTGAAGCACATCGAGGCGTTGGGCTTCAGCGGTTATGGCCGCATGAACCTTTCCATCGGCATCGGCGCCAAGCAGGTGCTCTACAACCTGGCCGAGGCATTGCTCGACGAGGGCGACGAGATCTGCTTCGCGGCGCCGTACTGGACCACCTACCGCGACATCGCCGACATCGTCGGCGCGAAGATCAACGTGCTGCCGTGCCCTTCGACGCAGAACTACAAGCTCGCGCCGGCGCAGCTCGAAGAGGCGCTGAAGCGCAAGCCTAAGGTGTTCCTGTTCAACAACCCGTCCAATCCCACCGGCATGGTCTACACCGCCGGAGAGATCGCCGCGCTGGCCGACGTGCTGGTGCGCCATCCGGACACCTGGATCATCACCGACGACATCTACAACTCGATGGTGTTCGATGGGTTGGGTTACCACAACTTCGTGTTCGCCCGGCCGGAGCTGCGCGAACGGCTGGTCTTCGTCGACTCGGTGTCCAAGACGTACGGCATGCCGGGCTGGCGCGTCGGCCTGCTGGCCGGGCCCGAGTCCGTGGCCAAGGCGGTCACCACGCTCAACTCCAACCACATCACCAGCATCCCGGAAGTGATCACCGCTGCGGCGGTCGCGGCGTTCAGCGGCCCGCAGGACGTGCCGCAGGCCAAGTGCGCCGAGTTCGCGGCCAAGCGCGACGTGGTGGTCGCCGCGCTGCGTGCCATCCCCGGCGTGGTCTGCCCGCGTCCGCAGGGCGCGTTCTACGCCTTTCCGGACATTTCCGTCGCCTTCGGCAAGACGCACGGTGGCACGCCGATCGAGAGCGACGTGGATGTCTGCGCGGCGTTGCTCGAAGCCAAGGGCGTGGCCTGCGTGCCCGGCTCGGCGTTCGGCGAACCGCATTCGATGCGCATCTCCTACACCTGCCCGACGGCCCAGCTGGAGCCGGGCCTGAAGCGCATCCAGGAGTTCTTCGCGGAACTCCAGTAAAGCCGGGAGCCGCCTGTCACGGCTCCCCTTCCCGATTCCCGTATCACGGAGACACACGATGAAAGCCCCCGTTCGAGTTGCCGTCACCGGCGCCGCTGGCCAGATCGGCTACGCGCTGCTGTTCCGCATCGCCGCCGGCGACATGCTGGGCAAGGACCAGCCGGTCATCCTGCACCTGCTGGAGATCACCCCGGCGCTGCCCGCGCTGCAGGGCGTGGTGATGGAGCTCAACGACTGCGCGTTCCCGACCCTGGCCGGCATCGTCGCGACCGACGACGTCAACGTGGCCTTCAAGGACGTCGACTACGCGCTGCTGGTCGGCGCCCGTCCGCGCGGCCCGGGCATGGAGCGCAAGGACCTGCTGGAAGCCAATGGCGCCATCTTCGGCCCGCAGGGCAAGGCGCTGAACGACCACGCCAAGCGTGACGTGAAGGTGCTGGTGGTCGGCAACCCGGCCAACACCAACGCGCTGATCGCCCAGCAGAACGCCCCGGACCTGGATCCGAAGTGCTTCACCGCGATGGTGCGCCTGGACCACAACCGCGCGCTGAGCCAGCTGGCGGAGAAGACCGGCAAGCATTCGACCGACATTCGCAAGATGACCATCTGGGGCAACCACAGCTCCACCCAGTACCCCGACCTGCACCATGCCACCGTGAGCGGCAAGCCCGCGCTGAGCCTGGTCGACCAGGCCTGGTACGAGAGCGACTTCATCCCGACCGTGCAGCAGCGCGGCGCAGCGATCATCAAGGCCCGCGGCGCCTCCTCGGCGGCGTCCGCCGCGTCCGCCGCAATCGACCACATGCGCTCGTGGGCGCTGGGTACGGAAGAGGGTGACTGGGTGTCGATGGGCATCCCGTCGGATGGTTCTTACGGCATTGCGCCGGGCGTGATCTACGGTTATCCGGTCACCGTGAAGGACGGCAAGTACGCGATCGTGCAGGGCCTGGAGATCAACGATTTCTCGCGTGCCCGCATGGATGCCACCGACAAGGAACTGCGCGAGGAGCGCGGTGGCGTCGAGCACCTGTTCGCGAAGAAGTAAGGCCACCCGAGATGGTTGGAGAAGGGCGGCCCCGTGGCCGCCCTTTTTCGTGCGCCCGCGTTGCCAGCCCGGGGTTCCCCGCAAGCCTGGGCACCCTTGCGGCCAGCGCCACTCGGGCCGCATGCGGTTTCCTCCCTGGCGACCCGTGCGGGCAACCCAGGCGCAAGCCACACACGCGGGGCAGGCCGGGCGGTGCGCTAAAATGCCGTTTTTCCCGCGGAGCCTCCCATGTCCCCGACCGCAACCCCCGGCGCCCGCTTCCGCGCCGCGCTGGCCGAAGAACAGCCGCTGCAGGTGATCGGCGCGATCAACGCCAACCATGCCCTGCTGGCCCGGCGCGCCGGTTACCGCGCGATCTACCTGTCCGGCGGCGGCGTGGCGGCCGGTTCACTGGGTTTGCCGGATCTTGGCATCAACACGCTCGACGACGTGCTCACCGACGTGCGGCGGATCACCGACGTATGCGACCTGCCGCTGATGGTGGACATCGATACCGGCTTCGGCCCGAGCGCATTCAACATCGCGCGCACGGTCAAGAGCCTGATCAAGTTCGGCGCCGCCGCGTGCCACATCGAGGACCAGGTCGGCGCCAAGCGCTGCGGCCATCGCCCGGGCAAGGAGATCGTCAGCACCGGCGAAATGGCCGACCGGGTCAAGGCGGCGGCCGACGCGAAGACCGATCCCGGTTTCTTCCTGATCGCCCGCACCGACGCGATCGCGGTGGATGGCGTGGATGCCGCCATCGAGCGCGCGATCAAGTGCGTGGAAGCCGGCGCCGACGGCATCTTCGCCGAGGCCGCCTACGACCTGCCGACCTACCGCCGCTTCGTCGACGCGGTGAAGGTGCCGGTGCTGGCGAACATCACCGAGTTCGGCAAGACGCCGCTGTTCAGCGTGGACGAGCTGCGGACGGCCGGCGTCGGCATCGTGCTCTACCCGCTGTCCGCCTTCCGCGCCATGAACAAGGCGGCCGAGAATGTGTACCAGGCGATCCGCCGCGACGGCCACCAGCGCAACGTGATCGACCAGATGCAGACGCGCGAGGAACTGTACGAGCGCATCGGCTACCTCGACTACGAGCAGCGGCTCGACGCACTTTTCGCGAAGAAAGACTGAGGGCGGAACGCCTGCAGGAGCGCCCTCTGGCGCGACCGTCACGGTGGTCGCGCGCAAGCATCCTGCGGGAACCGCCTCGCCAAACCCTTGCACCCAGGAGACACCCGATGACCGAGCAAGTCCTTCCCAAGGCCAAGAAGTCCGTCGCGCTGTCCGGCGTCCCGGCCGGCAACACCGCGCTGTGCACGGTCGGCCGCAGCGGCAACGACCTGCACTACCGCGGCTACGACATCCACGACCTGGCCGCCAAGGGCAGCTTCGAGGAAGTGGCCTACCTGCTGGTGCACGGCGTGCTGCCGAACTGGCGCGAGCTGCAGAACTACAAGGCCAAGCTCAAGCGCCTGCGTGGCCTGCCGGCGCCGGTCAAGGGCGCGCTGGAACTGCTGCCGGCCGCGACCCATCCGATGGACGTGCTGCGCACCGGCTGCTCGATGCTGGGCACGGTCCTGCCGGAGAAGGAGGACCACAACGTCACCGGCGCACGCGACATCGCCGACCGGCTGATGGCCAGCTTCGGCTCGATGCTGTTGTACTGGTACCACTTCAGCCACAACGGCAAGCGGATCGAGACCGAGACCGACGACGAGTCGATCGCCGCGCACTTCCTGCACCTGCTGCACGGCAGGGCGCCCAGCGAACTGCACGCGCAGTCGCTGGACAAGTCGCTGGTGCTGTACGCGGAGCACGAGTTCAACGCCTCGACCTTCACCGCCCGCGTGATCGCCGGTACCGGCTCGGACATGTACTCGGCCCTCACCGGCGCGATCGGGGCGCTGCGTGGTCCCAAGCATGGCGGCGCCAACGAGGTGGCGATGGAGATCATCGCCCGCTACCGCAATGCCGATCAGGCCGAAGCGGACATCCGCGCCCGCGTGGAGCGGAAGGAGATCATCATCGGCTTCGGCCACCCGGTCTACACCGTGTCCGACCCGCGCAACGAGATCATCAAGGAGATCTCGCGCAAGCTCTGCACCGAGGGCGGCAACCCGACGCTGTTCGAGGTGTCCGAGCGCATCGAGAAGCTGATG
>NZ_DASSES010000084.1:0-5025 GCF_035695185.1 Frateuria sp.
CGGTCGCGACCATCGAGTGGCCACCGAGCACCCACGGCGCCACCAGCAACCAGCCACCGAAAAGCACATTCACCAGGCGTAGCGCGCGCGCCACCTCGGCCGTGGCGATGATCGCCACGGTGATCGTCAGCGCACCGATCAAGTGATCGCTGTTGGCCATGGCGCCAGAGGAACCCAGCGTCAGGCGGGTGAGCATGAGAAACGCGCCGATCGCCATGCTCACGCCCAGCGTCCATGGCAGCGTAATGCCGCGCCGCGCGTCCTGCCAGAACGCCGCTGGGTCGATCAGGTGGTCGGTTGAGGTCTCTTCGCCAGCCGCCACCGCGCCGCCACGGAAGAACGTGGCGACCAGCGGTTTGCCCTGCCGGTAGGCCCACAACAGGTACTGGCCCATCGCGATGACTTCGTCCAGCGCGAAGGGAATCATGATCACCATCGCCAGTGCCGCGACCAGCGCCGGCGTGCTCCAGGTGCCGATGACGATCGGCTGGATGATGACGAAGTAGATACTGACTACGCCCAGCGGGATGACCAGGATGCCGAAGAAGGTGACCATCCACGGCATCGTGCGCCAACGCGCCCGTGTGCCCATGACCGCCATCAGAATCTCAAGCATGTAGCTGACCGCACCCAGGCCCGCATCCGGAACCGGCCACGCCTTGGAGACGCTGGAGGTGATGATCTCTTCCGTACCGTTGCGCGGATCGAGCGGGTTGCCGGCGAAAAAGGGCTCCCACACCGTATCGATGTGCCCAAGCTGGTAGGCAGCCAGCATGCGCGAGATCAACAAGCCAATCAGTCCCAACGCCGCGATCGGCAACCGCTGTGCCCCGGTGGAGGGACAATAGGTCCAGCCGGGCGGGATGACCTTGGAGTCCATCATGCCTTCCATGCTCATCCCCGGCATCATCACGACCAGGACGGAGAAGGCGATCGCCAGCGCGCCCACCAGCAGGTCATTCTGAAATTGCGCGGCGCTCGGGCTCCAC
The DNA here is from genome assembly GCF_035695185.1 of Frateuria sp. Lineage (GTDB taxonomy): Bacteria > Pseudomonadota > Gammaproteobacteria > Xanthomonadales > Rhodanobacteraceae > Frateuria_A. The sequence goes on from NZ_DASSES010000084.1 coordinate 990, forward strand.
AGCGCCAGCGGCGCGAACAGCAGCCAGACGCCGACGAACGCGGCGGCCCACTGGCCGAACCAGGCGGTGCGTCGCGAGAGCGACAGGCCGCCAGCGATCACCAACAGCAGCCCACTGATCGCATCGCTCCAGGCCAGTGCTGCTGCACGCCATTCCACCGGCGACAGTTGACGCTCCAACGTCACCTCGTAGACCCGGCGCGTGATGGTGGCAGGGCCGGTGAAGCCGGTCACCCACGCGGTGGTCATCAGCCAGAAACCCAGCCCGATATTGGCCAGATGGGGCCAGCGGGTGGGTGGTCCGTCCGGGTGCATGTCGTGGTGGTTGGCATGCGCCATCCCCTGGGCCTGCACCGATTCATGGTGGGAGCCGTGGCCCTGCCTGCGCTCGTTACGCCCGGGACTGCGCCAGGCCACCCGCGAGGGATCGAGCTTGTTGGCCTCGTACCAACCGGTGGGATCGGCCTTGAGCGCCTGAACCATCTTGGGCAAGGTCCCGCGCAAGGTATGCGCGGGTTGCCAGCCCAGGACATCCCTTGCCCGGCGCGTATCGAGCAGGTAATGGTCGTTCGCCTGTTCGACCATCCACGGCTGGATGAAAGCGCCCTCGCCCAGCACATTCGTCTGCAGCCAGGCACCAATCTCGGCGGCGGCCTCCGGCACGCGGACCGTTTTCCAGGTGTGGCCGCGCAAGGCGTCGCCGATGATGTTCTGGATTTCGGCGTAGCCCAGGGCTTCCGCTTCGCCGATCAGCACCGTCCACTCCTGCGGCAGCTGCGTGCGGCGGGCGATGGTGCGTGCGAAGGCGTCGGCCAGGTCCTCCACGTGCACGAACGCCTGGCCCGCGCAAAGCATCCCCGGGAAGAGGTGGGACAGCACCCCACCTTCATAGATGCGCGCGATCTGCTGGACCGGAAACGGCGAATGCCCTACGTCGTCATAGACGCCCGCGATGCGCATTAGTACGAGCGGCACGGCCCCGTGGCGTGCGCAAAGCACCTCCTCGGCCGCGAGCTTGGACTGCGGGTAGGGCCATGTGGCGCCGAGCGGCGAGTCTTCGCCGATGGGCTCGTTCGGGCCTTGCTTGGGCGCGTAGACAAGCATGGTGCTCGCATAGACCAGTTGCTCCACCTCGAACGCGTCCAGCGCGTCGATGAGCCGTCCGGTTCCTTCGACCGTAATGCGCTCATACAGCGGACTGGGATCGCCTGTCAGGTCGTAATAACCCGCCAAGTGCAGCACCGAAGCCAGCTGGTGGCCGAAGCGCTCGGCTACCTCGGCCAAGGCCTGCTGGACTGACGTGGTATCACCCAGGTCACAGGCGATCCGTTCGATAGGTGCGTCGTCGTCGGTGAATCCGGGGCGGTCCAGCCCCACCAGGGTGTAGTTCGGGGCAAGACGCCTTACCAAGGCGCCTCCGATAAAACCGGAGGATCCCGTGATCAGCACCACGGGTTTGCGGGACTCGACCATCAGGTGGCTCCGTACGCGAGGACTCCTCTGCGCACCCTCGCGCATGCGTCGTCGGATGCCAGTGAGCAGGCCGTGAACACGGCTGCGAACCATAGACGTGGGTCCACCTTCGGTTCACGGCGTTGAAACGGCCGCGGGGACACCTTTTCCCTACGGCACTCGCGTCCTGGAGAAGCTCATGAAAAGTACGACCTTGATGACCGCCGCTGCTTCCATGGCACTTGGCGTAGCGATGTCACTCACCGCTTCGGTCTGGGCGCACGGCAACAGGGCCTCGGAGCCTGCGCAAGCACGCCCGCCTGCCACTGCTCAACCGGGCGATCGGATGGCCGACATGCACAGTCCCGGCTCCATGGAGCTGCATCGGATCATGGAAGAGAGCAAGGCCAGGCCCATGCCGATGACCGGCGATGTCGATAAGGACTTCGCCACGATGATGACCAGGCACCACCAGACCGCCTTCAAGATGTCGGACGCATTGCTGAAATACAGCAAGAATGACGGCTTGAGGGCACTGGCATCCCAGATGAAGGCTGCTCAACAAGAGGACATCCGCAAATGAAGCCCTACACGTAGTAACGAGGCTTCCAGCGATTGGCTCGGATCAAGCAGCCGGCTTTGCTCTGTTCTAAGATCCCATCATGGCCCATCGACGCCTGCTCCGACCCACGACCCGTCGCCGCCTTGCCTGGCTGGTGGCGGTGCTGCTCGTGTGGCAACAGCTGGCCATGGCCGCCTATGCGTGCACCCTGCCGCCGTCGGCGATCGCTCCTGCGATGGGGATGGCCCCATCCGGTTCCGTGGCGATGGAGAGGACCTGCCCGACCATGCACCACAGCGTGCCTGACCGGACAGTGTGCCAGGCGCACTGCCATCCTGACCGTGCGGCGCAGCCGGATGCACGCACCGGATCGGTGCCGCCCAGCGCCCTGGCCGCGTTGCCCCTTTACTGGCCTGCGCCCACGCTGGCGACCGCCACGTCAGGCCGCGCGCCGCAGCGGCTCGAACGTCTGCGCGCGCCACCCCCACCTGCCACGCTGCTGTACTGCTCGCTCCTGATCTAGACCGGCGCTCGCCATGCGCACCTCGTGCCGTCGCGCGCGAGGTTCCTCGATCATTGGGAGTGTCTTTCCATGGTGTGCCTGCCTTTTGCCCGACGCCGCATGGCATCGGGTCTGGCCATCGCCCTCGTGTGGGTGGTGGCTTTTCCTTCCTACGCCGGCGACGAGCCCGTCTCGCTCGCCCAGGCGATTCGTCTGGGCGTTGCTCAGGCCCCATTGCTCTCCGCCCGCGACGCCCAGATAAACGCTGCCCGCGAGGATGCCATGCGTGCCGGCCGCCTGCCCGATCCCTCGCTCACCTTCGGCGTGTCCAACTATCCCATCACCGGGCCCGGCGCCTTCAGCTTCCGCTCGGACACGATGACCATGCGCACGGCGGGCGTAATGCAGGCGATTCCGTCGCATGCCGCACGCGAGGCCGATCGGGAGCTGGCCAACGCGCAGATCGACGCTGCTGCGGCTGAGCGCACCGCCACCGCGCAGGACGTGCGCGAGCAGATTGCCGACGCTTGGATCGAGCTCTGGGCAGCCCAGCAGAAGCAAGGCCTCCTTGCCGCCCTTCGCGAAGAGAGCGATCTGGCCGTCAAGCTGACCCAGGCGCGCCTGCGTGGCGGCGAGGGCAGCGCGGCCGATGCACTGGCCGCACGGGCGGAAGCCGCCTCGCTGGACAACCGCCTGGCGGGCCTCGAGGCGGAACTCGCCGCTGCACAGGCCGGCCTGCAACGCTGGCTAGGCGCACCGGTGTCCGCGCTCGCTGCGTCGCCGGATTTCGACCACTTGCCGGTGGCGCCGGCGCAACTGGAGCAAGGTCTCGACCGCCAGGCCCCCATGCAGGCATGGCAGGCGCGCGAGCAGGTCGCGCAGGCGGCATTGAAGCAGGCCCGTGCCACCAAGCACCCGGACTGGAGCGTGAGCGCCAGCTATGGCCAACGCGCGCCCGGCCTGTCGGACATGGTGATGCTGCAGGTCGGGGTGAGCCTGCCCTTGTTCACCCGCAACCGACAAGACCGTGGCATCAGCGCGAAGCAGGCGCAATGGGACGCGGTGCAGGCTGAGCACGAGGATGCCCGCCGCGCCCAACGCGAGGCCGTGACGCGCGCCGTAGCGGCCTGGCAAGGCTGGGGCGACCAGCTTCAGCGCTACCGCGACACCTTGCTGCCGCTGGACCGTGATCGCGCCAAGACCGCGCTGGCCGGTTACCGCGGCGGCGGCGCGTTGCAACCGTGGCTGGATGCGCGACGCGACGAGCTCGAACGCCGCCTGGCCTACGCCGACGCGCTGGCCGCCCATGCGCGGCTGTGGGCGGCGCTCGCCTACCTCTTGCCCGGCACGGAGGACGCGCCATGAAGCGCTTTCTGATTCCACTATTGATCGCGGTGCTGGGGCTGGTGTTGCTCATCGGCGGCTATGTCGTGGGCCGCCACCAGGCGCCCGCGTCCACCACTTCGACGAACACGGGCAAGACCGACGCCGGCGGCCGCAAGGTCCTCTACTGGTACGACA